>JANQIA010000069.1 GCA_028282405.1 Rhodovibrionaceae bacterium
CCTTTCCCAAGCAAAGGTCCGTTTTCGCCTTGGAGCTGATCGTCACGCTGACGCTGCCCTTCTTTGCCGTGGTCGGGCTCGGCTATCTGGCCGGCCGGCGCAAGCTCATCCCCGAGACGGGCGTCGGGCACCTCAACGTCTTCGTCTTCTATTTCGCCATGCCGGCCTTGGTGATCGGCGCGCTGGCGCGGCAACCGCTCGCGGTCCTGCTCGATAGCGACTTCCTGATCGCCTGGCTGGTCGCCGGGCTCGCCATCTTCCTGGTGGGCGCGCTGCTCGCCCGCATCCTGTTCGCCGGACGGCTAGGCGACATGGCCATCTTCGGCCAAGCCTGCTCGGTCGGGAACCTGGGCTTTCTCGCCCTGCCCCTGATGCTGGCGGCCTTCGGTGAAACGGCGGCCGGACCTGTGGCCGCGGCCATGGTCGTCGATCTCGTCGTCCTGCTGCCGCTCTCGGTCGCGCTGCTTGAAGCCGCGCGGGGTTCCGGCCGCTTCTTCTCCGTGATGCGGCAAGCCTTCGTCGGGGCGGTCGCCAATCCCTTTCTGATTTCCATCGCCGTCGGCCTGCTGCTTTCGGCGACGGAGATCGGCCTGCCCGGCCCGCTTGGCACCTTCGCCACCTTTCTCGGCGGGGCGGCCGGACCGGCGGCGCTCTTCTCCCTCGGGCTGAGCTTGGCCGGGCGCAGGGTCGAAGGCGCCTTGGGCGGCATCGCCGCCATGACCCTGGTGAAACTCTTTCTGCATCCGCTGGCGGCCTGGCTCGCCCTCACCGCCTTCGGCCTGCCGCCGGTCACGGTGGCGTTGGGCACGGTGGTCGCCGCCATGCCGGTGGCCGGCAACGTTTTCGTCATCGCCCAGCAGTACGGCGTCGCACCCCGCCGCACCTCGGCGGCCATCCTGGTCTCGACCATCGTCGCGGTGGTCACCGTCGCCCTGGCCCTGACCTGGGCGCAGGAGCAGATCGGCGCGGCCGGCTAGAGCGCTTTCCCTTTCCAGGGCAGGAAGGCCGGTACCCGGCGCCTATAGGTTTCGTAGGCCTCGCCGTACTGAGAGATCAGCTTGCGCTCCTCGAAGTAGGTCCCGATCAGGGTGTAGAGCGAGCCCCACACGGCCGTGGCCAAGCTGAGCGGATCATTGACCAAGCCCCAAAGGCAGAGGAACAGCGCGGAATAGAGCGGATGCCGGACGTAGCGGTGCAGCCCTCGGGAGGCCAGAGGCTCGTCGCCGTCGGCCGCCTCTCCGCGTAGCTGCTTGGTGCCGGCAAAGAGCCCGAGGTCGTAGCTGCTCAATGCCCGGAGACCGACCAGCAAACCGAACGCCAGGACGCACCACTGGAGCCAGGCCAGCCACTCCGGACGGGTAAAGCCGGGCTGAGCGCCCAGCACCCACTGGCCGACCAAGAGAATGGCGAGCAGATGGATGGCGGCGATGCCGTTGTAAGCCAGCCGTTCCACGGCGCCGAAAACCCGACGAAGCAGGGCGGCACCGCTGCCGCGCGCCAGGATGCTATGGGCCAACCCGAAGGACGCCCACGCCAACCCATAGATCAGGTGATCAAGCCAGAACGCGTTCGCCACCGCGCTATCCTCCTCGACGGTCGCCGGGAGAATAGCGTCAGGCGGCTAGCGGGCGCAGCGCTTACTTGTAGCGGACGAAAAGGTTAAGCAGCCCACCGAAAGGACCGGTGAAGCGGATCGGCGCGTCGGTCACCACCAGGCAGAGGCAGTCTTCGCCGCCGAAGGCGACCGGCTTGTGGTCGATCTCCTCGTCGGCGACCTGAAGGTCGCCACGCCGGTACTCGCCGGTGCAGTCGCCGTAGGCGCCCTGGAGCAACAGCGTCAGCTCCAAGCCGTTGTGGCCGTGCTGCAGCACCGGCCGGCCCGAGTCGATGTGCATCAGCCGGGTGCGGCAGACCGCCCCGTCGCTGACCGGCAGCTCGGCTTCGCGAACGCCCTTCATCACCCGCTTCCAACGCAGCGCATCGACATCGGGGCCGACATAGCGCCGCAGAACCGCGGGAAGGTCCAGGCCGTCCCGCGCCGCCTCGGCCGCCAGCGGAGCGACAGACGCCTGCTCCTCTCCGGCGATCGCTTTCAGCGCCCGGTCGAGCGCCCCTTCGTTCAAGGTCGCCGGCTCTAGCGTTTCGATGAGCGCACCCGCCACGGCCTTGTGGCGGTGCACGATGCTACTGGCTTCGGGGCAGAGTTCTGCGTGCGCGGCGACGGCCAAGCTTGCCGACTCGGGCAGCGCGCCGATGGCCCGCCCGAACAGCAACTCTTCCGACCCAACGTAGCCCTCGGGTGCGGCAGGTTTGCCCCCTCGTTGTGTCGACAACATACCTAAATCAACTCCTCATCTAGCTCTTTGCGCAGACGTACCAGCGCCAGCCTCAACCGAGACTTGATGGTCCCGAGCGGGAGCGTCGTCTCTTCCGCGATCGCGCTGTGCGCTTTGAATTCGAAGTACGCCTTTCTCACTACATCCAACTGTTCCGGCGGCAGTTTCTTGATGGCCGCCTGCACCATATCTTCCTCTTCGGCTCGGGCCAGAATGGCCTCCGCCGATTCCGGACCCTCCGGCGCGAAGGCCGGGTCGTCCATGTCCGGCTGCGGGCGCGACGACTTCCTCAGCGCATCGATGCGCTTGTTGCGCGCGACCGTGAACACCCAGGTGCTCACGCTGGCCTGCGACGCATCGAAGGTCTCTGCCCGCCGCCAAACGGTCAGCATCGCCTCCTGCGACAGCTCTTCAGCCTGTCCGTGATCTTCACCCTGCCGCAGGAAATAGGCTTTCAACCGCGGCGCGAAAAAATCGAACAGCTCGGCGAAGGCCGCCGTATCTCTTTGATCTGCGACCGCCGCCATGGCCCGTTCGAGCCGCTGTCGGATGTCGCTCTTGTCATCGCTTGTCGACACCCGGCTTCCAGTACGACCCGAAGCTTGCCCCGGCAAGGCATTCCCCTGTCGCGCCAACTCGGCGCCAATCTGCACCGCAGCGGTCGCTTGTCCAATCATACAAGCCTTTACGCAGGCTTGCGCGAGCTGGATCACTGCCGGCTGACAAATGGCGGGCTGTTGCACGCGCCCCTAAAACAAGCCCTTGGCTTGCCACGGTCGCGGCAAATTTCCGCTTAAGCTTTGTTGCGTCGCACTGGCGTTTCGCGCCATAAGTCCCTTTGCAATTCTCCAACTTTCCTCTGCATGGTGAAGCGATGCGTGTCCTTTTTGCGCTCTTTGCTCTGAGCTTGGCGTTAACCCTGTTCGGGCGCGAGCCCCTGGCGCAGGTGATCGAGCGGATCGGCGATTTTCGAGACTGGAGCGCCTTTACCGCCAAGGAAGGCAATGAGCCCGTTTGCTTCATGTCTGCCGAGCCGACCAAGGACGAAGGCAACTACACGCGGCGCGGCGAGATCTTCGCGTTGATCTCCCACCGGCCTGCCGAAAATCGGCGGGGCGAGGTCTCTTTCGTGGCCGGCTATACCTTCAAGCAGGACAGCGTGGTCGAGGTCTCGATCGACGGCGCTTCGGCCTTCACGCTCTACACCAAGGACGACGGGGCCTGGGCGCAAGACAGTGAAACCGACGAGAAGCTGATCGATGAGATGATCAAGGGCGGTCGCATGGTGGTGCGCGGCGTATCCTCGCGCGGCACCCAGACGACCGACACCTATTCCCTCTCGGGCTTCACCGCCGCCTACCGCGCCATCAACAGCGCCTGCGGCTATTGAGGCCTGCGGAGACCAGGGGAGCCGCAATCATGGACAGCGCCGCCGGGGCCCTCCCGGCCATCGATCCGCAGCGCAGCCCTGACGAAGCCGCCCCCCGCGACCTGGTCGGATTGTCGCGCGAAGCCCTCAAGGCCGAGATCGCGGCGCTTGGCGAGCCGGGCTTCCGCGCCGAGCAGCTTTGGCATTGGATTTATCATCGCGGAGCCTGCGACTTCGCGGAGATGACCAGCCTGTCCAAGGCCTTTCGCGCCAAGCTGGCCGAGCGCTATCACGTCGCCCGGCCGGAGATCGCTACCCATCAGCTCTCCAGCGACGGGACGCACAAATGGCTGTTGCGTCTGCCCGACGGCAACGAGGTTGAGACGGTCTTCATCCCCGAAGAGGACCGCGGCACGCTCTGCGTTTCCAGCCAGGTCGGCTGCACCCTGACCTGCCGCTTCTGCCATACCGGCACCCAGCGGCTGGTGCGCAACCTGACACCCGGGGAGATTCTCGGGCAGCTCATGATTGCCCGCGATGCGCTGGACGAGTGGCCCTCGCCGAAGGACGGCCGGCGCCTGACCAACATCGTCATGATGGGCATGGGCGAACCGCTCTATAACTTCGACAGCGTGGCGCAGGCCCTCACCATCGTCATGGACTCGGCCGGCATCACCCTCGGCCGCCGCAAGATCACGCTGTCCACCGCCGGCGTGGTGCCGATGATGGCGCGCTGCGGCGAAGAGCTCGGCGTCAACCTGGCGGTTTCGCTGCACGCCGTGACCGACGAGCTGCGCGACCGCATCGTGCCGCTCAACAAGAAGTACCCCCTGGCCGAGCTGCTTGCCGCCTGCCGCAGCTACCCGGGTGCCCACAACGCCCGGCGCATCACCTTCGAGTATGTCATGCTGAAAGACGTCAACGACTCCCTGGCCGAGGCGCGGGAGCTGGCACGGCTGCTCAAGGGCATTCCGGCGAAGATCAATCTCATCCCCTTCAACCCCTGGCCGGGCAGCGAGTACGAGTGCAGCGACTGGGACGCCATCGAGCGCTTTTCCGACAGCCTCTTCGCCGCCGGCCTGTCAGCCCCGGTGCGCCGGCCGCGCGGGCGCGACATCATGGCGGCCTGCGGCCAGTTGAAGTCGGCGAGCGAGAAGCTCAAGAAATCTCTGCGCGACGCCCAATCGGCCGTGCGTGCCGACGCTTGACCCCCGAGCGTCTCTCGGGCGTCCTTTGCTGAGCGTCCCCTGCCAATAGGCCTACAGACGGTGCGACCGCTTCTCTATTTCCTCTGCGTCCTGTTGCCGCTGGTTTTCCTGCTGAACCTGGCCGCCGCCCAGCGGCCGGCTCAGCCGCTCGATGTCCTGCTCGACGCTTGGGACCCGCTGATCGACATCTACGAGGACGAGCTGGAGGGACCGGTCGAAGAGGTCCGGATGGAGGAAATCCGCATCCGGATCGAAGAGCTGCGCGCCGCGGCCCGTGCGGAGGTGCCGGCGCAGACCGACGAGGTCAGCATAGCCAGGGAACGGCTTCGAGACCTCGGGCCGCCACCGGAAGAAGGCGCAGAGCCCGAAGCCGAGGTACTTGCCCAAGAGCGAGAGCTAAGAAACGCCGAGACGGCGGAGGCCGTGGCTACGCTGCGGCGCCTGGAGCTGGTGGTTGCGGAGACCTCGCGTCTTTTGGACTTTATTAGCGACCGCCGCCGCGACCGCTTCCTGGACGAGGTCTTCAAGCGGGAAAGCTCGCCGCTGACGCCCGACATCTGGCAAGCGGCGCTTCCGGAAGCCAAGCGAATCGTGCTGACGGCCGCGGACGGCTTCGTCGATTGGCTCGGTAAGTTCGTCGAGACCGGCCGCAGCCGGGCGGTCTGGTTCATCCTTGCCGGACTTGGCCTGGCCTTCGTCCTCGGCTGGCCGCTCAGGCGCTGGCTCCTGCGCCAGCCCATCGCCTCGACGGCGCTGGAGAACCCAAGCTACATCAACAGAATAGCCCGCGCCGCCTGGGTCGGCAGCGTGCGCGCGCTGCTGCCCATCCTCGCCCTGCTCGTCGTCTATGGGGTGTTGGACCGCCTGCAGCTCCTGGAAGGCGACTTCGGCCGCTTGGGGCTGGCGGCCCTGTGGGGCGGGGTGATCGTCGTCCTGGTCACGGCCCTGTCCCGCACCGTGCTCTCGCCGCGATTCCGCAACTGGCGGCTGCTGCCGGTCAACGACCAGCAGGCCGGCCGCCTGCGTCGGCTGTTCAACGCCATCGCCATCATTCTCGCGCTCGATCACGTTTTCCAGACACTGCTCTTCACGATGGACGCCTCGATCGAGCTGTTCTCGCTCTACGGCTTCATCGTCGCCATTCTCTACTCAGTCCTTCTGTTCCGTCTGGCGTCGGCCAAGCTCTGGGCCCGCGACGATGGCGAGGAACCGCAGCTTGCCGGTAGCGGTCAGGGCGTTGAATCGGACGAGGAGCGAAAGAGCACTGGCTATGGCTGGTTTCCCCTGGCCATCGCCGCGCTTGCTGTGGCCATCCCCATCGCCGGCGCCCTCGGCTACGTCCCGCTGGCGCGCTTCATCGCCCGGCAGATCGTCATCACCGGCGGCATTCTGCTGCTGGCCTGGATGCTGCGGCAGCTTCTGCA
>JANQIA010000076.1 GCA_028282405.1 Rhodovibrionaceae bacterium
CCGTTGCCGAAGCGTTCCAGCAGACGTTCGTAGCGTCTGGTCTCTGACATCTTTGCCATGCTGTGCCTCACTTTCTGCTGTTGTGGCGGTTTGATTGGCACCCGGTGTCCTGGGTGCAGAAAGCGCGGGCCGTGATCATGGCTTGGCTCGCGCGAAATAGCGGGCAAGACCCCCGGCAAGGAGCGGTATGCCCACGGTGATGACGATCATCACGGTCCCCAGCGCGTTGATCTCCGGGCTGATCGAGTTGCGCAGCATGCCGTAGATCTGCGTCGGCACCGTCTCGGTGCCCGGAGGGCGCCAGAAGATGGTGGCCGTGATGTTGTCGAAGGAGATGGTGAAGGCGAAGAGCAGGCCGGCGAAGATGGCCGGCATGAGCAGCGGGAAGGTGATGGCGAAGAAGGTTTGGATGCGGTTGGCACCGAGGCTCAGCGCCGCTTCCTCGTAGACCCGCTTGATGCCCAGCAGGCGCGCCTGCACCACCAGCACCACGTAGGGCAGCGAGATCAGGATATGACCCAGCATCAAGACCGGCAGGCTGCGCGGCTGGCTGAGCCACAGCATGAAGAGCAGGAGGCCGACGCCGAGCACGGTCTCGGGAATCAAGACGGGGGCGACCAGCAGGGTGTTGATCCAGCTCTTGCCCGGGAAGTCGTAGCGCACCAGCGCGATGGAGGCGAGGATGCCGAAGGTGGTGGAGACGATGGCCGTGACGATGGCGAGCCAGAGGGAGGTTTGGAAGGCGCGCACGATGGCGGCGTTGTTGAACAGCGCCTTGAACCAGTCCAACGAGAAGCCTTCGATGGGGAAGCTGCCGAACTGGGCCGAATTGAAGGACAGCAGCACCACCACGGCAATGGGGGCGAACATGAAGAAATAAACCAGAATGGTGAAGGCGGAGATGCCAATTCGACCCATGGCGGCCTCAGTTGAAGGACTTGTAGACCTGCGAGAGGCCCATGATGCGGTTGTAGATCAGCACGATCGAGCCGAGCATGATCAGCATGACGCAGGACAGCGTCGCGCCCATCGGCCAGTTGAGCTCGTCCATCAGCGAATCGAAGATCAGGTTGCCGAACATGAAGTCGCGCGGCCCGCCCAAGATCTGCGGTGTCACGAAGGTGCCGGCCGAGAGCACGAAGCAGAGCAGCGATCCGGCGGCGAGGCCGGGCAGGGACAGCGGAAGCGTCACTTCGCGGAAGGCCTGCCAGGAGGTGGCGCCGAGCGTGCGGGCGGCCGAGACCAGATTGCGGTCGATGCCCTCCAGACTGACGTAGATGTTGAGCACCATGTAGGGCAGCAGGAAGTGGATCATGCCCATGATCACCGCGCCCTCGGTGTAGAGCATCTTGATCGGCTCATCGATGATGCCGAACCACATCAGCGCGGCATTGATGAAGCCCTGGTTCCCCAGAACGTGGATCCAAGAAAAGGTGCGGATGATGAAGCTGACCCAGAAGGGCAGGATCAGCAGCAGCATCAGCAGCCACTTATGGCGGAAGGTGGTGGTGGCGATGTAGTAGGCCGGGATGTAGCCGACCACCGCGCAAACCACGGTCGCGGTGATGGCGATGCGGAAGGTCGTCCAGATGGCGCCGTGGTAATAGCCATCGGTGAAGAACTCGATCCAGTTGCCGAACTGAAAGGCCGGCTTGTCCACGCCCACGTCGACGAAGAGATAAAACGAATAAACGAAAATGATCAGCATGGGGATGATGAGCAGGAAGAACAGCGTGATGAGCGCTGGCGCGAGAAGTTGCCAAGCCTTGCTTGGCACGCTCGTCTTGCCGCCGAGAGATATCGGCTGGGCCGTCGCTTCGGCCATGCTGCCCCTGTCGCTCCGTCCGCTCCTTTGACCGGAAGCGCATCGCTCCCGCTGTCGGACTACGTTGTTGTTCTTTGCTCGTTGCGCAGGCCAGACCTCAGCCCACGCCGATTATGCTAACGTCACTAATCGATCGTCGTCCAGTCTTGAGCTGTGCAATTTGCTCATCCCCACAGCGCTTGTGGCGCGGGGAGAATACCAGTGGGCTCGTAGGTCAGGCCGGGCTCCCGATCCTCCGCCAGGAGCCAGGGGCCATCCAGGTCGACGAAGGCGGCGAGGCTGCCGACCAGCATGGCCGGCGCCATGGCGAGCGAGGTGCCGACGTTGCAGCCGACCATGATGCCGAGCCCCTTGGCCTTCGCTTCACGGGCGGTCGCCAAGGCTTCGGTGAGGCCGCCGGCCTTGTCGAGCTTGATGTTGACGTAGTCGTAGCGGCCCTCGACGGCGGGGAGGGAGCTGCGGTCCCTGAAGCCCTCATCGGCGGCGATGGGCAGGGGATGGGCGAAGGTCGCGAGCAGCGCGTCTTCGCCGTGCTTGAGCGGCTGTTCCAGCAGCTCCACTCCCAATTCGACCAGCGGCTTGACACTGGCAGCCAGCTCGTCGGGCGGCCAGCCTTCGTTGGCATCGACGATGAGACGCGCCTCCGGCACGGCCTCCCGCACCGCGGCCACCCGCGTGAGGTTGCCCGGTCCGCCGAGCTTGAGCTTGAGCAGCGGCCAGTGGGCATCGCGGGCGGCTGTGGCCATGGCTTCCGGCGTATCCAAGCCGATGGTGAACACGGTCGGCAGCCGCTCGGGCGGCTCCAGGCCGGCCAGCTTCCAGGCGCTTTTGCCGGAGAGCTTGGCTTCCAGGTCCCAAAGCGCGCAGTCGATCGCCGCGCGCGCCGGCCCGGCAGGCAAAGCCTCCAGCAAGGCCTCGCGGCCCATGCCGGCTTCCAGCGCCGCCTTGACCGATAGGGCTTGCGCGACCGTGTCGGGCGCAGCCGGATTGAAGGCTTCGCCACGCTCGCCTTCGCCGCGTCCGACCGCGCCGTTCTCGGTGATCTCCACCACGACGACGTCGCCGGTTTCCTGCGTCAGCCGCGAGATGACGAAGGGCTGCTTGAGCGGCCATTGCTCGGCGCGGACGCTGACCTCACGCATAGTGGCTTTCCAGCGCATCGACGATCGGCGCGATCCCGGTTCGCACCGGGTCGACGGCGGGCAGGGCGAGGGCCTCGGCGGTCTCGGCCAGGAAGCGCCCCGCTTCGTCCGCTGCCAGCTTGCTGGTGTTGATGCTGGCTCCGATGAAGCGGACGTCGGGGTTCGTCAGGCGGCCGGTCGTGAGGTTGAGCGCGATGCACTCCTCCAGGCTCGGCAGGTGCCACTTCTCCATTCCGTCGATGTGCGGGCGCTTGGCCTCATGGCAGAGCACCAGGGCATCCGGTTGAGAGCCGTGCAGGAGGCCCAGGCTGACCCCGGCGTAGGAGGGGTGGAAGAGCGAGCCCTGGCCTTCGATGATGTCCCAGTGGTCGGGCGCGGCATCCGGCGACAGCAACTCGGCGGAGCCTGAGACGAAATCAGACACCACCGCGTCGACGCAGATGCCGCTCCCGGCAATGAAGATGCCGGTTTGCCCCGTCGCGCGGAAGTCCGCCTTGTGGCCCCGCTGCCGCATCTCGGCCTCGAGGGCGAGGGCGGTGAACATCTTGCCGACGCAGGTGTCGGTGCCGACGGTCAAAAGGCGGCGGCCCAGACGCTTGTCGCCCTGTCCGACTGGGATGGGTCCGTCTGGGTGGCGCACATCGATCAGGCGCCGGCCGCGTTCCGCCGCCGCTTGGGCGAGCGCGGCGTTGTCGGCGAGGCGGCTGTGCAGGCCGGCGGCGAGATCCAGGCCGGCGTCGAGCGCCGCCGTCATCTCGGCCATCCAGCGCTCGGGCAGGCGGCCGCCGGCCGGCGCCACGCCGATGATCAGGGTGCCGGCGCCTTGGGCCGCTGCCGCCGCATAGTCCATATCGGAAAGGCCGGTGTCGGCGCCGCAGCCCGGCAGCCGCCGTTGGCCGATGCACCACTCGCGGCGCCAGTGGGCGATGCCGGTTGCCGTCTTGGCGGCCAGGGGATCCTCGTTGTCGCCGAGAAAGAGCAAATAGGGACGTTTCAGCTCGTGCACCTGGGAACTCCTAGCAAAAGGGCCGGTCAGATAAGGCCGTCGCGGGCAAGACCATCACTGCAGCGCGCCAGCACCTTGGAGAGACGGCTGGCGATGTCGCGGACCTGCTCTTCATTGACGATCAAGGGTGGTGTCATCATCAGCCACTGACCGAACTTGCCGGCGTTGGGCACGCGGGAATAGATAGCCAAGCCCTCTTCCATGCCGAGCGCGCAGATCTGCCCGACCACGTTGTGCTCCATGGGGATAGGGGCCTTGCTCTCCTTGTCCGCGACCAGCTCGATGGCCTGGAGCAGGCCCCGCCCGCGCACGTCGCCGACGATGGGGGAGTTCGCCATGATGACCTGCAGCTCGCTCATCAGCAGCGCACCCATGCGGTCCGCGTTGGTAATCAGATCGAGGCGCTCGGTTTCCTGCAGCACGGCCTCGCCGATGGCGCAGGTCAGAGGATTGGCGTTGTAGGTGTGGCCGTGGAGGAAGCCGCCCTCGGCGGCGACGGCATCGACCATGTCCGAAGAGGCCAGCATCAGACCCAAGGGGGTGAAGCCGGCGCCGACACCCTTGGCCAGCACCACGAGATCGGGGCGGGCGTCGGGCCAGTAATGGGCCGCTAGAAATCGGCCGCTGCGGCCCGCACCGCTCATCACCTCGTCGTAGATCAGCAGGATGCCGTAGCGGTCGCAGATCTCGCGGACGTGGCGGTAGTAAAGGTCGGGCGGGATCAGGGCGCCGGTGGCAAGACCGCCGATCGGCTCCATGATGAAGGCGGATACCGTTTCCGGTCCCTGGCGCTCGATCTCTTCGGCCAGAGCTTGCGCCGCGCTGCGCGCGCGCTCCTCGGGCGTCTCGCCCGGTTCGAGGCGATAGGTGAAGGGGGCCGGTACCTTCGGCATGGCCTGCATCATGGGCCCGAAGATCTCCTGGGAGATCTCGTCGCCCGAGACGGCGGCCGCACCCAAGGTCCCGCCGTGATAGGCCGGATGACGGCTGATCACCTTCCAGCGGCTCGGCTCCCCTTTGGCCATTGCGTACTGCCGGGCGAACTTGAGCGCGCTTTCCACCGCCTCCGAGCCGCCGCTGACGACGAAGGGGCAATCGTAGCCGGGCCCGGCCAGGCGCGAGAGGCTTTCCGACAGGGCCAGGTTCGCCTCGCTCTTGAACATCACCGGCCAGGCGAAGCAGGCCTTGCTCGCTTGCGCGTTCATGGCCTCGAGCACAGCCGGATTGCCATGGCCGAGGTTGCAGGTCACCGGCCCCGAGGTCGCATCGATGTACTGCCGTCCGTGGCTGTCCCAGAAGTGGATTCCGTCGGCGCGCTCGATGGTCGGCGCGTCCGGGCCGTTGAGGCCGAGAAAGAAGCGCCGAAAGTGGCCTCGATTATCCTTGGCCAGTACGGCCTGGTCCGGGTTCACGTCGCCGCCTCCGGATGTCATTGGAGAGTTGTCGGTGAAGCGCTAAGCAATGCCACGAGCCTAGCGCGGGCCGCTCGCCGCTTGTCAAGCGAACCAACTGCCGGGCAGCCCTGCGTGCCGCGATGGGGCGCAATGAGTCAGGCACCGCTTTTCCCGGGGCGCAGGCGCCGATAAGCTCTCGCCTCGGTCAGCAAAACAACCAAGCACTGGGAAAGGGGAGGCAATGGCAGAAGCCCGCAAGGTGGTCATCACCTGCGCGATCACCGGTTCCATCCACACGCCCTCGATGTCGCCGTACTTGCCGGTGACGCCGGACGAGATCGCCTCGGCTGCCATCGCCGCGGCCGAAGCCGGCGCCAGCATCCTGCACCTCCACGCGCGCAATCCGGAAGATGGGCGCCCGAGCCAGGATCCGGCCGTCTACGGGCAGTTTCTGCCGCGCATCAAGCAGAGCACAAAGGCGGTGGTGAACATCACCACCGGCGGTGGCCCGACCATGCCGGTGGCCGAGCGCATGCTGCCGGCGGTCAAGTTCCAGCCGGAGGTCGCCTCGCTGAACATGGGCTCAATGAACTTCGGGCTCTATCCCATGCTGGGGCGCTTCAAGGAGTTCAAGCACGACTGGGAGCGGGCGCACCTGGAAGGCAGCCGGGACATGGTGTTCAAGAACACCTTCGCCGACATCGAGGGCATCCTGAGCGCCTGCCGCGACAACGGCACCCGCTTCGAATGCGAGTGCTACGACATCGGCCACCTCTACACCCTGGCGCACTTTCTCGACCGCGGCGTGATCGAGCCGCCGCTTTTCGTGCAGAGCGTCTTCGGCATCCTCGGCGGCATCGGCGGGCATCCCGAGGACCTGATGCATATGAAGCGCACCGCCGACCGCTTGTTCGGCGACCAGTACCACTGGTCGATCCTGGGGGCGGGACGGCAGCAGATCGCGCTGGCCACCATGGGCGCGACCATGGGTGCCAATGTGCGCGTGGGTCTGGAGGATAATCTCTGGATCGGGCCGGGGCAGCTCGCCGAGAGCAACGCGGCGCAGGTGACGAAGATCCGTCAAGTGCTGGAGGGTCTGTCGCTGGCGGTGGCGACGCCGGACGAAGCGCGCGCGCTCTTGCGCCTGAAGGGCGGCGACCGCGTCGCCTTCTAGCCGTCATGCGGGGACCGGCGGCCATCCTGTCCTGCTTCCTGTGCTTTGGTGGCCTGCCGGCTCTAGCCGACCCGAGCATCACCGGCCACCGCCTGCTCAATTGGTGCCGCAGCGAACAGGCGACGCCGCTATGGATGCTCTGCCTCGGCTACGTCGCCGGCGTGTCGGACCACTTGGCGCGCGTGGAGGGAGCGGCGCTCTACTGTCCACCCGAGGGGTTGAGCGACGAGGAGGAGCGGGAGATCGTGATAGCCTACCTCGACGAAAACGAAGCGCTGCGCCGCAACTCTGCGCTGGACCTCATCGTCGAAAGCCTGCGCGAGGCGCATCCCTGCACCTGAGGCAAAGGCTGGCCGCCCCGACGATTGAAAGGAGACTGTGTCGTGCATCTTGAAGGATCTTACTCCTGCAGATCGGTCGGCTTTTTCGCCGCCGCCTATCCGCAACGATGCTTGGCCGAGCGGCATGAGCAACACTCGCTTGGAGGCAAGGGCAAGGCATGAGCGACGTGGCGCTCAATTTCACCATGGCGGAATACGACGCCCGTCTGGCAAAGACCCGCAAGGCCATGGCGGCGCGGGGGCTGGAGCTGCTGGTGGTCTCCGACCCCTCCAACATGGCCTGGCTGACCGGCTATGACGGCTGGTCGTTCTATGTGCATCAGTGCGTCCTGCTGGGCCTGGAGGGTGAGCCGGTCTGGTTCGGCCGGGGCCAGGACGCCAACGGCGCCAAACGCACCGTCTTCATGCAGCACGACAACATCGTCGGCTAT
>JANQIA010000024.1 GCA_028282405.1 Rhodovibrionaceae bacterium
ACCTTGGACAAGTTCAAGAAGGGCGACGTCCGCATCCTCGTCTGCTCGGACGTCGCAGCGCGCGGCCTCGACATTCCGGCGGTCAGCCACGTCTTCAACTACGATGTGCCGCACAACGCCGAGGACTACGTGCACCGTATCGGCCGCACCGGCCGCGCCGGGCGCAGCGGCACCTCGGTGACCTTGGTGACCGGCGACGACCGCAAGACCTGGCCGGCCGTGGTTCGCTTGATCGGGCGCGACGTCGAGGAACTGCCCGGCGATTCGGACGAGGCTCCGGCACCGGCCCGGGAAGCGCGGGAGCGGCCGGCGCGCAGCAGCAAGCGCCGCGGCACCAGGTCACGCGATGAGGACACCGAAAGCAAGCCGGCCCGCGGCAAGGAACAGCAGAGCGGCGAGCGCAAGAGCCGTGCGCCGGCACGGGAGCAAGAGGGCCAAGCCGTCACGGCGTTCGGCGATGACGTTCCGGCCTTTATGCTGACCCCCGTGCCGAACGTTTAGGCCGGCACAGGCTGCCGGCTCGTACAGCCGGCCAACCTCAGATATCCGCGTAGCATTCCGTCTCGGCGGCGCCGCCGGGATGGGTCACCGCCCCCTTCTCTGCCGGGCCGACGAGCTGAGCGTACTTCCAGAGCGTGCCGGAGCCGAGATCGAGGTCGCGCGGATGCCAGGCCTTGCGGCGCTCGGCCAGCTCTTCGTCGCTGAGGTCTACATTGAGCATGCCATGGTCTGCATCGATCGCGATGATATCGCCATCGCGCAGCAGGCCGATCGGCCCGCCGACCGCTGCCTCCGGCCCCACGTGACCGATGCAGAAGCCGCGGGTGGCGCCGGAGAAGCGTCCGTCAGTGATCAGCGCCACCTTGTCGCCCATGCCCTGGCCGTAAAGTGCGGCGGTGGTGGCCAGCATCTCCCGCATGCCAGGGCCGCCCTTCGGGCCCTCGTAGCGAATGACCAGCACCTCGCCTTCCTTGTAGGTCTTGGCCTGCACGGCGGCGAAGGCCTCCTCTTCGCTGTCGAAGCAGCGCGCCGGCCCGCGAAACTTCAGGTTCTTCATGCCGGCCACCTTCACGATGGCCCCTTCCGGCGCCAGGTTGCCGCGAAGACCGACGACGCCGCCGGTCGGCGACAGCGGGTTTGTGATCGGCCGCACGACCTCCTGATCGCTCGGGAACTTCACGTCGGCCAGGTTTTCGGCGATCGTCTTGCCCGTCACGGTCAGGCAATGGCCGTGCAGATAGCCCCCGTCCAGCAGCGTCCGCATCAGGATCGGTACGCCGCCGATCTCGTACATATCCTTGGACACGAAGCGGCCGCCGGGCTTCAGATCGGCGATGTAGGGCGTGCGCTTGAAAATCTCCGCCACCGCATGCAGGTCGAAGTCGATGCCGGCCTCGTGGGCGATGGCCGGGAGGTGAAGCGCAGCGTTGGTCGAGCCGCCGGAGGCGGCAACCACGGTGGCCGCGTTCTCCAGCGCCTGGCGGGTGACGATGTCCCGCGGCCGGATGTTGTTGGCCAGCAGGTCCATGACCGCGGCGCCCGAGGCGACGGCATACTCATCGCGCGTTTCGTAGGGCGCCGGCGCACCGGCCGAGCCGGGCAGTGCGAGGCCCATGGCCTCCGACACGCAAGCCATGGTGTTGGCCGTGAACTGGCCGCCGCAGGAGCCGGCCGAAGGGCACGCCACGCATTCCAGCGCGCGCAGCTCGTCCTCGTCCATCTTGCCTGCCTGATGGGCGCCGACCGCCTCGAAGACGTCCTGAACCGTGACGTCGCGACCCTTGAACTGCCCGGGCAGGATGGATCCGCCGTACATGAAGACAGACGGTACGTTGAGGCGCACGATGGCCATCATCATGCCCGGCAAGGACTTGTCGCAGCCGGCCAGGCCGACCAGGGCGTCATAGCAGTGTCCGCGCATGGTCAGCTCGACCGAATCGGCGATCACCTCCCGGCTGGGCAAGGACGACTTCATGCCCTGATGGCCCATGGCGATGCCGTCCGTCACCGTGATCGTGGTGAACTCGCGCGGGGTTCCCTGTTCCGCCTTGACCCCGAGCTTTACGGCCTGCGCCTGGCGGGACAGCGAGATGTTACAGGGAGCGGCCTCGTTCCAGCAGGTCGCCACGCCAACGAAGGGCTTGGCGATATCCTCCTCCGTCATGCCCATGGCGTAGTAGTAGGAGCGATGCGGCGCCTTGTCCGGACCGACCGAGACATGGCGGCTCGGCAGACGGGATTTGTCGATGGTCGGCTTTTCGTTGTCGAGCGGCATCCGCTCCCTCCCTCGTTCTTCTCGGTACAAAACGAGGGCAGACCTTAGCGAGCCGGCAGTAGCCGCTCCACCGCTTTTTCAGCACGTCAAATCTGCGGAAAATGGCGCAAACGCTATTGGGTTACGCTTTCGCGCGCACTGACCTTCTTCCAGATCCACGGTAGGATGAGGGCTGCGACACCGAGCTGCACCAGCAGCGCCGAGAGATGCAGCGCGCCCAGCAACTCCGTCTTGACGGCCGCCCAACCCAAGAGGCTCGCGACACCGAGGGCGCCACATCCGTAGAGCAGGATGAAGCCGAGCAGCATTGCCGCCCAAGACAGCACGACCCGCCGGTCCCAACCGCGCTCGGCCAGATAGCCGATGACGAAGACAGCCAAGGCCGCGCCCGCCAGGAAGCCGCTTTCCGCGCTCCAGAGCGATGCCGGGCCCAGGGTTCCAGGCAGGGTCGGCAAGCCCATCAGACCGGTCAACACCTGCAGTCCAAGCGCCGCCAGGCCCAAGCGCCAACCGTAGGCGCCAGCCATCAAGGCCAGCACCAGAGGCTGCAGCGTGATGGGAACAGGCTCCATGGAAAACTGCAGCTTAGCGGACAATCCTAAGGCTGCGCTTCCAAGTATCGCCAGAATGAGAAACCGCCCGACCCGACTCGCCCGCTCGTTTTCGATCGGCCACAGCGTGGCGGCGAGTGTCGTGCAGGAAGAACATGAAGGGGACATGGCATTCCTCCTCTTCCGGCCCTTCCCAGGCTCGCGTTCTTTACTCACATTAGACTCTAGTGACGGCCAAAGCCGCTGCCAAAGCATTTTTCACTAAGTCGACACAATTGCTTGGGGACAATCGCGTGACCCGCGCGACTTATCCTCAGAGCTCACAAGAGATTTCTCGTTCAATTCCATAATTTTCCTCAAGAAAAAGGAAAAGCAGAAGCGCCACTTCAGTGGCGCCACTTGCTGTCCCTTACAACCTTTGAGGAGCAACTCTCGAAAGCAAACGACTGCCGAGTCCCTTGAGACTCGCCCTAGGGACTCGGGCAGAACCCCAGCGAATCGCTGGCCGGTATCGTTAACGCTTGGAGAACTGGAAGCTGCGGCGCGCCTTCGGCTTGCCGTACTTCTTGCGCTCGACGACACGCGAGTCGCGGGTCAGGAAGCCGCCACTCTTGAGCACGGGACGCAGGCCCGGCTCGTAGAGGGTCAGCGCCTTGGAGATACCGTGGCGCACGGCGCCGGCCTGACCGGACAGGCCCCCGCCGGTGACGGTGCAGAACACGTCGAACTGTCCGCTGCGGTCGGCGACGGCGAAGGGCTGATTGATGATCATCTGCAGCGCCGGACGCGCGAAGTAGACATCGAGCGTCTTGCCGTTGACGGACACTTGCCCGCTGCCCGGCTTGATCCAGACCCGCGCGATGGCGTTCTTCCGCTTGCCCGTTGCGTAGGCGCGGCCCTGCTCGTCGATCTTCGGCTCAGGGGCCGCTTCCGGCTCGCTGGCGGCGACCTGAGCCAGATCCTGCAGGTCGCTGAGGGTGGTGGTTGTCTCCTCGGCCATAGCGCTATGCTCTCACGTTCTTTCTGTTTTCGCTGGCGAAATCGTAAACTTCGGGCTGCTGCGCCTCGTGCGGATGCTCCCCGCCGGCATAGACCCGGAGATTGCTCATCTGCTGCCGACCCAAGGGACCGCTCGGCACCATGCGCTCCACGGCCTTCAGGATGATGCGCTCAGGATGGCTGCCGCCGATGATCTGGCCCGCCGTGCGGCTCTTGATGCCGCCGGGATAGCCCGTGTGCCAGTAGTACTGCTTGTCGGCCAGCTTGCGGCCGGTCAGGCGCACCTTCTCGGCATTGATGACGATGACGTTGTCACCGCAGTCCATGTGGGGCGTATAGCTCGGCTTGTGCTTGCCACGCAGAATGTTGGCGATGCGGCTGGCGAGACGGCCGAGGACGACGCCATCGGCGTCGATCACGATCCATTTCTTCTCGATGTCCGCCGGTCGTGCGGTATAGGTCTTCATGTCTTCGTTCCACGCGCGGGTGAGCGGGATGTCGCTCTGAAAATCGAGCCGGGTAGATAAGGCTCTCGCGCGGAGCTGTCAAGAAAAGTCACAGCTGGCCAGTAGGTTAGAATTGCGGTAAAATAATACCGTATCTTTTAGCCCAGCCATGCTCACGGGCGGATTTCGCAAGCCGCCGCAATGCACTAGCTTGGCTCGATCATGTTGCAGCTTGCGGAAAAGACGGCCCTTGTCACCGGCGCCGACGGCGGCTTTGGCCGGGCCATTGTCAGCGCTTTGGTTAAGGCCGGCGGGCGCGTTGCTGCCAGCGATCTCGCCTCGCCGCTCAATCCGGAAGCCCAGATCACCCTCTCACTCGACGTGACCCGGCCGGACGACTGGGTCGGCGCGGTGCAGCAGCTCACCAAGCAGTTCGGCCATCTCGATATCCTGATCAACAATGCCGGCTTCGCCATCACCAAGGATTTCCGCGAGACGGACCTCGACGACCTGGAGCGCCTGATGGCGGTCCACGTCGGTGGCGCTCTGCTCGGCATGCAGGCGGCCTTGCCCCTCATGCGCAGCAGAGGCGGCGCCATCGTCAACATCTGCTCCATTGCCGGCCTGGTCGCGGCCCCGCCGCTGGCCGCCTACGGCGCCGCCAAGGCCGCCCTGCGGGGACTCAGCAAGTCGGTTGCCGTCACCTGTGCGGAGTTGGACCCGCCCATTCGGGTCAACTGCATCTCGCCGGGCTTCGCCGAGACGGCCATGCTCGACGGCATCGCCGCTGCCTTGGGGGAGCCCGACCGGGTCAAGGACAAGCTCGGCCGGCGCCAGCCCCTGCCCGGCTTCGTGACGCCGCAGGAGGTTGCCGCCGCCGTGGTCTACCTGGCCAGCGATGCGGCGGCCCACGTGACCGGCGCCGACCTGGTGATCGACGGAGGCTACAGCGCGCAATGACGGAGCAGACGCAGGGTGCAGTCGTGGAGGCGCTCAGCGCGGTCACGCTGGGGACCCACGATATGGCGGCAGCCGTCGTCTTCTACGATGCCTTGGGCTTCGAGATGATCTACGGCGGCGGCACCGCCGAGTTTACGTCCTATCGGGCCGGCGGCAGCTATCTCAACCTCATCGCTATGCCGGCCGAAACCCAATGGACCTGGTGGGGCCGCAGCATCTTCTATGTCAGCGACGTGGATGCCTTCCACGCCAACGCTTTGCGGCAAGGTCTTGTGCCGGATGCTGACCCCGCGGACGCCCCATGGGGTGAGCGCTACTTCCACATCACCGACCCGGACGGGCACGAGCTGAGCTTTGCCCGCCCCCTTTCCAAAGCCTAGGTGAGGGAGAGGAGAACAGCCATGAAGATCAATGCCGACCTGAGCCAGCGCGCCGCCGTCGACAGCGAAGCGCTCGCCTGGGTGCCCTCCCCCATGCCCGGCGTCGAGCGCCGCATGCTGGAGCGCGACGGCGAGGAGGTCGCCCGGGTCACCAGCATCGTGCGCTATGCGCCGAAGAGCTACTTCTCGGAGCACAGCCACAGCGGCGGCGAAGAGTATCTCGTCCTGGAAGGCACCTTCTCGGACAACTACGGGGACTTTCCGGCCGGTACTTACGTGCGCAACCCCGTGTCCTCCCGCCACACGCCGCATTCGGAGAGCGGGGCGATCATCTGGGTCAAGCTCTGGTGGATGCACCCGGAAGACCAGGACTTCGTGCGCCTCGACACGCGGGATGAGAGCCTCTGGCAGTCCAGCGATGTGCCAGGTATCGAGACTATGCCGCTGCACAGCTTCCGCGCCGAAGAGACCAGCCTGCTTCGGATGGCGCCCGGCAGCGTCCTGGCGGCCCGCGATCTTCCCGGCGGCGAAGAGGTCTTCGTGCTCAACGGCTCCGTGACGGACGACAAGGGCGCCTATCGCAAGGGCGGCTGGCTGCGCAATCCCATCGGCCCGGCGCCGGAGATGCGAAGCGACGAGGGTGCGACCCTGCTGGTCAAGCGCGGCCATCTCAGCGAGCTTCCGCCTGCGCCACCGGCCGCGTAGTGCTGCCCAGCCGTCAGGCCGGCCGGTCGGGCGGAATCGAGTAGGTCGCGGTCACGTGCGCCACCGGTTCGTCGAGATGCTCGATCTCCGAGTGCAGCAGCACCTCGCCATAGGCCAAGCGCTTGCCGACCTTGATCAGGCGGCAGTCACCAATGATATCCGCCTGTCCCGGTTTGCGCAGGAAGTTGATCGTCAGATTGGTGGTGACGGCCAGCTCGACCCGCCCGATCACCGAGAGCACGGCGACATACATGCCGTAGTCCGCCAAGCCCATCATGGCTGGGCCGCTGATCGTGCCGCCAGGCCGCAGGAAGTCCGCCTTGTATGGCAGCCGGACTTGCGCCCGCCCTTCCCCGATCTCGTCGATCTTCATACCCAGCATGTCGACCCAGGGCAGGTCGTGGGCGATCTCGTCCATCTCGGCAAAGCTGATTTTCGGCATGCGCGGGCGACTCTCGACGGGGGTTGCTTTGGCAAGCGCTCGGCGGGCTATATATCGGCAAGAGCGATCACTCAACGCTTAGGCAGGAGTGCAACCATGGCCCTTTCGCCTTCCGCACAGCGCCCGGAGACGGCCCAGCAGGCGCCACTTGTCCTGCGGGAGCAGGACGGTGCCCTCGTCCGCCTGACTCTCAACCATCCAGACAGCCTGAACGCGCTCTCCGAGGAGATGCTCGAGGCGCTGATGGACGAGCTGAAGCGTATCGAGTCCGACAGCACAGTTCGCGTCGTCGTCCTGGGCGGTGCCGGCCGCGCCTTCTGCGCCGGGCACAATCTCAAGCAGATGCGCGCGCAGGGCAACAAGGACTACTTCGTCGAGCTCTTCAGGGCCTGCAGCGCGGTCATGCTGACCCTGAGCGCCATGCAACAGGTCGTGATCGCCCGCGTGCACGGCCTGGCCACGGCGGCCGGCTGCCAGTTGGTTGCCGCCTGCGACCTCGCGGTGGCAGCAGAGGACGCGCGCCTTGCCACCTCGGGCATCAACGCCGGCCTGTTCTGCTCGACGCCCTCGGTGGCGCTCAGCCGCAACGTGCCGCGCAAGGCCGCCTTCGAGATGCTCTTCACCGGCGAGTTCATCTCGGCCGAGGAAGCCAGGCGTCTTGGCCTGATCAACCGCGTGGCACCGGTCGAGTCCCTCGACGAGGTGGTGAACGAGCTGGCGGGCGTCGTCCTGGAGAAATCTCCCGTGGCTGTGACGACCGGCAAGCAGATGTTCTATCGCCAGCTCGAGATGGGCCTGACCGACGCCTACGACTTCGCCGGCGAAGTCATGGCCGAGAACATGATGGCGGAGGACGCGCGGGAAGGCATCGACGCCTTCATTCAGAAGCGACCGCCGCATTGGAGAGGCCGCTGAGCGCCCGGCTCTGGCCGATCTTGGCGGCGGGGCTTCTGCTGTTGGCCGCGTGCGGTCAGCCACCCGAGCCGCCGGGCAGCGCCGTCGGCCCGCGCCCGGAGATACAGCTCGCGGGCGCCAGCCTCGGCCAATTGGCCGACAATCCCGAGCTCTGCTTCTTCGCCCTCTCCTCCGAAGGCCTGGTGCTGGAACGGCGCGAGGATACGCCGCTCCACGGCGGCTGCGGGCTGATCGGCACCGGCATGACCGAGCAACTGACCATCGCTTATCAGCCGCCGATTACGGCGACCTGTGGCGTTCTCGCGGCGCTGACCCTGTGGGAGCGCGAGGTGGTGCAAGAGGCCGCCGAGCGCCACTTCGGCCAGCCGGTCGACAGTGTCCTCAACTGGGGCACCTATGCCTGCCGCAACCGCAACCACCGCATCGCCGGGCCGCGCAGCGAGCACGCGCGCGGCAATGCCATCGACGTCAGCGGCTTCGCGCTGGCCGACGGCAGCCGGGTGAGCGTCGAGCGCGACTGGGGCAAGCCGACCCCGGCCGGGCGCTTTCTGAGAGAGGTCCACGGTGGCGCCTGTCGCTACTTCAACGGTGTCATCGGGCCCGACGACGGCCCGCCGCATCATGCGCACTTTCATATGGACATGGGCGAATGGCGTTTCTGCGACTGATCACGGCGCGGCTTCGTGCCGCCTTTGTCGTCGTCCCGCTGCTGGTCGCGGCATTGATGGCAGCACCCAGCACCAAGGCGGTGACCGACGAGGCATCCGACGACCTGATCCTCGCGGTCGAGCTCTATCTGGCCGGGGACTACGAGGGGGCGGCCGAATTCTTGATGCCGCTGGCACGCCGCGGCGTCGACGACGCCCGCTATCTTCTGGTCTGGGACAACCGAAACTTCGCCAAGACCCGCCCCTACCGTATCTGGCGCCAGCGCATCGGCGAGGTGGAGCGCGAGCATGCCCTGTTCCGCACCTGGATGCGTGAAGCCGCGGACCGCAACCATGCCGGAGCGCTCGGCTGGCTGTTCGAGAGTGCACGGGACCTGCCGCGCAAGAAGGCCTTCGCCGAAGTGGCCGCCGAGCGCGGCGAGACCAGCGCCATGGAGTGGCTCGGGGCTTACTATCTCGGCCTGTTCAGCCCGGAACACCGCGATGTCGACCGCGCCTTCGGCTATCTCAATCGGGCGCTGGCGGCCGGACGCAGCGACACGGCGATCTTTCTCGGCAACCACTACCTGCGCGGCGAGCTGCTGCCGCAGAACCCCGGCGAGGCCCTGCGCTTTCTCGACAGCGCCGCAGCACTCGGCAACATCGGCGCCCTGCCCACCCTGGCTCGGCTGTTTCGCCAGGGCCCGGTCAGCGATTTCCCGCCGACGGAAGGCCTGAAATGGCTCTACCTCGACAACGACAAGAACGGCGGCGACCGCAACGCCGAGGCCATCGCCATCTTCGAGGCGGAGGTCGGCCCAGATGCCACTCAGGCCGCCCGGCGGGCGGCAGATGACTGGTGGTACAACCGCTTCAGCGACCCGGCGAGCGACCTGGGCCGCACCCGCGCATGGCTCGCCGCCAGTTATCCCGACGAGTCCTGGGAGCAGTGGCAGATTATCTTCCTGGCGGACAATGTGCAGTGCCTGGCGCCGCGGTTGCGAGACGTGGTCGACTGGCGCTACGAAGACAGCGGCCTCTACCACCTCTGCATGGACCGCGGCCTGGCCAGCTATGGCCTGAAACCGCAACCCTGAGCATCTGCCCCGCGATGACCTACAGCGACCCAAGCCTGTCCGAGATCCGCCGCATCCTGGACGAAACCCGCACCATCGTCATGGTCGGCGCCTCGGCCAACTGGAACCGGCCGAGCTACTTCGCCATGAAATACCTGATCGGCAAGCGCTACCGCGTCATCCCCGTCAACCCGGGCCTGGCCGGTCAGGAGCTGCTCGGCGAGCGCGCCTACGCCAGCCTGGCCGAGGTGCCGGGCCCCTTCGAGATGGTCGACATCTTTCGCCGGTCCGAAGAGGCCGGTGCGGTCACAGACCAGGCGATCGCCTTGAAGGAGGAAAAGGGCATCCGCACCATCTGGATGCAGCTCGGCGTCCGCAACGACGACGCAGCCGAGCGCGCGCAGGCCGCCGGCCTCCAGGTGGTGATGGACCGCTGTCCCAAGATCGAATGGGGCCGTCTGCACGCGGAACTCGCCTGGGGCGGTTTCAACACCGGGATCATTTCCGCCAAGCGCCGCCGCGCTTGACGAACAAGCATCGGAGCAAGTCCTGCGATGACCGCGAACACGCCGAAGTTCGGCTCGCCTTATGGCTTCGAGACCCGGCAGATTCATGCCGGCACCCAGCCGGACCCGGTGACCGGCGCCCGCCAGACGCCGATCTATCAGAATACCGCCTTCGTCTTCGAGGATGCGGACCACGCGGCCTCCCTCTTCAATCTCCAGACTTTCGGCTTCGTCTACACGCGCCTGAGCAATCCGACGGTGGCGGCGCTGGAAGAGCGTCTGGCGAGCCTCGAAAACGCGCGCGGCAGCACCTGCTGCTCGTCCGGCCACGCCGCGCAGCTTATGGCCCTTTTCGCCATCATGCAGCCCGGCGACCACGTCATCGCCTCGACCCGCCTCTACGGCGGCTCCATCACCCAGCTCAGCAAGTCTTTCGGCCGCTTCGGCTGGTCCTCCCGTTTCCTCGACTTCGACGATCTGGGCAGCGTCCGGGAGGCGATCGGCGAGCGTACCCGTGCGCTGTTCTGCGAGTCCCTGGCCAATCCGGGCGGCGTGATCAGCGACCTGGAGCCGCTGGCGGAGATCGCACGGCAGGCCCGTATCCCGCTTATCGTCGACAACACCATGGCGACGCCGGTGCTCTGCCGTCCGGTGGACTGGGGCGCCGACCTGGTGACGCACTCGACCACCAAGTTCCTGTCCGGCAATGGCACCTCGATGGGCGGCGCGCTGATCGACAGCGGCAACATGGACTGGATGGATGCCGAGCGCTTTCCCAGCCTGGCCGCGCCGGAGCCGGCCTATCACGGCCTCAGCTTCGCCGAGAGCTTCGGCGACCTCGGCTTCACCACGCACGCCCATGCGGTCAGCCTGCGCGATCTCGGCACCACCATGGCCCCGCTCAACGCCTGGCTGACCTTGCTGGGGACCGAAACCCTGTCCCTGCGCATGGAGCGGCACTGCAGCAATGCCCAGCGCGTCGCCGAGTTCCTCGAGGGCCACGAGGCAGTGAGCTGGGTCTCCTATGCCGGTCTGCCCTCCAGCCCCTATCATCAGCTCGCCGAGAAGTACCTGCCGAAGGGCGCCGGCTCCGTCTTCACCTTCGGGATCAAGGGTGGCTACGAGGCTGGCCGGGCGATGGTCGAGCGCTGCGAGATCATCAGCCACCTGGCCAACATCGGCGACACCCGGACGCTGATCCTCCACCCCGCCTCCACCACCCATCGCCAGCTCACCGAGGAGCAGCGCGAGGCGGCCGGGGCCGGACCGGACGTCATTCGCCTCTCCGTCGGTCTGGAGACCGCCGACGACATCATCGCTGACCTGGATCAGGCACTGACATCCGTGCAGCGACTGGCCGCGGAATAGTTCGTCTCAAAAGCCAACACCGCTTCTATTGCACGGCTTGCCAGCTCTCATCTGCTGCCTATCGCTGTATTTGAACTTGCATCAACCAATCAATGTTGTAGAATTTTGCTTACTTAAAATTGCACGTCGAGGGCGTCATGGCCGTTCGATTGAGCATTCGCGGCGCAGAGCAGAATCCCAGCCAGATTGCATCAATTCGACGCGCCTATGAACAAGCGCAGAGCCTGTTCGACGATCGTGGATATGACTTCTTCGCTGCGCTTCATGGGCTCAGCGCACCTTTCTGGTGTGAGCACAATACGGCGCTCTTTCTGCCTTGGCACCGTGCCTTTCTCTACTACTTCGAGTTGGCGCTTCAGACCCGGCTCGGTCCGCGTTTCACGGTCACCGCCCCTCGGGACCCGGCGGTTGCTGGCGTTGGGCTGCCTTGGTGGGATTGGACGTCACCAGCCTCTCATGCCAACGGCCTACCCGATAGCTACGCCGATCCTGCACCTGCTAATCCGCTGGCCGGGGTGACAATCCAAACTGCTGTGTCGCCTTCACAGGCCCTGACCGGAGTCTGGTCTCAATGGCTGCTCGACATGGTTCGAGCTAGCCCACAACTTTCGGGCACCATAACTGCTACGGACCCGCCCCGAACTCTCCGCGACCCTGATCCACCGAACCAACTCCCCACACACACGCGGGTGTTCCAAGACGTCCTTCAAGAGAACACCTACGAGGGGTTTTGGAACAAGCTCGAGGATGTTCATGACACGGTTCATGGATGGGTCGGCGGTGCAATGGCAACAGTGCCGACTTCAGCCTACGACCCGATTTTCTGGTCTCACCACGCGATGATCGACCGGCTGTGGTATCTTTGGCAGAATAGCCCACTTGGCGTGGATCCACCCAGTCCTTTACTTAATGTGGTGCTCGCACCATTTCCCATGACGGTCGCAGACACGCTGGATATTGCTGACCTGGGTTACGAATACGCTGTCCAGGTTGGCGTTTAACAGAGGCCTGACCGATGGCAGCAACAAAACAGGTAGAACGAACCGAAGCGCGGGATAACGGAGTCCTTGTACTCAAACTGAACGCGCATTTCGGAGGCGATGAAGACACCGACTTCGATCGTGCTGACTTGATTGTGGACGGTATACCACACGACGAATCAAGCTACCGCGTGGATGTTTTCTTCAATCTGCCAACGGCTGACGCTGAGACCCCCCATACGCTTGAGACCGGTTACGCGGGCAGCTTCTCGGTTTTTGGCCACGGGGGCTGCTTCGGCGGTGCCGCCCACTGCGATATCAATAGCGCGTCGACCGACGTGACCGCGAAAGGTATTGCAACAGCACGACCGCACCCGCTCACACCCAAACGCAAAATCATGACAGTAACGGAACAACTTAAGAGAACGATCGCACAGGATGGTGCTCTAGAGACGGTGACCTTCGTCCCAATGCGGGTTGCACCAAAACGGAAAGACTGCGGACCGGCTGCGGATCTTTTCACGTTTGAGAATGCAGTCATCCAAACCTACCGCTAGTCCACGCGGACCACAAAGAGCGGGAAGGATCGGGTGCTTGCTGTTGCTTGCGTTCTGCCTCAATTCTCGGCCAAACCATGTGCCGGTGACAAAGCAAGCTATTGAAGTCTATGGATTGAACTTCTCGATAGCACTTATGGCCGGCAGGAGAATGGCCGGCGTCGAGTTCCCAGACCTCAAGCGTAGCTCGCAATCTCGATCAGGTTGCCGTCGGGGTCGCGGACGTAGACCGAGGTGATAGGGCCGAGCGCACCGCTCCGGGCCACCGGCCCTTCCTCGATGACAACCTCCAAGCCCTTGAGATGCGCCACGACGCTCTCGATTGGACGAGCGCTAACGAAGCAGAGGTCGGCCGAGCCGACCGTGGGCGCTTTGGCCTTGGGCGCATAGGGGCTCGGGTCGGGATGCAGGTTGATCTTCTGCCGGCCGAAATTGAGCGCGACACGCCCTTCGCCGAACATCTCGCGCCGCATGCCGAGCACCTTTTCGTAGAAGAGGCAGCTCTCTTCCAAATCTCGGACAGTCAACACCAGGTGGTCGAGCCGGTCGATCTCCATTGGCTCCCCCTCCGCATCGACAGGGCCTACTCCGCCGGCACCCGGATGGCCACCGGCTCGGTATCGCGCGGCAGCATAGCCGCGGCCAGCGCCGCAGCAGCCGCGATCACCGCCCCGATGACATAGAGCCACGCGAAGCCGTCATAGGTCTCGCGAATGTAGGCCGCTGCCGAGATGGCGATCGGCGCCGTCCCGAAAGCAAGCACGTACTTGACGCCGAAGGCAACGGCCTGATGCCGCTTGGGCGCGTAGCGTGCGAGCAGAATGTTCTCGGCCGGGAGCGCACCCGTACTCAGCGCCACGGCGATGATGGTGAGCGCGACCAGCGGCAGTCCGGCCGCCATGGCGATGAAGCCGAGGGTGAAGGCCTGCAGCAAGAAGGCCCAGAGGTAGATCGCCTTCAAGGAATAGCGGTCGGCGAGATGGCCGCCCCAGATCTGCATGATGCCGCCGACGGTCGCAGTCAGCGCGACGAACAGCCCGACGAGCGAAGCGTCCGGCCCATCCTGGAAGACCGCCATCAGCCCGGGCAGGCTATGCTCCAGGAACCCGGACACCATCGAGAAGAGGCCCGTCAGTCGGTCGTCGAAGAGCTTCGGCAGCGCCGCCTGATTGCCTTGGAAGACCAGACCCATCACGGTCATGGTCAAGAGCAGCACGGCGAAGACGCGGATCATGTCGCCGCGGCTTGCCGGCTTCCTGGGGCCAACCTCGGCATCCCCTTCGGCCACCCGCCCTGAGAGCCAGAAAAGCAGCAGCAGAAAGCCGGTGGACAGACAGATCACGCCCGGCACCAGGAAGGCCACGCGCCAGGAAAAAGCGTCGATCAGCACGCCGGTGATCAGCCCGGCGCTGGCCCAGCCGATCTGTCCGAAGACGCCGTTGATGCCGAGCGCCTTGCCGCGCTTCGCGCTGGCATTGCGCACGACCCAGGGAATGCCGACCGGGTGGTAGATGGCGGCGAAGAGCCCGACACCGGCCAGACCGAGCATGAGCGCGACCGGTTGCTCGACCAGGGCGCAGGCAATGGCGCAGATGCCCATGCCGATGAAGTAGATCACCATCATGCCCCTCGCCGACCAGCGATCGGCCAGCCAGCCGGACGGCAAGGCAGCGACACCGACCAGGAAGGCGCCGAGCATCCAAAGCTCGGAGGCCTCTGACCAGGTCAGCCCGGCCCAAGCCTCTTTTCCCAGGGTCACGGCGATCACGAAGTACATCGCCGTGAAGAAGTGCATGTAGGCATGCCCGACCGCGGAAAAGATCAGGGCATTTCGGCTTGCAAGATCTGACATGCTGAATCCTGGGGAAAACTTGACAATTTTGTGTCTACTCGCCGAAGCCGTAGAGGCGCAACATAACCGCGTGCAGGGGTCGCATGTTGGGTCTTCATAGGGAGCGGCAAGCCAAGCAACATTAACCATTCCCTAACCATTGGCCACCTTCCGGCCAAGTTTGCGCCGGCTATGGGCCGAATTCCGATCGACTTAATCGTAGTGTGAATAGGCACAACTCGGCGAAGCAACGGAACAAGGACAATGACCTGGACCCCATCCGATAAGGACGAGAACAGCAGAGCCGTCGATATCGATCTCGATCGGGTCATCTACGACCCCGAGTATCGCAAGGAAGTGAAGAGCGCCTTGGCGTCGTCGAACGGGCCCGCGCCTTCGGCCAGGCTGGCCGACCAGGACTGAGCCGCCTGGTTTTCGGGTGTGCTGACAGGCCCTTACAGACTGTCGCGAATCTGATGTTAACCCTTTGTCAATAAATTTCTTTGTGGCCTGCCGCTTCTCGCTTAACATAACCAGGTGCGAGGGCCGTGGGCGAGATGAGCGGAAACAACAGCAAGCTATCCGGCAAGGACCGCGTGACTGCCGCGCGGCTTCTCCGTCTTGCGGCACGGCGGCAGCGGCCAACCGCGGCCCAACTGGCCTACCTCAGGCGCGGCCTCGATGAGCCCGAAGGACGGCTCCCTCTGTTCAACGGGCAAGGCCAGCGTTTCAACGAACGCACCATACAGAGCTGCATCGAGCAGGGTTGGGTCGAGCCCTGGTTCGACGACCCGACCGACTCCGATTGGACCGTTTGCCGCCTAACCTCGAGCGGCACAGCCGTCGCAGGAAATGGTAACGGGCGCGCCAAGCAAGCCTGACGCCCACGCGCGTCAGCTTCCGAACCGTCAAACACTCTCGAATTGTCTGATATCGATGGTCGGAGCGGCGGGATTTGAACCCACGACCCCCACACCCCCAGTGTGGTGCGCTACCAGGCTGCGCTACGCTCCGACGCCTGTCTTATAGGAAACGGCCAAGGCGCTGACAACCGAAAGCGCCGATGGGCCAGTGACGCCCCCGCCCTGCTAGCGCCGGCGCAGCGCGTCCCGCAGTTGATCGCGGAGCGCGGCCAGCTCTTCGCGCAACGCCAAGAGCTCCTCCTGCTGCGCGCCATCCAAGCCCTGAGCCTCGACGGGATGTGCCGGCGCGGCAGCAACGCTTTCGCCCTGTGCCGGCTCGCGCAACGCGCCTTCGCGAATCAGCTTCTGCACGCCCTTGATGGTGTAGCCTTCGTCGTACAGCAGCGCGCGGATGCGCTTGAGCAGCTCCAGGTCCTCGGGCCGGTAGTAACGGCGCCCGCCGGCACGTTTCAGAGGTTTGAGATTGGAGAACTTGCCTTCCCAGAAGCGCAGAACGTGCTGGGGGATATCCAGCTCCGTGGAGACCTCACTGATTGTCCGAAAAGCGGTGAGTGATTTCTCCGTCGTTCTAACCATGCTCGCAACCGGTGTCCCAGAAATCGTTGGTCCAAGCGGCGACTCGCCTGTAGCTTCCGCCCCTACGCCATGCCTGTTCGATTACCCCGGTTTATCCGCTCCTTGAGCACATTGGAAGCCCGAAAAATCAATACCTTGCGTGGCAAAATTGGGACTTCCTCTCCGGTTTTGGGGTTGCGCCCCACACGCTCGCCCTTCTGCCGAACCGTGAAGCTGCCAAAAGATGAGATCTTCACCATCTCATCCTTGATCAAGGCATCGCAAATCTCATCCAAAACCGACTCGACGAGCTGCGCCGACTCGTTTCGTGACAATCCGACCTCTTGATAGACGGCTTCCGCCAAGTCCGCTCGCGTGATGGTCGCGCCAGACATCCCAGCCTCCCTTGTTTTCAATAGGTTATACAAGGATGTT
>JANQIA010000039.1 GCA_028282405.1 Rhodovibrionaceae bacterium
CCCACCTCAATGCGTTAAGCTCAAGCAATCCCATCTTCGCCCTCTGGGTGCCGCAAAACCGCCACGGTGAAGACTTATAGGACTCTGCTATGTCACAACCCGCATCTATGGAGCGTGCGCCGAGCCCGGCAGGTGAGGAGCTTTGGAGCACGCAACCGACCATCGCCCTGGTGGACGATGATCGCAACATCCTGACCTCTGTTTCCATGGCTTTGGAGACCGAGGGCTTTCGCGTCCGCACCTATACCGATGGCTCAGAGGCGCTGCGCAGCCTGTCTATACAGCCGGCCGACCTATGCGTCCTCGATATCAAGATGCCGCGGATGGACGGCATGGAAGTCCTCTCCCGTCTGCGCGAGAGCTCCAACGTTCCGGTCATCTTCCTGACCTCCAAGGACGATGAGATCGACGAGCTGCTCGGCCTGCGCATGGGGGCGGACGACTACATCAAGAAGCCCTTCTCCCAGCGGCTCCTGATCGAGCGGATCCGCGCCCTGCTGCGGCGCGAGCGCACCTCCAAGGACGATGGCGAAGAGGGGCGCGAGGCGGCCCTTGTGCGCGGCGATCTGATGCTCGATCCCGGCCGGCATCTCTGCACCTGGCGCGGCAAGCCGGTCAATCTGACGGTGACCGAGTTTCTCATCCTGCAGGCGCTGGCACAGCGGCCTGGTCATGTGAAGAACCGCGACCAGCTCATGGATGCGGCCTATGGCGAGCACATCTATGTCGACGACCGGACCATCGACAGCCACATCAAGCGGCTGCGCAAAAAGTTCCGGCAGGTTGACTCGGACTTTTCACAGATCGAGACTCTTTACGGCGTCGGCTATCGATACAAGGAAGGCTGAGGCGCTGAAACCGGGCCTGGCAAGCTGCGCCGAAGGCGACGCGGGCGGGCCGCCGTGACCAACTTGGTATGATCAACCTGACGGCGGTCAGATGAGCGCTGATACAGTAGCCGAACTCGGCAACCTGCGGCGCGACTCGCTCCCGGCGCGGGTCCCCGAGGTCGACGACGCGCAAGACAAGAAGGCGCAGGCCAAGCAACGCAGCGCCGAAGCGAAGCGTCTGCGCCCGCGCCGCGCGCCTTGGCGTTCGCCGCTGACCCGCCGCATCCTCCTCGTCAACGTGCTGGTCCTGGTGGTGCCGATCCTCGGCCTGCTGCACCTGGACCAATACCGTCAGAGCCTGATCCGCTCCGAGCTCGACGCCATGGTTACCCAGGCGCGGACCTTCTCGCTCGCCCTGGGCTCGACGGCCATCCGCGACGGACAGAACGGCCAGCAGGTGCTCTCCCACGAGAGCATCCGCCAGCTCATGCGGGTGCTGCTGGGCGGCACCGGCGTGCGGGCGCGGGTGTTCAGCCGCGACGGCCAGATGGTCGGCGACTCCTTCCTGCTCAGCGGGCCCGGCGGCCAGGTCAAGGTCATCGAGCTGCCGCCGCCCGACCAGGGCTCCCCGCTGGTGCGCTACATCAGCGAGATCTACGACCTTCTCTTCGAAGGCCTGACCGGCCGCTTCAACGCGCCGCTCTACAAGGAAAACCCCATTCAGCGGGCGGCCGACTACAGCGAGGTGCTGGCCGCCTTGCGCGGCGATGCGGTGGGCACCGTGTGGGCCGACCAGGACGGCGGCCTGCTGCTCTCGGTCGCCGTGCCGGTGCAGCGCTACCGCCAGGTTCTCGCCTCTTTGATGATCACCAAGGACGGCGGCGACATCGAGCAGGCGGTGCGCGATCGGCGCCACGACGTGCTGATCGTCTTCGGCATCGCGCTGACCGTCACGATCTTCATGTCCTTCTATCTCAGCCGCACCATCGCCTCGCCCATCCGCAAGCTGGCGGAGGCGGCCGAGCGGGTGCGTCTCGGCAACGCCGGCGGCAACGGCATCCCGGACCTGCAGAGCGGCAACGATGAGATCAGCGACCTCGCCAGCGCCCTGAAGGACATGACCACGACCCTGCAGGACCGCTTGGTCGCGATCGAGGCTTTCGCCGCCGACGTGGCGCACGAGATCAAGAATCCCCTCTCGTCGCTGCGCAGCGCCGTCGAGACCGTCGCCCGCATCGAGGATCCCTCGCAGCAGAAGAAGCTGATGGCGATCATCGTCGACGACGTTCAGCGGCTCGACCGCCTGATCAGCGACATTTCCGATGCCTCGCGGCTGGATGCGGAGCTGGCCCGCAGCGAGTCGGAAACGCTGGATATCGGCCGGCTGCTGCAGGCCATGATCGAGGTGCACAAGGCCGGTTCCGGCGAGCACGGGCCGCACTTCTCCCTGCTGCTGCCCGACAAGGAAAAGCTGGAGGTCAACGGCATCGAGCTTCGGCTCGGCCAGGTCTTCCGCAACCTCCTGGCCAATGCCATCTCCTTCTCGCCCAAGGACGGCCTGATCGCGCTGGCCGCCCGCCGCGAGCGCGACGCCGCCGGCCGCCCCTGGATCACCGTGACGGTGAGCGACGAGGGGCCGGGGCTGGTGGAACAAAAGCTTGAAGCGATCTTCGACCGCTTCTATACGGAACGCCCGGAGGGTGAGAAGTTCGGCACCCACTCGGGTCTTGGGCTGAGTATTTCTCGTCAGATCGTCGAGGCGCACGGCGGCGAGATTTTCGCGCGAAATCGAGAAAAAGACGGCGGCAAAACCGGCGCCATATTTACGGTACGCCTGCCAGCGGAATAATCCATGCCGATAGAACGCCTGCACGGCACCTGCATCGCGATAGAGACAGATCAGGGGCCGCTCGGTGCGTTGCTGCGCGCCGCCCCCGGCGGCGGCAAGTCGGACCTTGCCTTTCGCCTGATCAACAAGGGCGCCAAGCTGGTCGCCGACGACCAGGTCGAGCTGAGCAACGAGAACGGCATCGTCATGGCGCGTCCGCCGGAGAACCTGAAGGGGTCTCTGGAGGTTCGCGGCTTCGGCGTCGCCGCCGTGCCGCATGTCGAGCGGGCACCCATCGCCCTGGTGGTGGACCTGGTCGCGGCGGACGAGGTCGAGCGCTTGCCGCCGGACCGCACGGTGACGCTCGCCGGCCAGGCCGTGCCGGTCATCTCGCTGGCGGCTTTCGAGGCCTCGGCCGAGGACAAGGTGCTGCTCGCCCTGCGCGCGCGGGCCAGCGCCATGCCGCCGGCGCCGAGCGCGATGACGCGCGGCGATCAGGCGGCGGCGGATGAAGGCGCCGTCAAGGTCGTGCTGGTGACCGGCCTGTCCGGCGCGGGACGCACGACGGCGCTCAAGGCCTTGGAGGACCAGGGCTACGACGTTATCGATAATCTGCCCCTTCGGCTGGTCAATCCGGTCATCCGCCAGACCCCCGAGGTGCAGCCCTTGGCGGTCGGCGTCGACAGCCGCAACCGGGACTTCTCGCTCGCCGGTCTGGCGCGCACCATCGAAGAACTGCGCGCCGACGACCGGGTTGCGCTCCGGCTGGTCTTTCTCGAGGCCGACGAGGAGACCCTGCAGCGGCGCTTCACCGAGACGCGCCGGCGCCATCCCATGGCGGAGGGCCGGCCCTTGCGGGACGGCTTGGCGGCGGAACGCAACCTGATGGAGCCGGTGAGGGCCAAGGCAGACGTGGTGCTCGACACCTCGCTGATGACCGCCCGCGATTTCGCCCAGAAGCTGACCGGCGTGCTCGACATCGACGTCAGCGAGGCCATGACCATTTTCGTGACGTCGTTCTCCTTCCGCCGCGGCATTCCGCGCGAGGCCGACATGGTCTTCGACGTCCGCTTTCTGCGCAATCCGCACTACGAGCCCGAGCTGCGCAACCTGACGGGCCTCGATGCCGAGGTCGCCGACTTCGTCGCCGCCGACCCCGGCTATCCCAGTTTCTTCGAGCACCTGACCGGGCTGATCGAGCCGCTGCTGCCGCGCTACCAAGCCGAGGGAAAGAGCTATCTGACCATCGCTTTCGGTTGCACCGGCGGGCAGCACCGCTCGGTCACCCTGACCGAGCGCCTGGCGCGCTGGCTGGAAAGCAAGGACTGGCCCTGCACGGTCGGGCATCGGGATCTTCCCGCGGACGCGTGACGGAGCGGGCGCAGTCGGTTACCTATTGGCGATCCGCAACTGGCCAAAGCCAAGAGACCAGGTAAGGCGGAACCGCAAGGAGACGCTATGATCGGTATCGTCCTCGTGACCCACGGACGGCTGGCCGAGGAGTTTCTCGCCGCAACCGAGCACGTGGTCGGCCCTCAGGACGCGGCCGAAGCCATCTGCATCGGTCCGGAAGACGACATGGAGCAGCGGCGCGCCGACATCATCGCCGCCGTCGAGCGGGTGAACGGCGGCAACGGGGTGATCATCCTGACCGATATGTTCGGCGGTACGCCCTCCAACCTGGCGATCTCCGTCATGCAGCCCCAGGCCGTGGACGTGGTTGCCGGGGTCAATCTGCCGATGCTGATCAAGCTTGCCGGCGTGCGGTCCAACAGCGATCTCGCCACCGCCGTGTCCCAGATTCGTGAGGCCGGTCAGAAGTATATCCATGTGGCGTCCCAGCTTCTCGCCAATGGAGTCTCCGGATGAGGCAGGCCTCCGCCGAGAGCCAGCCGCTGGTCCGCCAGATCACGATCGTCAATCAGAAAGGATTGCATGCCCGGGCGGCGGCAAAGTTTGTTAAGCTAGCGGGGACCTTCCAGGCCGAGATCACGGTGATCAAGGGCGACATGGAAGTCTCGGGCCTCTCGATCATGGGCCTGATGATGTTGGCGGCCGGCCCTGGCTCGTCCCTGGAGCTGCGCATAACGGGCGCACAAGCGCAGGAGGCGATGGCGGCGCTGGCAGACCTGGTGGCGCGAAAGTTCGATGAAGGCTGAACCCAAGAGCGAGACCGCGCGCGAGAGCCGCTTCGAGGGACTTGCCGTATCCCCCGGTATCGCCATCGGCCCGGTCCACCTGCATCGTGCCGGTGCGGTTACGGTGGTGCAGCGGACCATCGCCGCCGAGGAGCTGGAGACCGAGAAGCAGCGTTTCCTGGACGCGCTGGAGCGCGCCCGCCTGCAGCTCGACCGGATCCGGTCCAAGGCCGCGAGCCTGCATGGCGTCGCCGGCGAAGAGCTGGGTTTCCTTTTGGAAGCGCATCGTCAAATGCTGTCCTCACGTCGCCTGATCGACGGGGTGCTGCAGCACATCTCCGGCGCCCGCATCAATGCGGAGGCGGCGGTCGAAAGCGAGGTCAGTGCGATCTCCGCCAGCTTCGCCGAAATGGACGACCCCTATTTCCAGGCCCGCGGCCGCGACATCGAGGATGTCGGCCAGCGCATTCTGCGGGCCCTGAGCCGGGTGGCGCTGCGCGGCTTCGGCGGGCTTGCGCAGGGCAGCATCGTGGTCGCCGAGGAGATTACCCCCGCTGACGCCGCGCTGATGGACCCGCGGCAGATCGGCGGCTTCGCCTGTACCTCGGGCGGCATCGAGGGTCATACGGCGATCATGGCGCGCTCTCTCGGCCTGCCGGCCGTGCTCGGCGTTTCCGGCTTTCTCGAAGCCTGCCAGTCCGGCAGCACCATCGTGGTGGACGGCTCGAGCGGCTGCGTCGTGGTCAACCCCAGCGAAGAGACACTGGCCAGTTATCAGGACATCCAGGCCGCCCTGGCGGAAGAGATCGCCGTGCTGGCGCGCCTGCGCGACCTCCCAGCGGTGACCCGGGACAGCCGGCGCATCCTGCTGCAGGCCAATCTCGATCTGCCGCGCGACGCCGGCGGGGCCATCGCTGCCGGGGCCGAAGGGGTCGGCCTGCTGCGCACCGAGTTCATGTTCATGAACCGCGAGGATCTGCCGAGCGAGGATGAGCAGGCCGAGGCGCTCTGCGACGTGGTGCGCGCCATGGCCGGCCGGCCGATCACCATGCGTACCCTCGATGTGGGCGGCGAGAAGCTGGTGTCGGGCCTCGATGTCGATCAGGCTGCGGGGGCCAATCCGGCGCTCGGCCTGCGCGCCATTCGCCTCTCGCTGAAGCAGCCCGAGCTCCTGGAGGTCCAGTTCGCCGCTATGCTCAGGGCCGGCGCCCTTGGCCCGGTGCGCATCCTGCTGCCGATGATCAGCAGCATCGGTGAGGTGCGGGCCGCGCGCGCCTGCCTCGAGCAGGTGGCGGAGAGTCTCCGCAAGGCGGGCGTCACCATCGCCGACCCGATGCCGCCGCTCGGGGTGATGATCGAGGTGCCGGGCGCTGCCCTGGCCGCGGACAGCCTGGCGCGGGAGTCGGACTTCTTCGCCATCGGCACCAACGATTTGATCATGTACACGCTGGCGATCGACCGCGGCGAGGAGCGGGTGGCGCACCTTTACGACCCCCTGCATGCCGCCGTGCTGCGGCTCATCCACTTCGCCGTCGAGGCCGCCCTGCGCCACAACAAGCCGGTCTCGGTCTGCGGCGAGATGGCGGGCGACCCGCGCTATACCGCACTTTTCGTGGGGCTCGGGGTGCGCGAGCTCTCGATGCACGCCAAGGCGTTGCCCCGGGTGAAGGACCAGATCCGCCGCATGAACTCTGCCGCGGCGGCCAATTTGGTGATGGAAAGCGTGATTCGCAGCGATTCGCGGGACGTGGCGCGCCTGCTGGATGTCTTCAATGCGATGGCGGGCGATGGCTAAATCGGATAAGGCTCCCCATCTATAATCCCATTATTGGCTGATCAATCTCGCCCCTATATCTCCGTGATCGGGGTTTCCCCCTTTGCTATAGAGTGATTATGTCGCAGCAGCGCAGCCCGAGTGACTACATCTACGTCGCCCTGGACACGGCAGAGGCCGCCAGGGCGCGCACCCTCGTCGATGCCTTGCGCGGCAAGGTGGGCGGCTTCAAGGTCGGAATGGAGTTCTACACCGCGCAGGGCGCACAGGGCGTGCGTGATATTCTGGGCGACGTGCCGATCTTCCTCGATCTCAAGCTCCACGACATTCCCAATACCGTCGCCGGCGCGGTGCGCGCGCTGGTCGGCCTCAAGCCCAAGATCTTGAACGTCCACGCCTCGGGCGGCACGGCCATGATGCAGGCTGCGGTCAAGGCGGCGAAGCAGGCGTCCAAGAGCCAGCGGGTCCCCGTTCCCTGGGTCATCGGCGTGACGGTGCTGACCAGCCTCGACGAAGGCGATCTCGGCGCCATCGGCCAGAGCATCCCGGTGGCCAAGCAGGTCGTCCGCCTGGCGACCCTGGCCAAGGATGCCGGCCTCGACGGCGTGGTCTGCAGCCCGCGGGAGATCTCGCTGGTGCGCGGCGCCTGCGGCCCCGATTTCAAGCTGGTCACGCCGGGGATTCGCCCGAGCTGGGCGGTGCGCGGCGACCAGAAGCGCGTTATGACACCGCGCGATGCGGTCACCGCCGGTGCCGATGTCATCGTCATCGGCCGCCCGATCACCGGCGCCGACGACCCGGTCAGTGCCGCAGAGCGCATCGCAGAGGAAATCGAAGGCGTCACCGTCTGAGCGGCGCAGGTACGTAAGCCATGAACCAGTCCGCTGCCCCACCGCCACAGCCCGTTCGCGAGCTACCGATCGCCGAGACGATCAGCGCGGCCTATAAGAGCGTTTTCGAGAATTTCGCCGTGTGGCTGCGCATCATGCTGGGCCCGGCCATCCTGTCTGTCCCGATCGCCTATTTCGGTCAGATGCTGGTGGCCGAAGAGCAAGCCAAGCTGACCGAGATGGGGCTGGAAGGCCCTGAATTGACGACGGCCTTCATGAGCGCGGCTTGGGCCGAGCTTCTCCTGGCGAACCTGGTCTCCTTCGTGCCCTACGTCCTCTTTGCCGTGGCCTGGCACCGCTTCCTGCTGCTCGGCGAGAAGCCGGCTTCGCCGCTGACCGTGCTTTTTCCCGTGGCGCGCCACTTTCGCTTCTACCTCTACACCCTGCTGCTGGTGCTGGTCATCGGCGTGGCTGCTGCCCTGGTCGGAACGGTCGGCGCCTTGATCGCGGCCCTGCTGTCCGGCGCGGCAGGGTCGAACGTCCTGCAGGCGCCGCTCTTCCTCCTGCTGTTCATGGTGACGCTCTATGTCACGGCACGGCTGCAGTTCACCTTCCCGGCTCTGGCGGTCGACGAGAACTACGGCTTCGGCGATAGCTGGCGCAACACGCGCGGGCAGGGCTGGCGCTTCCTGCTCGCCCTGTCCTGCTGCTTTCTGCCGCCGCTGTTCTTCAGCCTCTTCATGACCCTCATCCTCGGCGGCGCAGCGGACGTCTCCCTCCTGTTCTTCATCAACAGCTTCGTCCTGGCGGCTGTCGGCTTGCTGACGACGGCGATCGTCATCTCGGCGATCTCTGTCGCCTTCCGCACCTGCACCGGCTGGATTCCGCCGCCTGCGCCTCAGCCGCCGGCAACCGTCTAGAGCCGTCATGTCGATCGAAGTGAAGCTCTGCGGGATCAAAACGCCGGAGGCCATGGATGCCGCGGTCGAGGCCGGCGCCGACATGGTCGGCTTTAACTTCTATCCGCCGAGCCCGCGGGCCGTGGAACCGGACGTGGCGGCGGGCCTTGCCCAAAGGGCCGGCACGAGAACTCTCAGAGTCGGCCTTTTCGTCGAGCCTGACAACGAACTGCTGGTCAGGGTGACGCAATCCGTCCCGCTCGACCTGCTGCAGCTACACGGCGACCTCCCGCCCAAACGCATCGCTGAAATCCGGGAGCGCTTCGGTCTGCCGGTGATGCTGGCGCGGCCTATCGCGCGCGAGGACGACCTGCGAGCAGTTGCGCCGTTCGAACCGCTGGTCGACCGCTTTCTGTTCGACGCAAAGCCGCCCAAGACCATGAAAGATGCGCTGCCTGGCGGCAACGCCATCTCCTTCGACTGGCAATTGCTTGCGGGGCGCAGCTTCCGGCGGCCCTGGATGCTGGCCGGCGGTCTGACGACCGACAACCTCGCCCAAGCGGTGGAGATCAGCGGCGCCAAAGCCGTCGACACCGCCTCCGGCGTCGAGGATGCGCCGGGCAAGAAGAGCGTGGAGAAGATCAAGGCCTTCGTCGCTGCGGCCCGCGCGCTTTAGCTCTGTCTAGATGGCGGATTGCGGTCGCGGCTCGCTTGCGGCAGTCTCAGCCGCGCTTTTCGAGATGGATGAACGAATGACACAACCAGTTCCCGGTGGGACGGGCGCCCCCAACACCTATCGCGCGGGCCCCGACGAGCGCGGCCACTTCGGCAACTTCGGTGGCCGCTTCGTGGCCGAGACCCTGATGCCCCTCATCCTCCAGGTCGAGCAGGCCTACGAGGCGGCCAAGCAGGACAGCGGCTACAAAGAGGAGCTGGACTGGTATGCGAAGCACTATATCGGCCGGCCGAGCCCGCTCTACTACGCCGAGCGCCTGACCGAGCACCTGCGCCTGCAGTCGCAGACCGGCGGCGGCGCCAAGATCTATTTCAAGCGCGACGAGCTGAACCACACCGGCAGCCACAAGATCAACAACTGCATCGGCCAGATCCTGCTGGCCAAGCGCATGGGCAAGCAGCGCATCATCGCCGAGACCGGCGCCGGCCAGCACGGCGTCGCCGTGGCCACGGTCTGCGCCCGCTTCGACCTGCCCTGCGTCGTCTATATGGGCGAAACCGACATCGAGCGACAGCAGCCCAACGTTTTCCGCATGAAGCTCTTGGGCGCCGAGGTCCGCCCGGTGACCAGCGGCACCGGCACCTTGAAGGACGCCATGAACGAGGCGCCGCGCGACTGGGTCGCCAACGTGGAACCGACCTTCTACATCATCGGCACCGCGGCCGGGCCGCACCCCTATCCGGCGATGGTGCGGGACTTCCAGTCGGTGATCGGACGGGAGACCCGCGAGCAGA
>JANQIA010000062.1 GCA_028282405.1 Rhodovibrionaceae bacterium
TTCCTTCGCCCGTAAGGATGAGGGTGCGCTGCTCGCCCGCCCGCTGCACAAGATCGAGCGCCTCTCCGACACGACAGCGCCCGTCGAGCACGACCCGCAGGGGTGCCAGCGCCTCCATGCCCGGCAAGCGAACATCCAGACGCGGATCGTCCGCCAAAGCGGTGCCGCTGCCGACCAAAACTGCGTCATGCTGGCTACGGATCAGGTGGGCCCGACGCCGAGCCAGCTCTCCGGTGATCCACTTGCTTTCGCCCGCGCCGGTCGCGATCTCGCCATCCAGACTGCTCGCCAGCTTCAAGGTAACCATGGGCCGGCCAGCCGTCTTGGCCAGCAGAAAGCCCTCGTTGACCTCTCGCGCCTCTTCCTCGCAGAGCCCGAGCTCCACCGCTATCCCGGCAGCGCGCAGCTTCTCCAGGCCGAAACCGTTGACCCGGGGGTCAGGGTCGATGTGCGACACCACGACCCGGGCGACACCGGCGGCAATCATCGCGTCGGTGCAGGGCGGTGTGCGGCCGTGATGGGCGCAGGGCTCCAGCGTCACATAGGCCGTGGCACCGCGCGCCGCGGCGCCTGCGCGCCGCAACGCCTCGGTTTCGGCGTGCGGGCGTCCGCCGGGTTGGGTCCAGCCGCGGCCCACCACGTGGCCATCGGCCACGATGACGCAGCCCACCGCCGGGTTCGGCGCGGCGCGGCCAAGCACCCGCCTGGCGAGCGACAGCGCAGCCTCCATGAAGGCGCGATCCGCTGCATCCTTTGACATGTCAGCCTCTGCTGGAACCGAACTGCCTTGCCGGGGCAACGCCCCGTCCGGCCACTCTGCCAGTTACGCCTCGAAGCGCCGGCTACATCGCCTCTTTGCCGAGCTCGCCGACGATGCGGTTGAAATCCGCCGCCTCCCGGAAGTCCCGGTACACCGAGGCGAAGCGTACATAGGCCACCTGATCCAAGGTGCGCAAGGCGTCCATCACCATCTCGCCAACCAGCTTGCTCGGAATGTCCGTCTCGCCGGAGCTTTCCAAGCGGCGGACCATGCCGTTGACGATGCGCTCCACACGGTCGACGTCGACCGGCCGCTTTTGCAGCGCCAGCATCATGGAACGGCGCACCTTGTCGCGGTCGAAAGGCTCGCGCTGGCCGGTGCTCTTGATGACCGTCAGCTCGCGGAGCTGAACCCGCTCGAAGGTGGTGAACCGCGCGCCGCAGTTGGGGCACTGGCGCCGCCGCCGGATGGCCGAGTTGTCCTCGGTCGGCCGGGAGTCCTTAACCTGGGTGTCTTCGTGACCGCAGAAGGGACAGCGCATGGTCAGCCCGCAAGGTTGGGGTAGATGGGGAAGCGGCGGCAGAGCGCCCGCACGTCCTCGCGCACCTTCCGCTCAACGGCGCCGTTGTCGTCACGCGACGCGGCCAAGCCGTCCAGCACCTCGACGATCATCTCGCCGACCTTGGTGAACTCAGCCGGACCGAAGCCGCGAGTGGTGCCGGCCGGCGTGCCGAGGCGGATGCCGGAGGTCACGGTCGGCTTCTCCGGGTCGAAGGGCACGCCGTTCTTGTTGCAGGTGATACCGGCGCGATCGAGACTCTCCTCGGCGATATTGCCGGTCAGCCCCTTGGGGCGAAGATCGACCAGCATGAGGTGCGTGTCGGTGCCACCGGTGACCAGATCGAAGCCGCCCTTGAGCATGGAGTCGGCCAAAGCTTTGGCATTGTCGACAATACTTTGGCAGTAGATCTTGAAGTCCGGTTTCAAGGCTTCGCCGAAGGCTGCCGCCTTGCCGGCGATGGCGTGCATCAAGGGCCCGCCCTGCAAGCCCGGGAAAGCCGCCGAGTTGATCTTCTTGCCGAGTGCCTCGTCGTTGGACAGGACCATGCCGCCGCGCCCGCCGCGCAAGGTCTTGTGGGCCGTGGTGGTGACCACGTGGGCATGGGGCAAGGGGCTCGGGTGGACGCCCGCCGCGACCAAACCGGCAAAGTGAGCCATGTCGACTTGGAAGTAAGCACCGACCTCGTCGGCGATCTCCCGGAACCGGGCAAAATCGATATGCCGCGGATAAGCCGAACCACCGGCATAGATCAGCTTCGGCTTGTGCTCGCGTGCCAAGCGCTCGACCTCATTGAAGTCGATCAGCCCGTCCTCTTGCCGAACGCCATACTGCACGGCCTCAAACCACTTGCCCGACAGGTTGGGCGCGGCACCGTGGGTGAGATGGCCGCCGGCGCTCAGCGACAAGCCCATGATGGTGTCGCCGGGCTTGAGCAACGCCAGCATGACGCACTGGTTGGCCTGCGCGCCGGAATGGGGCTGGACGTTGACGAAGGCGCAGTCGAACAGCCGCTTGGCCCGGTCGATGGCGAGTTGCTCGACCACATCGACATACTCGCAGCCACCGTAGTAGCGCCGTCCCGGATAGCCTTCCGCATACTTGTTGGTCAGGACCGAGCCTTGAGCTTCAAGCACCGCCAGGGAGACGATGTTCTCCGAGGCGATCAGCTCGATCTGCTCTTGCTGGCGAACGAGCTCTTCGTCGATGGCCGCAGCAAGATCGGGGTCGCTGTCACGCAGATGGTCGATGAAGAACCCGCTGCTCGTACCGGCCTTGCCGGCGGCCGCCTCTCCCATGGACATGGCTATCCCTGCTCCTCTGGTTCTGTCTCGGCTCTTTGCGCAGCGCTCAGGCGGAACTGGGCAGGCGGCCGAGCTTGTCAACGCGCCGCTCATGGCGTTCGCCACCCGAAAAGGGGGTCTGCAAGAAAGCGCGCAAGCAATCCTTCGCCACCTCGGGGCCGGTGACCCGGGCACCGAGCGCCAGGACGTTGGCGTTGTTGTGCTCTCGCGCCAGCCGCGCCGTGGTCTCGTCGTGGCAGACGGCCGCCCGCACCTCGGGATAGCGGTTGGCCGCGATGGAAATGCCGATGCCGGTCCCGCAGACGACCACCCCGCGTCCGGCCCGGCCACTGATCACCGCTTCGGCCAAGTTCTGCGCGAAATCCGGATAGTCGACGCTGTCCTCGCTATCCGTGCCCAGGTCCAAGACCTCGAGGCCCGCTTCCTGCAAAACCTCGAGCACGGCCGGCTTCAAAGCGAAGCCGCCGTGGTCGCACGCCACTGCCACAATGTCGTCCGAACCCGGCATGTTTCCGTTTCGCCCCACCCGCGATATCTTGTGGACACTACAAGATATCGCCTTGCAAGCAAGGAGAAACGCTTATGTAGCGGGTCTCTGGGAAGAGAGATCGGCAGAGCCGGCCTGCTAGGCGACCAGGCCCCTAGCGTCCTGCGGCTCCGACAGGCGGCTGAGACGATAGCGCAGCTTGTTGAGCGCGACGCGCTTGAGGGTTTCTTCGCCAGCCACCGGATCGCCGACGATGGCGACCTCGATCATCGTATCTGTGTCGATCGCCGAGACCTTCACGTAGGCCCCCGCGCGATAGAACTCGAAGATGACGTCTGCTGGCTCGTTCATGGGCGCGGAGTCTAGTTGGCGTTCGGTAAGATTTCGTTATCGATCCCGGCCCATCTGAGCCTGACTCGTGCTCCCATCCATCAACAGGCTGTGTCTCCGGAAGGACAATCGTGGTCGTCGGGTGACAGGCTCAGAGGCCCATGATACGGTCCGCTGCCTAGACCAATCGCGGCGCAAATAACGACCGCGGCAGAGGAAATTCAGCGGGGCGGCCATCCATGTTCTCAATGAAGAACCCTGTTCTGATCATTTCCATGGGCCTGAGCGCCGCGGTCGGCATCTGGGCGGTCGTGGAGCCCGAGGGCCTGACCGCAGCGGCGGTCGCCTTGACCAGCGGGGCCCTCGCCTACCTCGATTGGTTCTTTATGCTGGCCTGCACCATGTTCCTGGTGCTCAGCCTCTATCTGGCGATCGGGCCCTACGGGAGCGTCAGGCTCGGCGCCGACGACGACAGGCCCGAATTCTCCACTGGTTCCTGGATCGCCATGCTGTTCGCCGGCGGCATGGGCTCCGGCCTGCTGTTCTGGGGCGTGGCCGAGCCGATGTATCACTTCTATTCACCGCCGGGGCTCACGGGCGAGACGGCCGAAGCGGCGCGGGCCGCTTTCGCCATCACCAACCTGCACTGGGGCTTCCACGCCTGGTCGATCTACGGCGTCTGCGCCCTGGTCATCGCCTACTTCGTGTTCCGCAAGGGCGAGCCCTCTATGGTGTCGACGCCCATCAAGCACTCGCTCACGCTGCTCCTGGGGCGCCGCGCGACCAACGTGATCTCAGTGGTCGCCGACGTGGTCGCCGTTATGGCCGTGGTCTTCGGCCTGGCCGGCTCGCTCGGCATGGGCACCTTGCTGGTGCGCTCGGGCCTCGCCGAGGTCTTCGGCACCGACCCCAACTCTCTCACCGTCGCGGTCGCCATCCTCGGTGCCATGACCGTCGCGTTCCTGCTGTCGGCCTGCACCGGCGTCGACAAGGGCATCAAGATTCTCTCCAACATCAACATGGTCATCGCCATCGTGATCATGCTGATCGTCCTCTTCGCCGGGCCGACCACCTTCATCTTCGGCTCCTTCGTCAACAGCTTCGGCGACTACTTCAGCCAGCTGGTCTTCCTCTCCTTCCGCATCTTCTCCTATGACGACGACCTGCGCAGCTGGACCCATGGCTGGACGCTGACCTATCTCATCTGGTGGATCGCCTGGGGGCCCTTCGTCGGCATCTTCATCGCCCGGATCAGCCGCGGCCGAACCATCCGCGAGTTCTGCGTCGGCGTCATCGTCGTGCCCACGGTCTTCTCCATGTTCTGGTTCTCCGTGTTCGGCGGGGCCGGCATCTACATCGAGATGTTCGGCGGCGGCGGCCTGGCCGAGGTGGTCTTCGAGGACGTGACCAAGGCGCTCTTCACCTTCCTCGGCTATCTGCCGGGTACGACCATCCTCAACATCCTGGCGGCGCTGCTGATCTTCATCTTCCTGGTGACCAGTGCCGACTCAGGCACCTTCGTGGTCAGCATGATGACCACCAACGGCAACCTGAACCCGGACGTCAAAACCAAGCTGATGTGGGGCATCATCATGTCGGCCATCACGTTCGGCGTGTTGGTTTCCGGCAGCGTCAGCGTCGCCAAGGCGATGGCGATCACCGGCGCTATACCCTTCACCTTCATTGTGCTGATACAGCTCGTCGGCTTCTTCCGAGCGCTGGCGGTCGACGAAAGCCCGGAGAAGCGCAAGAGGAAGATGGCGCAGGACATCACGCGCCATCAGTCCGAAATGGCGGCCGGCGAATGACGGGGCGGAGAGACACCATGGGCACGCAAACCCGCCGCCGCAAAGGCATAACCGTCATCGCGCTCGCGCTTGCCGCAGTGTTCGGCCTCGCCGCCTGCAAGGAAGAGCAGCAGGTCCTCCATGTCGGCTCAAAGGATTTCACCGAAAGCATGATCCTGGCCGAGATGATGGCGGCGCTGGCCGAGCAGGAAGGCATCGTCGTGCATCGCTCCATCCCCTACGGAACGCCGGCGGTGGTCTTCGAAGCGCTCAGGCAGGACAAGCTCGACGCCTATCCGGAGTACAACGGCACCGGCCTGGTCCTGCTCGGCCAGGCGCCGCTCTCCGACGGCGACGAAGCGCTCAACCGGGTCCGCACTCTCTATCGCGACCTGGGAGTCGAGTGGCTCGACCGCTTCGGCTTCTCCAACGACTACGTCATCGTCATGCGCCCTGAGCGGGCCCAGGCCCTCGGCATCGAGACCATCAGCGACCTCGAACGCCTGGGCTCGGTGCGCTTTGCCACCGACGTTACCTTCACCCAGCGGCCGCTGGACGGTCTGGGGGCGATGGTGCGTCGCTATGGCCTGACCCAGGGCGAGACCCTGGCGTTCGAGCTGGCGGACGGCGGCAAGCGGGAGATCATCCGGTCCCTGCTCGACGACCAGGTCGACGTGGCCGAGCTTTTCCGCACCGACCCGCAGATCGAAGAGTATGGGCTGCAGGTGCTGGAGGACGATCTCAGCTTCTTCCCGGTCTACGAAGCCGCACCCCTGGTGCGCACCCAGTCATTGGAGACCTTCCCGCCGCTACGAGACGCCCTAGACCGTCTTGACGGCAAGATCTCGGCGGAAACCATGCGGGCGCTCAATGCCGACGTTGAGCTCAATGGCCGCTCGCCATCGGCGGTGGCGCTCGACTACCTAATCGAGGCCGGGTTGCTGGAGGCGACCGCCTCCGGCGCTGCCGTCGATACACTGAACGTCGCGCTCGGCGACCTTGACTCACTGTCCGGGCCGGCGGGTCGCGCGGTACGCGCCGCGCGAGCAGCCTTCCCCAAGCGAGACATCGAGATCGTCAAAGCCCCCAACCCGCTCGATGCCGTCTCTTCCGGCAATGCCCGCCTGGCCGTGGTCGGCACCGAGGCATTCTACGATCTGGAAGAAGACCGGGCGAACCTGACGAGCGATGCGGAGGCCCTGGGCGTCGTCGGCTATCGCCTCGCCCATCTGGTGACGCGGCCCACCGGCCCTCAGTCTCTCGCGGAGGTCAAGCGTCTCGGCGTCGGGCAGGAAGGCGGCGCTTCCGACCGCATCGCGCGCATGATCATGCGGGCGCTGGACATCGACGGGATCGAGGTCATTGCCGGCGGTTCCGGCGACATCAAGGCGCAGTTCGAAGCCATGACCAAGGGCCTCGTCGACGGCGTGCTCGTGCTGGCGCCTGTCGGCGACACCACGGTGCTGGAGCTCACCGAAAGCGGCCGCTACAGCCTGCTTCCGATCGACGGCTGGACCGAGGGAACCGCGCCCCTGCGCTTCTCCTTCCTCCGGCCGGCCAAGATCCCGGCCGACACCTATCCCGGACAGCCCGATGCAGTCGAAACGCTGAGCACGCAGATCGTGCTGGCTGGACCGCCCAGCGCACGTGAGGCCTTCGGCGCACAGGGCCCCGGTACCACTGGAACGGCGGCCACCCAGCCCATACCGGCAGATACGGTGATGAAGCTCAACGCTGCGCTCGGCAGCAACGAGGTGGTGGACCCGGTCGTGCCGCTGGCCCCCGCCTTGCGGCCAACACTGGCGGAAGAGCCCAGGCCTCTGGTGGCGGATGCATCCGTGTCGATCGTGAACATCATCGTTGTCGGCTTTGTCATTTGGCTCATCTACCTGCTCTTCGCGCGCAGTCCGCGGCGTGAGATCGACGGCTAACCCGACCCACACCTCCCCGAAGAGAGTGACCCTGTCATGACCAAAATCGTGCTGATTCCCATCGACCTCGAGCACAAGAGCTCATGGCTGAAAGCGCTTCCCACTGCGGTCGATCAGGCACGCATTTTGGGCGGCAAGGTGCTGCTGATGACGGTGGTGCACCACATCGTCGGCGGCCTCGACTGGCGCTATGCCATCCGCGGCGCCGAGCACGGCTCGCTGAACTACGACATCAAGGACTTCGTCAAACAAGCCGAGGGCCGGCTGAGCGAAATTGCCAAGGAATTCATTCCCGAGGAGCTTTTCGACGGTGTGGTTGCCAAGCACGGCACGATCTATGAGCAGATCGTCGAAACGGCGGAGGAGGTCGACGCCGAGATCATCGTCATGGCGGCCCACCGGCCTTCCTTGAAGGACTACCTCCTGGGCCCCAACACCGCGCGCGTGGCTCGCCACGCCCACTGCTCGGTGCAGATCGTCCGCGGCTAGCCGTCATCGGCTCCAGTTGCATACCCGACTGGACTTGACCGCAAGCCCCTCGCCTGGACAGGTTGCCTGATAGGCCCCACTTTGAGGTGAGGCCCGAGAGACGACTGGATCCAAGGGAGTTGCAAGGCATGAGCATGGCAGAAGCGGCCGCTGCGGCGCGGCCGGCGGCGAAAAAGGCTGTCTTCGACTGGACCGACCCGCTGCTGCTCGAAGAGCAGCTCGGCGAAGAAGAGCGCATGGTCCGCGACACGGCGCGCGACTACTGCCAGGACAAGCTCATGCCCCGGGTACTGGAAGCCAATCGGCACGAACACTTCGATCGGGAGATCATGTCCGAGCTCGGCAGCCTCGGGCTTCTCGGCATGACCCTGCCGGAAGACTATGGCTGCGCCGCCGCGAACTATGTCTGCTACGGCCTGGCGGCGCGCGAGGTCGAACGGGTGGACAGCGGCTATCGCTCGGCGATGAGCGTGCAGTCCAGCCTGGTCATGCATCCGATCTACGCTTACGGCACGGAGAGCCAGCGCCAGAAGTACCTGCCCAAGCTGGCGACGGGCGAATGGGTCGGCTGCTTCGGCTTGACCGAGCCGGATGCCGGCTCCGACCCAGCGGCCATGCGCACCACGGCCAAGAAGGCCGACGGCGGCTACATCTTGAAGGGCAGCAAGATGTGGATCACCAACTCCCCCATCGCCGACGTCTTCATCGTCTGGGCCAAGAGCGCGCCCGACGACGCCATCCGGGGCTTCGTGCTCGAGAAGGGCATGGAGGGACTCTCCGCACCCAAGATCGAGGGCAAGTTTTCCCTGCGCGCCTCGATCACCGGCGAGATCGTCATGGATGACGTCTTCGTGCCGGAGGAGAACCTGCTTCCCAACGTCAGCGGCCTGAAGGGGCCCTTCGGCTGCCTCAACCGGGCCCGCTACGGCATTGCCTGGGGTGCCTTGGGCGCGGCCGAGTTCTGCTGGCACGCGGCGCGGCAGTACACCCTGGACCGCACCATGTTCGGCAAGCCCCTGGCGGCAACCCAGCTCATCCAAAAGAAGCTGGCCGACATGCAGACCGAGATCACGCTGGGCCTTCATGCGGCGCTCCAGGCCGGTCGCCTGTTCGATGAGAGCCGCCTGGCGCCGGAAGCCATCTCGCTGATCAAGCGAAACTCCTGCGGCAAGGCGCTCGATATCGCCCGCACCGCCCGCGACATGCACGGCGGCAACGGCGTGGCCGACGAGTATCACGTCATTCGCCACGTGATGAACCTGGAAGCGGTCAACACCTACGAGGGCACCCACGACATCCACGCCCTGATCCTGGGTCGGGCGCAGACGGGTCTGCAGGCCTTCGGCTGACCTCAGAGCTCTATCAGCAAACGGCGAGCCCTTCCCCAGCCTGCTGCTCGCTTGCCGGCAGGCAGCGGTTCGCGGGCAGGACGACGCGCGCCGTGGTGCCGCGGCCCTCGACGCTTTCGATCGCGAAAGAGCCGCCGTGCATCACGCTGTAGTGGTTGACCAGATAGAGGCCGAGGCCGGCCCCTTCATGGGTACGGGCGAGCGAGCTGTCGACCTGGTAGAAGGGGTCGGTCAGCCGCGGAATGTCCTCCGCCGGAATGCCGCAACCGTTGTCGATGACCTCGACGAGCGGCCGTCCGCTGTCGTCGCGGTAGGCCAATAGCGTCACGGTGCCGGTATCCTCCGTGAACTTGCCGGCATTGCTCAGGAGATTGAGCACGATCTGCTTGATCAAGCGCGGATCGACGAGAACCAAAGGCAGATCGCCGGCGATCTCGACGTTGAAGTGCTTGCCGCTGCCCCCAATCGAGCCGCCGAAGATCTCGGCGCAGCCCTTGAGCAGTGTCTCGAGGTCGACCTCCTCCTCGTTCATCGTGAACTCGCCGGTCTCGATGCGGGACACGTCCAGCACGTCGTTCACGACCGCCAGCAGGCGCTGCCCGCTGTCGTGGATGTCGTTGACGTAGTCGAGATACTTCGGCGGGTTGATCTCACCGAAGGCGCCGGACTGAATGACCTCGGAGAAGCCGATGATGGCGTTGAGCGGCGTGCGCAGCTCATGGCTCATGTTGGCCAAGAATTCGCTCTTCGCCCGGCTGGCCGACATGATCTGCTCGGTGGCGACGCGCTGCGCCTCCTCGGCCACCTTGCGCTCGGTGATGTCGCGCAGCATGACGACGAAGAAGGTCTGTTCCAGCCGCGCGCTTCGACCGCTCGCGACGTTGAGCTGCGAGCGGCTCGCCATGACCTCCAGCATCAGCTCTCGGCCATCGGCACGGGTGAAGGCCAGCTCGCCCGTCTTGGTACCGACGCCCGTTTGCGCCATCGCCTCGCCAATCAGACCTTGGCCCTGAGGAAAGGCCTCGGCCAAAGGCACACCAGGCAAGGAGGCTCGCTCCGTGCCCAGGACGGCCTCGGCCGCCGGGTTGGCGACGGTGATCCTTCCCTGAGCATCGGCAATCAGAATGCCGTCATGGCTGTCTTCCACCACGCGGCTGATCAGCAGCTTGCGATAGGCCATGGCCGCGCGCTGCCGAAAGACCAGCCGTGCCAGCCGCTCGATCTCGCTGGTCGCTCCGCTGGCGAAGCTCACCAGCAGACAAAGCAGCATGGGCGCGGTGACGAGCCGCAGCTGCAGCCAGTCTTGCGCGGCCAGCGAAGCGGCAAAGAGTAAGGCCGCACCGGCCAGGACCATGCCCACCATGCGCATCGTCGACCAATGACGGCGGCCAAGTTCGAACAGCAGGGCGAGAGCGAATGTGACCGCCGCGACGAAGGGCCAAGCCGTCGGCAGCAGCGCCCGGTTCTGCAGCAGGGTCTCGTAGGCCAAGGCCTGCAAGACCACCCCCGGCATCACTTGATAGACCGGCACCGCAAAGCTGTCGCCGAGCTCGATGGCAGTCGCGCCGACAATGGCCTTCCGTCCTGCCAAGGCGGCCGGGTCGACCCGGCCTTCGACAACATCGATGAAGGAAACGCGTGGAACGCTGGCGGGATCGATGCCGAAGTCGATACCGAAGCTAAGCGTCTCGAAGCTGTTGGTGCCAAACAACCAAGCCACCAGAGATGGCCGGAAACCGTCCGCCGTTTGCTGACCGACCCAGCCCAACCGGGTGATGCCGTCGCCATCCGCAAAGATGTTGACCGAGCCAACAGCCACGAACTCGGTGAAGATCGGCAGCGGACGGCTTTCCAGAACCCTGTCGGCGCCTTCGCTCGCCTGCTGGTGAAAGCTCGGCAGCACGACACGGCCAGCATGGCGCTCCAGCGCTTCGGCGAAGGCCTGATCGTTCTCGGGGTTGGAAGCCGCAGAGAAATCGACGTCGAAGGCCACCAGGTCGACGCCGGCTTCGAACAGACGGTCCAGCAAGGCACCGTAGAACTGCCGAGGCCAAGGCCAAACACCCAGTTCTTTCAGACTCTTGGCATCGATCTCCACAACGACGAGGGAGCCGCTGGCTTGGCTGCCCAAGAGCTCGAATCGCAGGTTCTGTAGCCCCCGCTCGATCGGCGCGAGGAGGCCGAGCGCCCACACGACCATGACAAATCCGGCAACCAACGCGGCACGCCCGCAGCGGCGGAGCCAGGCGCTCCACCGCTGTACCGGACGCTGGTCGTGGGAGGTGTCAACGGACGAAATCTCAAGTCTCCAAGGCCATCTTCGGCCATGGCGACAGGATGCCGTACCGGACTTTAGGATTCCTTAGCCAAAGCAAGGACTTTGCCCTGTTGCCAGTCGGCGCGAACCGGCCTGGCACGCGGCCTTAGTCGCTGTCGGAATAGATCCCGCGATCGAGCAGGTCATCGATCGCATCGTCGACCTCGTCGTCGATGTCATCGACGATGTCACTGACCGTGTCGGTGATGTCGACGCTGTCGCCGATGCCCGTCGGCGAATTGTCGTCGCCGAGCCCGCTTGGCATGCCCGACACAGCGTCCAAGCCCGCAGGAAGCTCACCGAGGCCGGTTGTGGTGGCAGCCGCGGCAGCACTGCCTCCGTCAGCGTCCAGGTCGCTAAGCGCCGACATCGTCTCCAATCCGAGCCCGGTCGCGGCTTCCACCTTCGTGCTCCCGATCGACGAGGCTTCGCCATCGATCTCGACAGAGGACACAAGCGTCGTCTCGACGTTCTCAGATGATGGCGTATCATCCGAGGCTTCGCCATCGATCTCGACAGAGGACACAAGCGTCGTCTCGGCGTTCTCAGATGATGGCGTATCATCCGAGTCCTCGACTTCCAGCGCTGTTTGCGCACTTTCCTCTAGGCTTTCGCCGACAGGACCGGCCGGCTCGATCACCGCATTGCGGACCAAGCCGCGGGTGACCTGACGCAGATTGATGTCGGTGTCGCCAAGGGCGACATTGATGGCCCGCGGACCGGCGTCAACGGCATCATCCTGCCGCTCGGCAAGCTGTTCTGTGCCGGCACCCGTCGCATCCTCTCCAGTTACGGAAACCTCTACCGTTTCGATCTCCAGAGACAGCGTCTGCGGCTCGGTCGAGCTCGGCATGGCGGCGGCATCGGCATTTTCGATCTCCACGGGAAGCGGCAGGGTCGTGCTTTCGCTTTCGGGTTCCTCGGTATCGAGGGTGCGCTCGAAGCTCTCGGCTTCCTGTCCGGCCGGCGCTTCGTTGCCGTCGATCTCCAGGCGGCTGCCCAGGTTGCTGTCCAGGCGGGCCGTCTGCCCCGGCATCACCATGCCCGTTTGCTGGGAGGCGAAGGCGGAAACCTCGACCGCCCCTTCCAGCACGTGCACGGCCGCGCCCATGGGATTGGCGCTGACGGTGAAGCGGGTGCCCTTCACCACGGCCGCCAAGACCGGCGTCTCAACCTCGAAGCGCCGCTCGGCAGAGCTTTCGACCTTCAGGAAGATGGTCCCGATCTCTTGGATGATGCGCGTGCCCCACCCGGGACGCTTCAAGGCCGGCAGGCCGATCTCGCTGTTGGGTGCGACGATGATGGTGTCCTTGCCGCGATTGATGATGGCGCGGCCGTTCCCGGTCGTGACGATCCGGTCTCCGGGACGCAGGACGATGCCCTCGGTCAGGGCGACAGGCTGAAAGCCGGCACGCAGGACCTGGACGTCCCCCTTGGCTTCGACGATCGACCAGGCGTCGTCGCCGGCCAGCGCGCCGCGCATGCCGCCGCATAGGGCGACAGCAAGCAGCACCAGAAGAATGGCGTAACGCTTGAAAAGATCGGCGCCAATATCGCAACGCCCTTCAAGTGCCTGAACACCCATGCCCCTCTCTCCTAGCACTGCTTGTACTAATTTACATTTTTCTAGGAGACTTCTTAACAGTTTACTAAATATAGAATGTACAGTATTAATAGCGAATGGTCATTTCTGTCGTCTTCACTTACCATCTAAGTATCCGTTTGTTTTGGACTTTGTCGTTGTGCTGCAACCAACCGCTTTGCCAAGAAAGGATACGACTCGGCCCCACAATGGAGAGGATCGGCAAAAATCTTGCGGGGATTTTGCGGGCTTTGGAGAAAGAACGAGCGCGGGGCGCGGCTTTCTTCGCGTTTCTCTGCCTTCTGAGCGCGGTGCCGAACGCGCAGCCTCTCGCCCAGGAACGCTCCGCCGAAGCGGACCCGGCCATCATCGAGCGACGCATCCCACAGCAGCCCCTGCCCCCAGCTGCAGAGCCGGCAATACCCGAGCCGCGCCTGGAGGGGCCTGCCGTCCCGCCGGAGCCGGAAGAGACCTTCGTCCTCTCCGCCGTGGTTATCGAGGGTGCGACCGTCTTCCCTCAAGACGCATTCATCGAGATCTACGAGCCCTTCCTGGCCCGCGCTTTGACCCTGAGCGAGATCGCACAGATCCCCGAGCTGATCACCGAAAAGTACCGCGACGCCGGTTTCGTGCTGTCGCGCGCACGCATCGTGCCGCAAGGCCTGGTTGCCGGCGTCCTGACCGTGGAGGTGCTGGAGGGCTATGTCGCCCGCGTGCTGATCGAGGGGCCGGCGGCCGAAGAGTTGGACTGGGTCGACTACACGGCCCCAGTGGTCGCCGAGCGCCCGCTGACCTTGGACGCCTTGGAGCGCATGATCCTGCTGATCAACGACCTGCCCGGCTTCACGATCAAGGACTCGCGCATGCTCCGCGACCAGGAGAATCTTCGAGAGTTCTTTCTGACTGTGGAGATCGACTATCAGGCGCTCGACGGGCTGATCTATTTCGACAACCGCGGCACCTCCAAAGTCGGCCCGCTGCAAAACTACAGCGCCTTCGGTGCCAACAACCTGCTGTCCGGCGGCGAGCGCTTCCAGCTCGCCGGCTTCACGGTGCCGACCAAACCCGAAGAGCTGGGCTTCGTCAGCCTGCGCTACGAGCAGCCGCTCGGCAGCGATGGCCTGCTGCTCTTCGGTCAACCGTCCTTCAGCCGCGTCGAGCCGACCGACGAGGACCGGAACGATCAGGAGGTGAGCCGCAGCCTGCGGGTCATCGGCGGCCTGAGCTATCCCATACTACGCAGCCGTGAGGAGAGCCTTTTCGTCGGCGGCCAGTTCGACTACCGAAACATCGAAGAGGAAACCGGCGGCAACAAGACCGAGGAAGACCGCCTGCGCGTGCTGCGCCTGGAAGGCCGCTATCTCAGTTCGGACCCGCTGGACGGCTTCAATGTGCTCGAATTGGAGCTCAGCAAGGGTTTCGACATCCTCGACGCGACCGACGACCCGGGCCCCTTGCGGTCCCGCCCTGACGGGGACGCGGTCTTCACCAAGTTGTCCGCGGAGGTTCGCCGGGTTCAGTCGCTGCCTTTCCGCTTCAGCCTCCTGACCACGGCGGAAGGCCAGGTGGCCGATGACGAGCTGCTGTCCTCCGAAGAGTTTGCCGTGGGCGGTGCCCGCTTCGGCAGGGCCTTCGACGGTAGTGAGATCACCGGCGACAACGGCGTCGCCGCGCTGGTGGAGCTGAGGCGCGATTTCCTGATCGACTCAAACGAGCCCTTCTCGGCGCAGCTCTATGGCTTCTACGACTGGGGTGCCGTGTGGAACCGGAATACGGAAGGCAATGGACGCGAGATGCTGTCCTCGGCCGGCTTCGGCGTCCGCTTCGCCCTCTGGCGCAGCCTCAACGCCGATCTGCAGCTCGCCGTCCCGATCTCGGGCGAAGGCGATCAATCGTCGCGCGACGACGCCGAGTTCTTCTTCACCCTGACCGCCAGCTTCTAGCGCTCTGCCTCTCTGGGCATAAGCCAGCCGAAGAGTGCGGCAGCCAGAGCGGCGCCGACGAACTGCGCGACGATAAAGGCCGGCATGTGCGCCGGCGCAATGCCGGAGAAGGTGTCGGTGAAGCTACGCGCAATGGTCACCGCCGGGTTGGCGAAAGATGTGGAGGCGGTGAACCAGTAGCCCGCGGTGATGTAGAGCCCGACCGCAAAGGGCACGGCCTCGGGCCGCCAACGCAGCGTGCCGAGAATGGCGGCGACCAAGCCGAAGGCGGCGACGGCTTCCGCGAGCCATTGGGCGCCGCCGCTACGCTCGATGGTCCCGAGCTGGAACAGCGGCAGCTCGAACATGGCATGGGCGATCAGCATGCCGACCAACCCGCCCAAGATCTGCACGACGACATAGAGCAGGGCGTCCTTCCGCGAGATCTCGCCGCGCAGCAGGAAGACAAAGGTCACGGCCGGATTGAAGTGCGCGCCGGACAGCGGCCCGAACATCAGGATGATGACCACCAGGATGGCCCCGGTCGCCACCGTGTTGCCCAACAGCGCGATGGCGACGTTCCCGCCTGCCAAACTCTCCGCCATGATGCCGGAGCCGATCACCGTCGCGATCAGCATGCCGGTGCCCAGCGCCTCGGCGACCAGCCGCCGACGCAAGTCTGCCTCAGCCATGGCGCCTCCCCTACTCTCTCTGTCGACTGCCGACCCGCCGCCCGGACTATAGCCGTCTCGCCGCACCCTGTGGGAACAATCAACTGCGGGCGCGCCATGCATGTCTGCTCGTTGCGGTTCCCGCCCTGGCGGGCTAAGGCGATCTGTGAAAGGACGCGCCATGACAGCCACCGGAAACCTGCGCCGCAGCGGCGGCGAGCTTATTGTCGATGCCCTGCGCCTGCACGGGGCCAAGCATCTCTTCTGCGTGCCGGGCGAGAGCTATCTCGCCGTGCTCGATGCCTTTGTCGATGCGCCGGAGCTGGAAGTGACCGTCTGCCGTCAGGAAGGCGGTGCCGCCATGATGGCCGAAGCCTACGGCAAGCTGACCGGCGAGCCCGGTATCTGTTTCGTGACGCGCGGCCCCGGTGCCACCAATGCCAGCCCCGGCGTCCATATCGGTTTCCAGGACTCGACGCCGATGATCCTCTTCATCGGTCAGGTCGGCCGCGAGATGGTCGAGCGCGAGGCCTTTCAGGAGATCGACTACCGCCGCATGTTCGGCGAGATGGCCAAGTGGGTGGCCCA
>JANQIA010000094.1 GCA_028282405.1 Rhodovibrionaceae bacterium
AGCGAGGGATTGAGCGCATGGGTCGACCGAAGGCCACGACGCCTTGGCGAGACCGCGTCACCGAGAAGAACATCCTGTTCCTCTCGAAGGTCTTCGAGCGGGTGGCCGCACAGGGAAGCATCTCCGCCGGGGCCCGAGACCTCGGGCTCTCGACCAGCGCCGCCAGCCGCTACATCCGCGAACTGGAAGACGCCTTGGGCGTGCGGCTGATGGATCGCACCACGCGACAACTGCGCCTGACCGAGCCCGGCACGCTCTACCTGAAGCGCGCGACGCGGATTCTGGACGACATGTCGGAGCTCTATGAATCGGTCTCGAGCCTCCAGGGCGACGTGCGCGGGTTCATTCGGGTCGCCTGCCCGAACCTGTTGGGGCACACCCACGTGGCCGGATTGATTCCCCAATTCCTCGAGCTCTATCCCCACGTCAACGTCGAGATCAACCTCACGTCAGTGGCCGTTCCCTTGGTGGAAGAGGGTTATGACGTGGCCATTCGCATCGGGCCGCAAGCGGACAGCGCTCTACAATGCGTGAAGCTGGGGGAGGCCGGCTCCATCGTCTGCGCGACGCCCGACTACCTCGAGCGGCATGGGCGGCCCCTGCATCCGACCGACCTTTCGGACCATAGCTGCGTGCTGACCAACGTCGCCCGGCAGCTCGGCGCCTGGCGGTTCGAGGGCCCGGACGGCCCCGTTGTCGCGCCGGTGTCGGGGCGTCTCTCCACGAACAACATCGAAGCCATCTTCCAAGCGACGCTGGCCGGCTTCGGCATCGCCAACCTGCCCGATATGTTGGTCAAACCGGCTTTGGGCGATGGCCGGCTCGAGCGGCTGTTGCCCGGCTTCGTGCCTGAAGCCACCCCGATCTACGTTCTGCATCCCCATCGCGAGCTGGTCCCCGCCAAGGTCCGGGCCTTTGTCGACTTTCTCCTGGACGCGATCCCCGAGTCACTGAATGACCGCGCGGTTGGCCCCTGAATCTCGGGTGCGTTTCCCGGAATCTGGCAAGGTGCTTCCTGGTTGCACCGACTTCCAAAAGGGGGCGCCATACGGAAAAGTCGGCGCCGTACCGCCCTCGCGGCGGGCCGAAGGTCAAACACATGAGGAGCGGTCGCATTGAGCGCCCGTCGTCAGGAACGAGATCATGCTGACAGCCAACGAAGCCAAACAAATCGCCGAACGCTACCGCGAGGAAGGCTATGCCGTCATTCGCGGTTTCCTCGATCCCGATGAAGTCGAGGCGCTCCAGGCCGAGACCCGTCGGGTCTATGAGGAGGGGCTGACCCATCACGCCACCTTCCGGCACGGAAACTTGTGCTTCGAAGTCTTGCCTGAAGAGGACTTCGGCCAGCGCTATGTCATCCAGGTGCACTGGCAGGCCTGGATCAGCGCCTACTTCGAGGCATTCCGGCGGCGGCCCGAGTACCTCGCCGTTCTCGAACCCATTCTCGGGCGCGATATCAAGCAGATCGCCCAGCAAATCCACTGGAAACCGCCCGGCGCGAACGTCACCGGCTACCGTTTCCATCAGGATCTGCGCTTTCGCGATCGGTCGAGCCGCGATGACGTGGCCTTCAGCACGGTGACCACCGGTCTCGCCATCGATCGGGCGACGGTGGAGAACGGCTGCCTGCAAGTGATCCCGGGAAGCCAAAAGATGGGCTACCTGGGTTTGTCCGACGATGGGGACGGGCAGATCATGAAGGGCTTGACGGCCGAGGACGAGCTCGAGGCGGTCGGTCTCGATCCCGGCGATGCGGTCGCGCTCGAGATGGAGCCGGGCGATCTGGTGCTGTGGTCGTTGCTGACCGTGCATGGTTCGATGCCGAACCGTTCCGGTCATGACCGGGCCTTTGCGATCTCCAGCTATGTCCGTGCGGACGCGACCGATCGCGGGGAGTGGGCATTCCGGGATGGCGTCCCGCAAACGCTCGGCGAGACCCCAAAGCTGTGCAAGTACGACAAGCTGTTCGAACGCCCTGGCCCGCTTTACGAGACGCAACAGTGGTGGCGATAGCGGCGACCCGCTGGCTGGTTTGATGCGCGGTCGCCATAGGGCCGGAACGTGCGTCGACGGACTTTGGGAATCCGGAGTTGGTCCACTGCAGTCCGGTTAAGCGTCGAGGTATTGGCCGGAAAGCCTTGCGCGGACTTGGGTATGGCGGCGTTCGGCTGGACAGGCGCTTGCCGCTAGACGATGTCCTTCCCGCGCTTCGCGCCACCCCCCTCCCGGCGCTCCGCGCCGACCTCCCCCTCAAGGTGGGAGGTGTAAGGGAGAGTGCGATGAAACCACAGTTCCCTCCCCCCTTGAGGGGGAGGGTCAGGGTGGGGGGTGTCCGCGGAGCGGACAAGAGAAGGCTTCTCCGCACCGAACTGAACAGCAGTGGGGTTGGCTGCAGGACGCGGCAGGCCAGTCGTCGATCGGCAGGGGTCTCTGATCGGTGACGTCCGGACAGTCCGTCTCGAGATGCCGGTGCCTCAGCCGATCCCGCAGAGTCGGAGGCGTTTCGCGTCAGCCTTTGCGGTATCGGCTGGGCGATCGTGGAACAACGCCCATCTCTCCGCCCGGGGCCGGCCGAACTTTATCCCGGGGGCAAGGCGCTTTCTTCCCAAGGCCTTAGAGCGCCTGTCTCACCGATGTTACGCAGCCTTCCGCATTCTCTCAAATTTCTGCAACGAAACCGCAATTAACCGCGACTACCGCTCACGCCGAGTTCCTGCCTGGGTGCGTGTTCTGCGCGCCCTCTAGGCGCGGTGCGCCTATCCATCGCTCTTCGGTGCTTGGCTGAAAATTCAAGAAATAGGGAAAAAGCTCCATGTCTATCTCTCTGTCGCGCGTGGGGAACATCGAACTCTCCGGCGCTGAGATCCTCGCCTTCGACCCCGACTCCCAGCGCGCCTTCGTCACCACCGGCGACGGGATCGAGATCCTCGACTTCTCGGATCCGAGCGACATTCAAAACGTCGGCAGCGCCGCGATCGGCGAAGCGACCAGCGTGGCTGTCGGCAACGGGCTGATCGCTGCCGCCGTGCCCAACGCGGAAGATAAGACCGCCGACGGCCGCGTGGTCTTCCTCGACGCGGACGGCAACGTGCTGGGCGACGTCACGGTCGGCAACCTGCCGGACAGCCTGACCTTCACCCCGGACGGCACCAAGATCCTGGTTGCCAACGAGGGCGAGCCGGTCGACGACACCGACCCGCTCGGCTCGATCAGTATCATCGACGTCAGCGGCGGCATCGAGGCCGCGACCGTGCAGACCCTGACCTTCGAAGGCTTCAACGGCCGCGAGCAGGAGTTCATCGACAAGGGCGTCCGGCTCTTCCCCGACAAGACGGTGGCCAAGGACGTCGAGCCCGAGTTCATCGCCGTGGCGCCGGACGGCACCACCGCGCTGGTGACCCTGCAGGAAAACAACGCGGTGGCCGTGGTCGACATCGAAGGCGGCGAGATCCTCGATATCCTGCCGCTCGGCACCATCGACCACTCCAAGGGCCTGCCCGAGGTCGAGCTCTTCGACTTCGGCGAGCTGCCGGTGCTGGGCACTACGGCGGCCGGCCAGGAGATCAAGCTCGGCGGCCTCTCCGGCCTCGACTTCGGCGGCACCACCCCCGACGGCAAGTACATCTTCCACACCGTGCCGGACCGCGGCCCCAACGCCGACCCGGTCGACACCGATGGCGACGGCATGAACGAGCGGCCCTTCGGTCTACCGGACTATCAGGCGCGTCTCGAGACCTTCACGCTCGATCCCAACACCGGCGAGATCGAGTTCACCGATCAGATTTTCCTGTCGCGCTTCGGCCCCTCGGGCATGGAGCCGATCAGCGGCCTGCCCAACATCGACGGTGCAGACGAAGACCCGGTCGACGTCTTCGGCAACCCGACCGGCCTCGACTCCTTCGGCGCCGACATGGAAGGCATCGCCTTCGACAAGGACGGCAACTTCTGGACGGTCGATGAGTACCGCCCGGCGATCTACAAGTTCAACGAGGACGGCATCCTGCTGGCCCGCTTCGTACCCGAGGGCACGGCTGAGCTGGCCGGCGCTTCCGCCGGCAGCTTCGGCATCGAGAGCCTGCCGGACGAGTACGCCGAGCGGCGGCCCAACCGCGGCTTCGAAGCCGTCGCGGTCGACGACGAGAACGAGGTCGTCTACGCCTTCATCCAGACGCCGCTCTCGAACCCGGAGCGCGCCGACGGCGACGCCTCGGACGTCATCCGCATCCTCGGCATCGACATGAATACCGGCGAGGCCGTCTCCGAGCACGTCTACCTGCTCGAAGCGCCCGATGTGCGCCTCAACAAGGTCGATAAGATCGGCGACGCGGTCTACGCCGGCGACGGCAAGTTCTTCGTCATCGAGCGTGACTCCTCCCTCGACCCGGCCGGTAAGAAGTTCATCTTCGAGATCGACCTCAAGGGCGCCACCAACCTCTTGGACGAGAACGCCCCGGCCCTGCCCGACGGCGAGACCCTGGAGCAGCAGACGCCGGACGATCTGCACGATCTCGGCATCGAGCCGGTCAACAAGACCAAGGTCACCAACCTGCCGTCCCTCGGCTATCAGGCCGGCGACAAGCCGGAAGGCCTGACCCTGCTGCCGGACGGCCGCCTGGTCGTGCTCAACGACAACGACTTCGGCCTCTCGGGCGACCTCAACACCGAGACGGGCGAGCTCGGCCTCTTGGAGGAAGCGCCGGTGGTGCTCGGCATCATCGACTTCTCCAAGAGCAACGGCCTCGATGCCAGCGACCGGGACGGCGAGATCAACATTGAGAACCATCCAGTCCACGGCATGTTCATGCCGGACTCCATCGCCTCCTACGAGATCGACGGCCGGACCTTCTACATCACCGCCAACGAAGGCGACGCCCGCGACGAGGATGCGCGCATCGCCGACCTCGATCTCGACCCGGACGCCTTTCCGAACGCCGAGGAACTGCAGCAGGACGAGAACCTCGGCCGCCTGGAAGCCTCGACCATCGATGGCGACTTGGACGGCGACGGCGATATCGACCAGCTCTTCGTCTACGGCACCCGTTCCTTCACCATCTGGGACGAGACCGGCAACCTGGTCTTCGACAGCGGCGACGACTTCGAGCGGATCACGGCCGAGGTGGCGCCCGACATCTTCAACAGCAACGGCGATGCCGACACCTTCGACGGCCGCAGCGACAACAAGGGCCCGGAGCCCGAGGGCGTCACGGTCGGCGAGGTCAACGGCGAGACCTACGCCTTCATCGGCCTCGAGCGGGTCGGCGGCATCATGGTCTATAACGTCAGCGACCCCTCCAACGCCGAGTTCGTGCAGTACATCAACACCGGCGTGGCGCCGGCGATCAGCGTCGCCAACGACGTGCTCGACATCAGCCCGGAAGGCCTGACCTTCATCTCGGCTGAGGATAGCCCGACGGGCAGCGCGCTGCTCGCGGTCGCCTTCGAGGAGAGCTCGACCGTCTCGGTCTTCGCCATCGCCATCGAAGAGGCGATCTACAACATTCAGGGCGAGGGCCACGTCTCCGCCCTGGAGGGCCAGGTGGTCAAGACCGGCGGCATCGTCACCGCCGTGGCCTTCAACGGCTTCTACCTGCAAGACCCGGAAGGCGACGGCAACGACGCCACCTCCGACGGCATCTTCGTCTTCACCGGCTCCGGCGGCGACAAGCCGGCGGTCGGCGACGAGGTCTCGGTGACCGGCACGGTCAACGAGTTCATTCCGGGCGGTGCCGGCACCGGCAACCTCTCGGTCACGCAGATCGGCAGCGTCACGGAGCTGGAGGTTCTTTCCAGCGGCAACGACTTGCCCGAAGCGACCGTCATCGGCCAAAGCGGCCGGGTGGCGCCGAACGAGGTGGTGATCAGCGAGGACGAACTGCCGGTCAACCTGCAGGACGAGCCGGGCAACTACGACCCCGAAGAAGACGCCATCGACTTCTACGAAAGCCTCGAGGGCATGCGGGTGACCATCGAGGACGCGGTGGCCGTGTCCCCGACCCGTGTGTTCAGCCAGTTCAGCGCCGAGTTCTTCACCCTGCCGAACCAAGGTGCCACCTCGGACGACGGGCTCAACGCGCGCGGCGGCATCAACCTCGACTCCGGCCCGGACAACACCGGCGACCAGAACCCCGAGCGGGTGCAGGTCCAGTTCGACCCCAACCTCTTCGGCGGTGAGCCGCTGGCCATCAACGTCGGCGATCAGGTCGGCGACGTGACCGGCGTGGTCGGCTACAGCTTCGGCAACTACGAGGTCAACGCCACCGAGCCCATCACCGTCACCCCGGGCGGCCTCGAGCAGGAAGTCACGGCCGTCGAGGGCAGCGAGGACCGGCTGAGCGTTGCCAGCTACAACATCCTCAACGTCGCCGCCGATGGCAGCGATGACGACCAGATCGAGCTGCTGGCCCAGCAGATCGTCAACAACCTCAAGACGCCGGACATCATCGGTCTGCAGGAAGTGCAGGACAACAACGGGACGACCAACGACGGCACGACCGACGCGACCGAGACCCTGCAGGCCATCGTCGACGCCATCGCGGCGGCCGGCGGCCCGGCCTACGAGTTCTTCGACGTCGAGCCGGCAGACGGCTCGACCGGCGGCGTCCCGGGCGGCAACATCCGCAACGCCTACCTCTACAACCCGGACCGCGTGTCGGTTGACGAGGCTTCGATCGCCATCGTCGAAGACCCCACCTTCGACGGCACCCGCGACCCCCTGGTCGCCACCTTCGAGTTCAACGGCGAAGAGGTGACGATCATCAACAACCACTTCACCTCGCGCTTCGGTTCGACGCCGGTGTTCGGCGGCCCGCAGCCCTTCGAGCAGGCCGGTGAGGCCGAGCGGGAGGCCGAGGCCCAGGCGATCAACGACTACGTCGACGGCCTGCTGGCCAACGACCCGGACGCCAACGTCATCGTTCTCGGCGATCTCAACACCTTCGAGTTCACCAACGACCTGAGGGAAATTCTCCCCGGCGCCGGTGACGAGCAGGTGCTGACCAACCTGACGGACCTCTTGGAAGAGCAGGGCGCCGACGACCTCTACACCTTCATCTTCGACGGCAACTCTCAGATTCTCGACCACATCTTCGTCACCGACGGTCTCTTGGAGACGGCTGAGTACGACATCGTCCACGTCAACAACGATTTCGTGCGCGACGACAACGGCATCGTCTTCGACAGCATCGTCGCCAGCGACCACGAGCCGGTGGTGGCGAGCTTCGAGATCGGCGAGCCGGAGCCTGCGACCTTTACCTTGCAGATCCTCCATGCCTCCGACCTTGAGGGCGGCGTGGACGCCATTGCCAACGCGCCGAATTTCGCCGCCCTGGTCGACCTCTTCGAGCAGGACACCGAGGCCTTCGACGCGTCCGTGCTGCTCTCGGCCGGCGACAACTTCCTCTCCGGTCCCTTCTTCTCGGCGGCCGGCGACCGGGGTGTGTTCCGCGACGGCGGCGTGTTCAACGACACCTACAATGAGCTCTTCGAGCTGCCGGACGGCACCTTCGCGGCCTACGACGGCCTGCGTGAAGGCGGCGGCCGGGTCGACATTTCGATCATGAACATCCTGGGCTTCGATGCCTCGGCCATCGGCAACCACGAGTTCGATCTCGGCTCAGATGCCTTCGAGTCGATCATCGAAGAGGACTTCCGGGATCCGGCAGGTCCCGGCGGCGACCGCTGGGTCGGCGCCCAGTTCCCCTATCTCTCGGCCAACCTGGACTTCTCGGAAGATAACGATCTCGGCAATCTCTTCATCAGCGACATCCTGCTGAGCACGGATTTCCAGACCGATCCCGAGCAGTCGCAGGCCGGCAACAGCAGCGTGCCGAAGATCGCGCCGGCGACCATCATCGAGGTGCCGAGCCAGACCGGTGGCCCGAACGACGAGAAGATCGGTGTGGTCGGTGCGACCACGCAGCTCTTGGAGAGCCTCTCCTCGCCGACCGGCACCACGGTGATCGGCCCGCAAGCCAACGACATGGCGGCGCTGGCGGCGATCCTGCAGCCGGCGATCGACGCCCTGATCGCGCAGGACGTCAACAAGATCATCCTGGTCAGCCACCTGCAGCAGTTCGCTCTGGAGACGGAGCTGGCCGGCCAATTGCGTGGCGTCGACGTGATCATCGCCGGCGGCTCGGACACCTTGCTGGCCGACGATGAGGACATCGCGCGCGGCCTGCAGTCCGGCGACAACGACGAGGTGGCCCGCTTCGATGAGAACGGCAACATCGTCGGTAACGGCGACGACGCTTCGGGTCAGCCGGGCGAGAACGCCTATCCGCTGGTGACGACCAACGCCGACGGCAAGCCGGTGGCGATCGTCAGCGGCGCCGGCGAGTATTCCTACGTCGGCCGCCTGGTGCTGGAGTTCGACGAGAACGGTGACCTCATCGTCGAGAGCATCGACGACGAGGTCAGCGGCAACTACGCCACCACCGACGCGGTCGTGGAAGAGATTGCCGACGGTGCCGACCCCTTCGCGGAGGGCAGCAAGGCCGATCAGGTCAAGGAGCTGACCGACGCGGTCGAGGGCATCGTCATCGAGCGCGACGGCAACGTTTTCGGAAACTCCGACGTCTTCATGGATGGTCGGCGCGAGTCGGTCCGGACCGAAGAGACCAACTTCGGCAACCTGACCGCGGACGCCAACCTAGCCACCGCTCAGGAAGCCGACAGCTCGGTCCTGGTCTCCTTCAAGAACGGCGGCGGCATCCGCGCGCCGATCGGAGAGGTCGACCCGAACGGCACGCTGCTGCCGACGCAGGACAACCCTCTGTCCGGCAAGCAGGAAGGCGAGATCAGCCAGCTCGATATCGAGAACTCGCTGCGCTTCAACAACGGCCTCACCCTGCTCACCCTGACGGCGGCCCAGCTCGCCATCGTGCTCGAGCATGCGGTGGCGGGCAGCGGTCCGGGCAGCACGCCTGGTCAGTTCGCCCAGGTCGGCGGCCTCAGCTTCAGCTTCGATGCCACGCAGCAGGCGCAGGTTCTGGCGGAAGACGGCAGCGGCACGGTGGAAACCGAAGGCCAGCGGATCCAGAGCGCGGCCATCCTCGATGAGGACGGCAACATCGTCGACGTGCTGATCGAGAACGGCGAGCTGCAAGGCGATGCCGGTCGCGAGATCCGCATCGTCACCCTGGACTTCCTGGCCGGTGGTGGCGACGGCTATCCCTTCGATGTCTTCGGCACCAACCGGGTGGACCTGGCGCAGGACGGGGCGGACCCCCGCACCGGCGCCGCGCAGTTCGCGCCGGACGGCTCTGAGCAGGACGCTCTGGCCGAGTTCCTCTCCGAGAACTTCGATGAGAGCAATCCCTTCGACGTTGCCGAGACGGACCCGGAAGACGACGAGCGCATCCAGAACCTGGCCGTCCGCGAGGACACCGTCCTGGACGGCATGATGGGCGGCGGCGACGAGCCGATGTTCCTGGAGGGCACCTTCGGCGACGACACCCTCCTGGGCGGCGACGGCGACGACACGGCCGAGTCCGGCTTCGGCAACGACGTCATCATCATGGAAGGCGGCGACGACTTCGTGATGGCCGGCTTCGGGGACGATGCGGTCAGCGCCGGTGACGGCAACGACACCGCTTTCGGCGGCTTCGGCGACGATCAGCTTGAAGGCGGTTCCGGCGACGACGTGCTGATCGGCGAGTTCGGCGACGACCAGATCGACGGCGGCGAAGGCGACGATCTCTTGGAGGGCGGTCTCGGCGAAGACGTGATCTCCGGTGGCGACGGCGACGATCGGATCGACGGTGGCTTCAGCGACGACCAGATCGACGGCGGCGAAGGCTCCGACCAGATCAAGGGCGGCTTCGGCGACGACGAGATCGACGGCGGTGCCGGCAACGACCAGATCGACGGCGGCTGGGGCGACGACACGCTTCAGGGGGGCGACGGCGAAGACGAGCTTATTGGCGGCTTCGGCAACGACATCCTGATCGGCGGCGACGACAGCGACCGTCTGGAAGGCGGCCTGGGCAACGACACCCTGGAAGGCGGCGCGGGCGACGACGAGATGTCCGGCGGCTCCGGCAGCGATGTCTTCATCATCGGGCTGGGCGACGGCGCCAACGTCATCGTCGATTTCCAGGCCGGTCAGGACCTGATCGACCTTTCGGCCTTCGATTTCGACAGCGTCGAGAGCATCACGGCCGTGCAGCAAGGCAGCGACCTCATCCTGGTCCTCGACGAGGCCGAGGGCGAGCTCCTGCAGCTCAACAACACCGAGGCCGATCAGCTCACGCAGCAGAACGTCGTGATCTGAGCTTAGGCAGATCGTGGGGCGGTCGGGGTGCGGCGATTTCTCGCCGGACCCTCGGCCGTTCCGGAGATAACCAAAGTCCGAGGTAGGGACTTGTCTGAAGAAACGAAAGCCTCGCCGGTTCGCCAGGCCCTGCGCATCTCGCGCAGCGGTTTCCTGGCGGTCGGCGCCTTCAGCTTCGCCATCAACGCGCTGATGCTGACCGTGCCCCTCTATATGCTCCAGGTCTACGACCGGGTTTTGAGCTCCGGCAGCATGGACACCCTGATCGCCCTGACGGTTTTGGCGGTCGGCTTGTTGCTTTGCTATGCGGTCTTGGAGTTCATCCGCTCACGCATCCTCGTCCGGATCGGCAGTCGCCTCGACAATGCGCTGGGCGGCACGCTGTTCTCGGCCGTCCTGCGCAGCCGTCTCGCGAGCGGCAACCAGAGCGTCACGCAGTCCTTTCGCGACATGGAAACGGTGCGCGGTTTCCTGACCAGCAACGGGCTGACGGCCTTTTTCGATTCGCCCTGGACGCCGGCCTTCCTGCTGCTGATCTTCGCCTTTCATCCGCTGCTCGGCGCCATCGCCCTCTTCGGTGCGCTGCTGCTCTTTTCGCTCGCGGTCATCGGCGAGTTGATCTCGCGCGGGCCGATGCGCAAAGCCGGCGGGCTCTCCGTCGCCAGCCACCGCTTCGCAGAGACCAGCCTGCGCAATGCCGAGGTCATCGAGGCCATGGGCATGCAGAGCTCGCTGATGGAGCGTTGGCAGCGGCGCCACGACGAGGCCCTGGCCCAGCAGTCCTTGGCCAACGACCGGGCGGGGCTGCTGACCGCCATCGCCAAGTTCGTCCGGCCGATCCTGCAGATCGCCATGCTCGGCTTCGGCGCCTACCTCGCGGTGCTGCAGGAGATCACGCCGGGCGTGATGGTGGCTGCCTCCATCATTCTGGGCCGCGCCCTGGCCCCGGTCGAGGCGGCGATCGGCGCCTGGCGCGGCTTCGTCGCCGCCCGCGGCGCCTACCACCGTGTCGAGGAACTGTTGCAGGAGGTCGGCGAGCCGGAGGCGACTCTGCCTTTGCCGCGGCCGAGCGGCCGCCTGGCGGTCGAGGGCGTGGTCGCCGTACCGCCGAGCGGCAAGAAGCCGGTGCTGCAGAACATCTCCTTCCAGGTCAACGCCGGCCAGATCCTCGGCGTGGTCGGCCCCAGCGCCGCCGGCAAGTCGAGCCTCGCCCGTCTGATCGTCGGTGTTTGGAAGCCGGTCGCCGGTCATGTGCGGCTCGACGGCGCCGATGTCTGGAAGTGGGACAAGCGCGACCTGGGCCAGCATATGGGCTATCTGCCGCAGGACGTGGAGCTGTTCGACGGGACGGTGGCCGAGAACATCGCCCGCTTCCGGGAGCCGGATGCCGAAGCAGTGGTCACCGCGGCCAAGAAGGCCGGCGTGCACGAGCTCATTCTGCGCCTGCCGGAAGGCTACGACACCCGCATTGGCGAAGGCGGCTCGGCGCTCTCCGGCGGCCAGCGCCAGCGCATCGGTCTGGCCCGCGCGCTCTATGGCGACCCGGCGCTGGTCGTGCTCGACGAGCCCAACGCCAGCTTGGACTCCGAGGGCGAGGAGGCCTTGCGCAAGGCCATTCGCGGATTGGGCGAGCAGGGCTGCACCGTGGTCTTCATCGCCCATCACGCGCGGGTGCTCAACGTCTGCGACCTGCTGCTGGTGCTGCGCGACGGTCGGGTGGACGGCTTCGGCCCGCGCCAGGAGGTGATGATGCGCCTGGCCCGTCCGGCGCAGCCCGCGCCGGACCAGAAGGCGCCGCAGCTCCCGACCTTGAACCCAGCCGAAAAGCGCGAGGGGGCTTGAGATGCGCGCGACAGAGAAACCCGCGACCTCCGGCGCGCCCAAGGCGGACTCGGCAAAGGCGGGGACGGCCATCCCGCTGCACTACGGCCGGATCATCGCCGCCGGCGTCGTGGTGGTGGCGCTGCTGTTCGGCGGCTTCGGCACCTGGGCGCTGACGGCGAACCTGGCCAGCGCCGTGCTGGCCAGCGGCATCGTCACGGTGGACGGCAAGCGCAAGCAGGTGCAGCACCAGGAAGGCGGAACCGTGAAGGCCTTGCTGGTGCGGGATGGCGATCGCGTGGAGATGGGCGAGGCGCTGGTGCTGCTCGACGAGACCCGCCCGCAGGCGGTCTACCGCATGACCAAATCGGCGCACGACGCGGCGCTGATGCGGCAGGCGCGCCTTGCCTCGGAGCGTGACGCTCTGACCGACGTTCCGGTCCCGGCGGCGCTGATCGAACTGCAAGACGATCCCGAGGTGGCGGAGGTGATCGCCGGCCAGCGTGCGCTCTTCGCGGCGCGGCAGGAGTCGCTCAACGGCACGATCGAGATTCTCAGCCAGCGCGAGGCGCAGCTCGACCGCGAGATTGCCGGTTTGGCGGCTCAGGAAACGTCGAAAGCGCGCCAGCTGGCCTTGGTTCGCGATGAGCTGAGCGGGCAGCAGAAGCTGTTCAGCCAAGGCTTGAGCCCGAAGACCCGCGTCCTGGCGTTGGAGCGGGAGCAGGCGCGCCTGGAAGGCGAACGCGGAGAGCTCATCGCCGATATCGCGCGCACCGAAAAGGCCATCGGCGAGACCCGCATGGAAGTCCTGCAGCGCAAGCGCGAGTTCCGCGAGAGCGTCGAAAGCGAGCTGCGGACCACCCAGCAGGAGCTGTTCGACCTCAAGGAACGCATGGTGGCGACCAAGGACGTGCTCGACCGGATTGTCGTGCGCGCGCCGGCCAGCGGCGTCGTCGTCGGACGGGACTTCAATACCATCGGTGGCGTGGTCTCACCCGGCCAGACGATCCTGGAGATCGTGCCGGACAGCAAGCAACTGGTCGTCGAGGCGAAGGTCAGCCCGCTCGACGTGGACAACCTGCGCATCGGCCAGCCGGCCGAAGTCCGCTTCGCCGCCTTCCAGCAACGGACGACGCCTCTGCTGGAAGGCACCTTCGTCTATGTCTCCGCCGACGTGATGGTCGATGACCGCAGCGGCCAGAGCTACTACACCGTGCGCATCGAGGTGCCCGAGGAGCAGGTTGCCCGCCTGGGTGCTTTGGAGCTCGTCCCTGGGATGCCGGCGGAGGTCACGATCAAGACGGGCGAGCAGCGGCCGGTCGATTACCTGGTGCAGCCCATCGCGCAGAGCATCGACCGCGCCTGGCGCGAGAACTAGCGACGCGCCATACCGCGCCTGCGCTGCCGATAGACGTGCAGGTTCGTTAGGCCCGTAGCCTTGCCCGATGCGGCGGCGGTGTGAGCGCCGCCATGCTCGGCTTGGGAGCTATTCCAGCTCGACGCGGGTCGCCAGCGGGCCTTTGTCGCCCATGCGCACCGAAACCCGCACGCGCTGGTCGGGGTCGAGATGATTGATGCCGGCCCGTTCCAACGTCCGTGCAGAGACGAAGACGTCTTGCCCACCGTTGTCCGGAACGACGAAGCCGAAGCCCTTCTCGGGATTGAAGAACTTGACCGTTCCCTCGATCTCTTCGCCCGGTGGGCCGCCGCGGCGATCGCCGCCTGGCGGGCCGCGCCTCGGACCGGCCGCCGGTGCCGTCGCAGTCGACAGGTCCACGGAATCGATCTCGGAAACCTGCAGGCCCCTGCGGCCCTGCACGACCTGACATGACAGGCGCGCGCCTTCCGGCAATTCCTGGTAACCCGCGCGCTCCAGCACGCTGACGTGAAGGAAGGCGTCAGACTGGCCGTCTTCCAGGCTGACAAAACCGAAACCTTTGGTCGGATTGTACCACTTGACCAAGGCCGTGACGCTCTGCGCGTCGTGGTCATCATGCATGTAGTCAGACATCACTCTTGCAACAGCCCCTTGC
>JANQIA010000109.1 GCA_028282405.1 Rhodovibrionaceae bacterium
AGCCAGGTGCTCAGCGGCTCGATCAAGCGCGGCGCCGGCGCGCCGATCAGCGCGATCATCTGGAGCTCCGACCTGCGCGGCTTTACCGACATGGCCAACCGCCTGAAGGGCCCCGAGGTGCTGACGGTCCTGAACGAGTACTTCGATCTGCTCGCCGGTGCCGTGATGACCTACGGCGGCGAGGTTCTGAAATTCATCGGCGACGGGCTTCTCGCCGTGTTTCCCTTCTCGAAGTTCGAAAGCGAGCAAGCCGCCGCGGAGGCTGCCCTGGCCTCGGCCGAGCTTGCGCTGGCGCAGCTCGATGCGCTCAACGAAAGCGACAATCGGCTGAGCGATATCGCGGGCTGGCGGCCCTTGCACAGCGGCATCGCTCTGCACCGCGGCGAGGTTTTCTTCGGCAATGTGGGGGCGCCGGGCCGGCTCGACTTCACGGTGATCGGCCGCGCCGTCAACACGGCAAGCCGGGTCGAGGCGCTCGGCAAGGTCGTCGGGCGACCCATCCTGGTGACGGAGCCGGTCGCGGCGCTCTTGGAGCGGCCGCTGGAGGCCCTTGGGGAACACAGCCTACGCGGCGTTCCGGCCCCCGTGACCGTCTTCGCCCCGACGACCGGCAGCTAGAGCCTCATCCGGTTGGGCGCGCGTCTCGTCCGGCTCGACCGCTGCGTCACTCGTTTCGATCGGCTCTGAGCTCCAGTGATTGCTCCCGGCAAACCAGCCGCGCCAGAGCGCGGGATAGTGCCGGACATAGCGCTCGAGACGCGGCACGTAGGCGGAGACGAAAGCCTCCTCCTTGGCCTTCTTGTCTTGCGAGGAGGCCTGAAGGGCCGGTTCGACAATGACTCGATAGCCGCGGCCCTCCGGAACCACGAAGACCGGCAGGAGAACCGCGCCCGTCTTGGCCGCCAGGTTGGGGGCACCGGTGGCGAGCCGCAGCGACCCGCCCAGGAAGGGGCGCGTGGCGACGCGCAGACCGGTGTGGACCGCCGTGATGGAGACCAAGCCGTTGCCGCGCAGGCGCTTGAACAGGGTGCGCAGGGCCGGGCCTTCTCCCTTTTCGTCCAGGACAAGGCGTTCCGTCAGGTAGCGGCGTTCGACCCGTGTCTTCAGGGGATTCAGGAAGCGCAATCCAAACCGCGTGTCCGAGAAGCCATGGGTCAGTGCGCTCAGGTGATGGAGATCGTAGCCCGCTTCGGCAAGTCCGCGCTTGAAGACCAGGTCCGCATGGATGAAGGGGCAAAACCAAAGTATGGCGCCTTTGCCGCCCTCGAGCGCTTGATCGATGTGCTCTCGGCCTTCGAGCGCGATCTCGGCGGGCCAGCCATAGGGCGCATTCTCCCGCAGGATTTCAAGCAGCTCGCAATAGAGATTTGTGCGAAAGCCAAGCTCCACTTGCGCCGGATCCGCCGTCGTGTGCTGCCGGATACAGGCGTCGGTCGCCGCTGTGCGGACGCTGCTCAAACCCCTATGAATCCGCGCGATGCTTCGCGCGACGAACGGCCAAACCCGCGGCGGTGCCAGCCAGGCAAAGGGCAGGAGCCCTCCCAGCGTCACGCAATAGCGTATGTCGTCGGGTTTGATGAACTTCATGATAAACGAACGCTTTAAGGCACCTAGTTTTTCGGCCGACCCACGGCAGCCATTCAGTTTATTGGTCTTTCGCTGACAAAGTCTTTCAAAGCCGGAGTCCCGATCAACGCTCGATCGCCGCGCAACGCTGGCCCAGCCTGAGAGATAGTCCACTTTTTGAGCAGAGAGTCTGTGTCGGCGCTCACGTTCGTCACGGCCGACCCGGCTTATGCCGCTTCTCGCGTTCTGCTATGTGCCGCGCGCAATTGACCGGCTTGCGTCGAGGCTGGAAAGTCTTACGTGAGAACGGATCTCACAACGGCCCCGAAACGCCGCCGTATAGGACGTCGGCCGCTGCACAGGGCCCCTTCGACAATGCAGGAGTGATGCGATGCTGCAGAAGCGGGAGTTTTACATTGACGGCGGCTGGGTTTCCCCGGCCCAGGCCAACGATTTCGAGGTGATCAATCCCTCGAACGAGGAGCCCTGTGCGGTCATCACCCTGGGCGGTGAGACGGATACCAACGCCGCCGTGGCGGCCGCCAAACGCGCTTTCTGGGATTGGTCGATGACCTCGAAGCAGGAGCGGGTGGCGCTGGTCGAGAAGATCCTGGCGGCCTACCAGGCGCGCATCGACGAGATGGCCGAGGCGATCAGCCTGGAGATGGGCGCCCCCATCGACCTCGCCAAAACGCAGCAGGCCCCGGCCGGACTCGGCCACATCCAGAACTTCCTGCGGGCGGTGAAGGACTTCCAGTTCGAGCGTCCCTTGGGCGACCACGCCCCAGACACGCGCATCCTCTATGACCCGGTCGGCGTCTGCGGACTGATCACGCCGTGGAACTGGCCGATGAACCAGGTCACCCTGAAGGTCATCCCGGCGCTGCTGACCGGCTGCACCATGGTGCTCAAGCCTTCGGAGATCGCGCCGCTGTCGTCCATGCTGTTCGCCGAGATGCTGGACGAGGCCGGCGTGCCCGCCGGCGTCTTCAACCTGGTGAACGGCGACGGCGCCGGCGTCGGCACCCAGCTCTCCGGCCACCCGGACATCGACATGATCTCCTTCACCGGCTCCGGCCGGGCCGGCACGGCAATCTCCAAGAACGCCGCCGATACCCTGAAGCGCGTGCACCTGGAGCTGGGCGGCAAGGGCGCCAACATCATCTTCGCCGATGCCGACGAAAAGGCGGTGAAGCGCGGCGCGCTGCACTGCTTCAACAACACCGGGCAGTCCTGCAACGCCCCGAGCCGCATGCTGGTGCAGCGGGCGATCTACGACGATGCGGTGGAAACCGCCGCTGCCATCGCCAAGTCCACCAGCGTCGGCGTGGCCCATGAGGCAGGGCGCCACATCGGCCCGGCGGTCAGCGAAATGCAGTTCAACAAGATCCAGGCGCTGATCGAGAAGGGCATGGACGAGGGCGCGCGGCTGGTCGCCGGCGGCCCCGGTCGCCCGGAAGGCCTCAACCGCGGCTATTTCGTGCGGCCGACCGTCTTCGCCGACGTGACCAACGACATGACCATCGCGCGGGAGGAGATCTTCGGCCCGGTCCTCGCGATCATGCCGTTCGAAACCGAAGAGGAAGCGGTCCAGATCGCCAACGACACGGCCTACGGTCTCACCAACTACGTGCAGAGCGAGGACGGCGAAAAACGCAACCGCGTGGCACGCCATCTCCGGTCCGGCATGGTGGAGATGAACGGCAAGCCGCGCGGTGCCGGCGCGCCCTTCGGCGGCATGAAGGCCTCCGGCAACGGACGCGAAGGCGGCGTTTGGGGCATCGAGGACTTCTGCGAGGTCAAGGCCGTCAGCGGCTGGGGTGTCTAAACCCAACCTGCTCTATACTCAGTGTTGAGGCATTCCTGTCGGGTTAGTTTCGGCAGAATGAACCCTTTTGGCGCCAAGCGCCGTCCCCCCTCCCGGCGCTACGCGCCGACCTCCCCCTCAAGGGGGGAGGTGTAAGGGAGTACGTTGACATCACGATTCCCTCCCCCCAGCGAGGGGGAGGGTTAGGGTGGGGGGGTGTCCGCGAAGCGGACAATGGAAAGCACTTCCGCACTTGACCGGCCAGCGGTGGTCTTTTGGGAAGTGCGTCAGTCGTAACGCAGCTCGCTCGCCTTACCGCGGAAGACGCTGTAGGCCAGCGCGGTGTAGCCGAGGATGGCGGGCAGCACGAAGACCGTCCCGATCAGGATGATGAAGAGGCTCTCCGGCGCACTGGCCGCCTCGTAGAGCGTCAGCCGCTCCGGCACCACGTAGGGGTAGAAGGAGTAGGCAAGCCCGGCGAAGGACAGGCTGAACAACGCGATCGCCGTGGCGAAGGGAACATGCCGCCAGCGATCCGTCGGATCGGGCAGATGCCGAAGCGCGATCCACAGCAGAACCACCAGCGCCCCCGATACGATAGGCAAGGGGGCGAGCAGCAGGATCTCCGGAACGGAGAACCACTTCTCGAAGATACGCGGTGATACGAGAGGGCTGGCCGTCGAAATCGCGATCATGCCGCCGATCACGCCGGCCAAGCCGCGCTTGGCCCAGCGCACTGCCTTGCGCTGCAATGCCTCGTCCGTCTTGATGATCAGCCAGGTCGCCCCGATGAAGCCGTAGCCGGCGGTCAGGCAGAGCGCCGTCAGCACGGCGAAGGCGACGGTCGCCGGCGTGTAGTCCAGCCCCATGATGTAGAGGCCCAGCATGAATCCCTGGCTGAGGCTGGTCATCAAGGAGCCGACGAAGAAGGCGGCGTTCCACTGCGCCTTGCGCCGGGGCGGCGCCTTGGCCCGGAACTCGAAGGCGACACCGCGCAGGATGAGGCCGATCAGCATGATGGCGACGGGGAGATAGAGCGCCGTCAGAATCACGCCGTGCGCCACGGGAAAGGCCACCAGCAGCAGACCGATGGCCAGAACCAGCCAGGTCTCGTTGGCGTCCCAGAAGGGACCGATGGAGGCGATCATGCGATCCTTCTCGGCCGCGCTGGCGAGGGGGAAGAGCACGCCGACGCCAAGGTCGAAGCCGTCCAGGACCACGTAGATCAGAATGGACAGCCCCATCAGGCCGGCGAAGACGAGCGGAAGCCAAATGGCGGGGTCGCCGAAGAGGGTCATCATCGCCGTCTACTCCGCCGGAAGGACGTCGACTTGGGCGGCGCCCGACCTTGGCGGAGCCGGCGCCTCCCGTCCGCCCTGCGCCGCCTTGCGCGCAAGATAGAACAGCACGCCGACATAGGCGGCGATCAGCGCGGCATAGACCAGCAGGTAGGCCACCAGGGTCGTCATCACCATGGGCGCCGGCACGTCTGCCACGGCATCGGCCGTCATCAGGACGCCGTGCACAAGCCACGGCTGCCGGCCGATCTCCGTCGTGTACCAGCCTGCCAGGGTGGCGACCCAGCCGGAGAAGCTCATGACAGCCAGGCCGTAGAGCAGGAGGCGCGGCAGCCGGTCTTCGCCGCGCCGCCACAGGAGGTAGGCGCAGGCCCAGGACAGCAGCAACATCAAAACACCGGTCCCGACCATGACCCGGAAGGACCAGAAGACGGGCGCGACCGGCGGATGCAGCACCGTCCCATCTTCGGCCAGGAAGTCGTTGAGGCCGGGCACAACGCCCTCGAGGTCATGCATCAAGATGATACTTGCGCCGCTCGGTATGCCGAGCTCGAAGCGATTTTCCCGCGCCTCGTGGTCGGGCAATGCGAAGAGCAGAAGCGGCACGTTATCGTCCGTTTCCCAATTGCCCTCCATGGCTGCCACCTTTTGCGGCTGATGCTCCAAGGTGTTCAGGCCGTGGAGGTCGCCGGCGAAGATCTGCAGCGGAATCAGCAGGGCTGCCATGAAGACGCCGGTTCGCAACGTCAGGCGCACCTCGCCGCTGCGGTCGCCGATCAACCAGCGGAAGGCGGAAAGCCCGGCAATGAGGAAAGCCACCGTCAGGCCGCTGGCCAGCAGCATATGCGTCAGGCGGTACGGCATGGAGGGATTGAGGACGATCGCCAGCCAGTCGGTCGCATGCGCCACGCCCTCACGCATCTCGAAGCCCACGGGCGTGTGCATCCAAGAGTTCAGCACCAGAATCCAGAAGGCGCTCATGGTGGTGCCGAAGGCGACCAGGAAGGTGGAGAGGGTGTGCAGCCATCTGGGCACGCGGGAGAAGCCGAACAGCATGATCCCGAGGAACACCGCCTCCAGAAAGAACGCCGTTAGGACTTCATAAGCCAACAGGGGGCCGGCGATGTTGCCGACGGTCTCCATGAAGCCCGGCCAGTTGGTGCCGAACTGGAAGCTCATGGTGATGCCCGAGACCACACCCATGGCGAAGGAGAGAGCGAAGACCTTCACCCAGAAGCGATAAGCGGCCATCCAGCGCTCGTCGCCGCTGGCGTTGAAGCGGAGCTTGAAATAGAGCAGCACCCAGCCGAGCGCGATGGTGATGGTCGGAAAGAGAATGTGAAAGGAGATGTTCGCGCCGAACTGGATGCGCGAGAGGATGAGTGCGTCCATCGCCTAGCTTTCCTTCCTGGCCGCCGACGGCTT
>JANQIA010000234.1 GCA_028282405.1 Rhodovibrionaceae bacterium
CGCCCCCTTGGCGGAATTGGCAGACGCATGGGACTTAAAATCCCTGGCCCGAAAGGGCGTTCCGGTTCGAGTCCGGAAGGGGGCACCAGCCTTCGCAGCTTATCGAGCAAAGCGAGATTAGCGAGAAGGCTGTCGCGCCGGAGCTTCGACGAAGCGGAGGCGGACACGTCGCTGCTTCGGCTCGGCAAGCCTTTTCCGCCGGTCCGCGCAGCGGATGCGCGTGCGGCCTGCTTTGGCGTTCAAACACCCCACTAAAATCGCCAAACCTCTGGATTCCCCGGGGGTGGCATCGCTAAAGGTATGAGCCAACCGGTGTGTGCGGGGATCGAGTCAGGCCATGCTTTCCGAAGACGATGCTAGCGTGATGGAGGACGGGGCGCCGCACCGCGATGAGGCGCGCGCGATGCTGCAGCGGGTCTGGGGCTATCCCGAATTTCGTCCGGGGCAGGGCGAGATCATCGACACGGTTGTCGCAGGCGAGGACGTGCTTGCGATCATGCCGACGGGTGGGGGCAAGTCGTTGTGCTACCAGTTGCCGGCCTTGATGGGCGACGGCTTGACGCTCGTGGTCTCGCCGCTGATCGCCCTGATGCATGATCAGGTGGCCGCGTTGCGGGCAGCGGGCGTCGAGGCGGGGGAGCTAACCTCCGCAAGCGCGCCCGAAGAGATAGCCCGCACGTGGGACGGCTTACGCTCCGGGACGCTGAAGCTTCTTTACTGCGCGCCCGAGCGCCTGGCGCTGGGCGGAACCGCGGAACGGCTGGCGCAGTTTCCAATCCGCCTTCTGGCGGTGGACGAAGCCCACTGTGTGGCCCAGTGGGGGCATGATTTCCGTCCCGACTACTTGAGGCTCAGCGCTTTTCGCGACCGCCTCGCGGCGCAAGGGCGCGATGTGCAGATCGCGGCTTTCACCGCCACGGCGGACGAAGCGACGCGCAAGGAGATCGTCGACAAGCTCTTCCCGGCGCCGCCGAAGATCTTTCTCCGCGGTTTCGACCGACCCAATCTGCGCATTGCCTTCGAGCCGAAGCGCAATCCCGGCCAGAGAATTGAAAGTTTCGCGCTGACACGCCGCGGGCAGGCGGGGATCGTCTATTGTGCTTCGCGCAAAGGCGTGGAGCGCATGGCGGAGCGGCTCGCCGCCGCGGGCCTCGACGCCTTGCCTTACCACGCAGGTCTCGACCCCGCGACGCGCAACGCGAACCAGCGCGCCTTCGTTCAGAGCGACGGCGTGGTGATGGCAGCCACCATCGCGTTCGGTATGGGCGTCGACAAACCGGATGTGCGTTACGTCGTCCACGCCGACCTGCCCAAATCGGTGGAGAGCTATTATCAGGAGATCGGCCGCGCCGGACGCGACGGCGCCCCGGCCGAAGCGCTCACGCTCTACGGTCTTGACGATATGAAGCTGCGCCGGCTTCAGATCGACGAGTCGGACGCGCCGGACGCGCGCAAACGCGCCGATCACGCCCGCTTCTCCGCGTTGCTCGCCCTCGCTGAAGCGCCAACCTGCCGCCGTCAGACCTTGCTCGCTTACTTCGGCGAGATACTGCCGGAGCCCTGCGGCCATTGCGATTTGTGCGATGCTCCGCCAGAGCGGTTTGATGGGACCATCGTTGCGCAAAAGGCCATGTCCGCCATGCTGCGCACCGGCGAGCGCTTCGGCGTCGAGCATTTGACCGCGGTCTTGCGCGGCGAGGCGACCGACGCGGTTGCGCGTTTCCGACACGACCGCCTGCCCACCTTCGGCGTCGGCGCCGACGTTTCCAAGACTGAATGGCGATCGATTTTCCGGCAGCTCTATGCGGCGGGCCTCGCCGAGGTGAACATCGCCGAGTACGGACAATGGTCGGTGACCCTCGCCGGCCGTCGGGTTCTCAAGGGGGAAGAGACGATCATGTTGCGCAAGGACGGCGCGGCGCCGCAGGCCAAACGCCGCCGCGACAGATCGTCTGCGCCTGCTTCCGTCGAAGGGGTCGACGCCGACCTGCTTGCGGCCTTGAAAGCCAAGCGTCTCGAACTCGCGCGCACCGCCGACGTGCCTGCCTACGTCATCTTCACCGACCGCACCTTGCAGGAAATCGCCGCTGCCCGTCCCAAAACGCTCGACGCGCTTGCGCAGGTCCACGGCGTCGGCCAGGCGAAACTGAAGAAGTATGGGGATATGGTTCTGGAGATGGTGGGGGACGGTTAGGGGAGCGGCTCCCGATCCCGGCGCTGTGTTGTTACTTCAGTTGCCAAGCCGGTCCCGTCTTCCCGATAATCAAAGCCCTTCAGCACGCAATGATGCAGGGGCGTTCATTGCGCGTTCGACCCCATAAAGTTTGACAAAACGCTTGTTTTCCAAATCAAAGCCTCATACGAATAAGCAAAATATCAACTACTTAGCGCGCGACGCCTGTAATGCTTATAGCGAGGGCAAATCATTTCACGAAGCTGTGGCTTCTTTTATCTATGGCATCGGTCACGGCCTGCAGTTCGGTCGGGCCGGACTTCACGACACCCGCCAGCAAGACCGAAACCGAGTGGGTCGGCTATACGCCCGCCACGGTCGAAGCGGACAAGCAGTTCGAGGCGGCCTGGTGGGAGCAGTTCAACGATCCGGGTCTCGACGCCCTGATCGAAGCGGCCCGGGACAACAGCCCGACGCTGCAGGCCGCCGGGGTCAGGGTGGTTCAGTCCATGGCGCAATACGATATCGCCGTGGGTCAGCTTTTTCCGCAAACGCAGGCTGCTCAAGGGCAACTCAATTATCGGCGCTTGGACGGCGACTTCGTCGATCTCATCCCGGGTCTCGACCGCGACATCTTCACGGCCAACGTCGGAGTAGGGGCGTCGTGGGAGATCGACCTTTGGGGCAAGTTCCGTCGACAGATCGAAGCCGGTAACGCCGATTTCTTGAGCTCCGTTGCCTCCTACGACGATGCCTTGGTGTCCTTGATCGCCAACGTCGCGGAGAATTACATCACCATTCGCACGCTGGAAGAACGCATAGCGGTCGCCGAAGAAAACGCGCTGCTGCAGGCGGAGTCCTTCCGCATTGCGCGCGTCCGTTTCGAGAACGGTGAAACCAGCGAGCTCGACGTCCGCCAGGCGCAAGTGCAGTTGGCGCGCACGCGCTCCCAAATTCCCGCGTTCCAGGAGAGCCTTCAGCAAAGCAAGAACACCTTGGCGATCCTGATCGGCGAGACGCCGGGCAACGTCGAGCCTTATCTGAGCAATTCGCTGGGGCTGCCGCAGGCGCCGGAAGAGCTTTTCACCGGGATTCCCCGCGATCTCCTGCGCCGCCGGCCGGATATCCGCGAAGCCGAGTTTACCGCGGCCTCCCAGTCGGCGCTGATCGGCGCCGCGGAAGCCAACCTCTACCCTGCCTTTACACTTAGCGGCATGTTTGGGTTCGCCGCGAGCACCATCGGGCCGGGCTCGCTCGGCGATATCTTCCAGTGGGACAACAGCGCCCCCTCGGCCAGCGCCGGCCTGGTGTTTCCCATCTTCAACTACGGGCGCATCGTCAATCAGGTCCGGGTGCAGGACGCGGAGTTCCAGCAGGCGGTTCTCAACTATCAGAACGCTGTCCTGAACGCCCAGAAAGAGGTCGAGGACGCGCTTGCCTCCTACCGCTATTCGAACGAGCAGAGCGTGTTCCTCGGCGAAGCGACGACAGCCTCCAAGCGGTCGGCCGACCTATCGGTGCTGCAGTACAAGGCGGGCGCCGTCGACTTCACGACCGTTCTGACCTCCGCGCAGTCGCGGCTCGATGCGGAAGACTCCTTCATCGTCTCGCAGGACAACGTGCTGCAGGCGGTCATTTCGACCTATCGCGCGCTTGGCGGCGGGTGGAAGGTGCGCTCCGGCCAACCCTTCATATCCACGGAAGTCAGGGAAGCGATGTCGCAGCGCACGAGCTGGGACGAGAAGCTCGACGCGCAGAGCGAGGACTTCTTCGCAACCGAGGTATCGGACGTCACCGTGAAGCCCATAGAGGACCAAACGCCGGTGGAGAGCGAGGGCTTCTTCGAGAGCCTGTTCGATTTCCGCATCTCTGACAGAAGCGTCGAGTTGCTGCAGGAGACGCCATGATCACGCTTCGGCATAGCGCGTTTGCCTTTGTCGCACTCGGCTTGGCGACGGCTGCTCTGTCTTCACCGGCCAGCGCTCAGAACAGCAGCCAAACGCAACTTACGACGGTGACGGTGGTCTCGCCGACCCAGGCGCCGGTCAGCAAATTCCTGGACGTCAACGGCACGGTCCAGGCGTCCCAGTCCGTCAATCTGATGGCCCGTGTTTCCGGCGAGCTGGAGACCGTTGACTTCGAACCGGGATCCTTCGTCGAGAAGGGAAAGCTGCTCTTTACGATCGAGCCCGACCGCTATCAGCAGGAGGTCAACCTCAACCGCGCGCAGCTCAAGCGTATGCAGAGCGAGTACGACCGCCAACTGCGCATGATCGCCCAGAACGCGACCTCGCAGACCAGCGTCGAGAACTACCGTGCGGAGCGGGACCAGGCGCTGGCCAATACCAAGCTGGCAGAGATCGATCTCAGCTACACCAGGATCACCGCACCGTTCGATGGCCGCATCGGACGCAATCTCGTCGACCCGGGCAATCTCGTCGGCTATGGCGAACCGACCTTGCTCGCCGTCATTCAGCAGCTAGACCCGGCCTACGTCTACTTCAACATCAACGAGCGCGACCTGCTCCAGATCCGCGAGGCGATGAAATCGCGCGGCATGACGCCCGAGGAGGAAATCGGTAAAGCCCCCGTCATGTTGGGTCTGCAGAATGAGACCGGGTATCCGCATTGGGGCACCCTCAATTTCGTGGACTCCACGGTGTCAGGGCAGACGGGAACGCTTCAGGCCCGCGCGAGCGTTCAGAACGACGACAGGCTCTTCCTCCCGGGCTTGTTCGTGCGTGTGCGCATCCCGCTCGGCCCCAGCCATCCGGGCCTGCTCATTCCCGACCGTGCCATCCAGAGCGATCAGGAAGGGCGCTATGTCTTGCTGGTGGGGGACAACGACATCGTCGAACGGCAGAGCGTCGAGACGGGGCCGCTGGTCAACAACCTGCGCTCCGTCGTTTCCGGCCTCAAGGCCTCCGACCGGGTGATCACCGAAGGGCTGACCAACGTGGCCGCGGGGCAGAAGGTGGCGCCCCACTCCAGAAACTCCGCGTCTCAGTAGACGAAAGAGCGGGATTTGTTCTCCAAGTTCTTCATCGACCGCCCCGTTCTTTCCAACGTCATTGCATGGATCATGGTTCTGATGGGGATGGTTGCCGTCTTCAACCTGCCCGTTTCCATGTATCCCCCGATCACGCCACCCACAGTGCAGGTGTCGGCCGTCTATCCAGGGGCGAGTGCCGAGGTGATCATGAACACCGTGGCCTTGCCGATCGAGCAGCAGGTCAACGGGGTGGAGGACATGATCTACATGTCCTCCACGGCCACCAACGACGGTGTTTACACACTCACTGTAACCTTCGAGATCGGCACCGATCCGGATTTCGCGCAGATCCTGGTTCAGAACCGGGTGTCCGCGGCGCAGGCGCAGCTCCCCAATGCGGTTCGACAGCAGGGTGTCACGACCAAGAAGAAGTCCGCGTCGATCTTGGAGATCATCTCCCTGACCTCACCGAAGGGGACCCATGACCCGCTGTTCCTGAGCAACTACGCAACCATTCAGCTACAGGACGAACTGGCGCGTCTGCCGGGCGTTGGCGACCTGACGATCTTCGGCTCCGGCCAGTACAGCATGCGCGTTTGGCTCGACCCGGGCCTGATGCAAGAGCGCATGCTGACGCCGTCGGACGTCGTCAACGCCATCGAGAGCCAGAGCCAAAACGTCTCCGCCGGGCAGATCGGCATGCCGCCGGCGCCGACAGGGCAGGAGTTCCAGCTCACCGTCAATCTGGAGGGGGCCTTCTCGACGGCCGAAGAGTTCGAGAACATCATCCTGATCAGCGGGGACCAGCCGGGCGGCGCCCTGACCCGCATCCGCGATGTCGGGCGGGTCGAGCTCGGCGCGCAGACCTATTCCCAGCTCTTCAAGTTCGACGGTCAGCCGGCCGCCGGCATTGCTGTATTCCAGCTCCCCGAAGCCAATGCGCTCGATGTCGCCAAGGCCGTCGAAAGCAAGATGGAGGAGCTGGCCAAGTCCTTTCCCGAGGACATGGAGTATCACATCCCCTTCAACACAACGATGTTCGTGGATGCCTCGGTGAACGAGGTCTACAGGACGCTGTTGCAGACAGGCGGCCTGGTGCTGATCGTCATCGTCCTGTTCCTCCAGAACTTCCGGGCCATGCTGGTGCCGATCACGACGGTGCCGGTGTCGATCATCGGTGCTTTTGCCGCCATGGCGGCGATGGGTTTCAGCATCAATCTGATCACGCTCTTCGCCGTCATCCTCGCCATCGCCATCGTGGTCGACGATGCGATCGTCATCGTCGAAGCGGTCACCCAGCATATCGAAAAGGGGATGAAGCCCCACGATGCCGCCGTGCAGGCCATGAAGGAGCTGACCGGCCCCATCGTTGGCATCACGCTGGTCCTGGTATCCGTCTTCCTGCCGGCCGCCTTCATGCCCGGGCTGACCGGGGAGGTGTACCGCCAGTTCGCGCTGATCATCACCGCGACGGCCGTCATCAGCGCCATCAACGCGATGACTCTCAAACCGATGCAGTGCGCGCATTGGCTGAAGCCGGTCGACCCGAACAAGAGGAAGAACTTCGTCTTCCGGGGCTTCAACCACGGCTTCCAGAAGGTCGAGAACGGCTACATGCGCCTGCTCGGCTGGCTCGTGCGCGGCAACAAGCTGGCCTCGGTCTTCGCCCTGACGATCGCGGCGCTTGCCGCGTTCGGTCTCTCCCGCGTCCCAACCGGCTTCGTCCCGATCGAGGACCAGGGCTACATGCTGGCCCCGGTCCAGCTTCCTAACGCCGCGTCGCTCGAACGCACCGAGAAGGTCTTGGACGACCTGACAACCCGCTTGGAAAAGGTGCCCGGCGTTCAGGAGGTCGTCGCGATCGGGGGCCTCTCCGCTTTGGAGGGTATGTCGTCTCTCGCCAATGCCGGGGTGGCCTACATCATTCTCGAGCCCTGGGATAAGCGCTACACGCGAGAGAACAAGGACACGCAGGGCCTGCAAGGGATCTTCGCGGCCCTCTCGGCGGCGGTGCGGGATATCGAGTCCGCAACGGTCATCGTCCTGCCGCCGCCGCCCATTCAGGGACTCGGTCTGTCGGGCGGCTTCTCGATGGAGCTGGAGCTGACGGACGGAACGCGCAACTTCGCCAAGCTGCAGGAAGCTCAGGACAAGCTGGTGAAGGAGGCGGAAAACAGCCCGGTCATTCAGCGCGTGATCGCGCCCTTCCGGGCCGACGTTCCGCAGGTCTCCGTCGCCATCAACCGTAACCAGCTCGAAACGCTCGGCGTGCCGGTCGGCAACCTGTTCAGCGCCATCGAAGGCTACCTGGGTGCCTCCTACGCCGGGCAGTTCACCCGCTTCGGGCACACCTTCGATGTCTTCGTGCAGGCCGACAAGCAATACCGCAGCAAAGAGGACATCATCGGGCAGGTCTATGTCCGGGGCACCAACGGCAACATGGTGCCGGTCGGCAGCGTCGCGGACATCTCGGATTCCCTCGGGCCTGATATCATCTCCCTCTATAACCTCTTCCCCGCCGCCTCGATCGTCGGCATGACGGCAACGGGCTACAGCTCCGGCCAGGCCATAGCAGAATTGGAGGACATCGCCGGACGCGTCCTGCCGGCCGATGTCAGCTATGCCTGGACCGATGCGTCCTATCAGGAGGAGGTCGTCGGCAGCACCGTCTACCTGATCTTCGGGCTGTCGATTCTGTTGGTCTACCTGGTGCTGGCCGGCCAGTACGAAAGCTGGTTTCTCCCCGGCTCGGTCATCTTCTCGGTGCCCCTGGCGCTGGTGGGGATCGTGGCCCTGATGCTGGCGCTGCCGCTGCTCAACAATAACCTCTATGTGCAGATCGGCCTCGTGCTCTTGATCGCCATGTCCGCCAAGAACGGCATCCTGATCGTCGAGGTTGCCAGGGAACGGAGGCAGCAGGGCAAGAGCATTGTGGACGCAGCCCTCGAAGCCTCGCGCATTCGGTTCCGCCCGATCCTGATGACCTCCTTCACGCTGCTGCTCGGCGTGCTGCCGCTCGTCTTGGCCGATGGGGCTGGCTCCAGCGCCCGCCGGTCCCTCGGCATCACCATCTTCAGCGGCATGCTCTCCTCGACTTTGCTCGCGGTTCTCTTCATTCCGGCCTTCTACGTCATGATCCAGACCTGGGAAGAGAAGCGAAAGGCCAGGAAGCAACAGAAGCTCGCCGCTCAGGAGGGCGTGAGTTCGAGTCAGTAGCGATCGTATCGGCGAGCGCTTCAAGCTCGTCGAGGTTCTACTGCATCAGATCGGTGAAGCTGCAATGGCCCGCACTTAGCGGCACTGTTCCGAGCGCTCGAGATCGTCCAGCACGCGATTGCAGAAGCTGCGGCACATCGCGCCCCAGAAAGGCACGATGAAGTGTTGATCGAACGCGGGTGAGTGTCTTCCGGCTTGCACGGTTTTCAAGACGGCGCCGTCTTCATCGCGTGCGATGGCCCAGTCCACCGTCAGCAAATACTCTCTTTGTTTGGCGTACTTGGACCGATGCGCCACCTCGCTCGGCAAGAGCATCATGCTGTCGTATGCCGTTCTGTCAGGCGCATGCGGCGTCAAGACCGTGACCAGCATGTAGTTCGGCGCCACCGAGATGTTGGTGTTGGGATAGAGAGACATGATCGTGTGCTTGTCGGGGCTGCTGCCGTCCTTCATCGGCAGCATCGGCGAGCGGGGCAATCCGTAAGCCAGGTCGGCCTCGGTGCTGGTGAACCGCAGGCCCTGATAGCCCCGATCATCGATCTCCTCGTAGGTCTTTCTTCCATCGCTCGTTACGCGGGGCACGTTCGGCGCGGCCTTGTAGCCTGGATGAACGAAGCCCTCATGGTAGACGTTGATGGCGAAGTTCTCGTAGACGCTCTTCCAGTTGCTCTCGATGATCGCACGCTCGACAAACACCTCATCTCCCTTTTTGGTGAGGCCAGGCTTTATGTCGGACAGGTCCATGTCGCCGTAGAGCTCCTCCACCGGAGCGATGTAGTCGGCGAAAGGCGCAGCATCGCCGCTCAGGTTCACGAACACCGTGTTGTTCCAAACGGAGCTCCGGACCTCCTTCAGGTTGGCGTCTCGGTCCGGCAAGGTGTGCGGGCCCTCGGTCCCGTCGAAGAGCGTGGCGTCGCGCAGCGTACCGTCCAGGTTCCAGACCCATCCGTGGTACTGGCCGACGATTTTGCTCAGGCCTTTGGCGTCTTGGAATACGGCCTTGCTGCTATCGTGGGGACATACGTTGTGGAAGACGCGAAGCGCGCCGGCTTCGTCGCGCACCATGACGAGCGGCAGATCGCCCAAGACGGTGATCGGATGGGCGTCACCCGGGTGTTCGGCCTCGAAGTCGAAGCCGATGCTCATCCAGGTTTTCGAGAACAGGCTCTCGGCTTCGAACTTGAAGAAGTCCTGCGACGTATAGGAGACATTCGGAAGCCAGTGGGCTTCCTGCAGCGGAGCCCGAACCTTCGCAATCTGATCGTCTGTCAGAAACTGAGACAGCTTTCTCATCGTATTCTTCCCTGGAAGCGGCAGAGCATCATGTGTCGTGCGTCGTCTCGGCGAAGCGGGACGGAGGCAATCCACAGACCATCTTGGAAAGCGGGCTCTCCGGGTCGGCCAGTTCGAGCATGATGGAGAAATGGCGGTGCGCCTCGAGTTCTTCGGAGGTAACGGCGACCTGCCGGCTCGCCCATTGTGCGGCCAAGAGACGGGAGCTGCGCAGATACTCCTCCGTTTCTTCAGCGCCCACGACGACGTTGACCGGGCATGCAACCCGTGGCGTCAGCCGATAGGGGCTGAGGTTCGCAACCTCGTCGCGGCTCAGATGTAATCCGTAGGTATCCCGCAGGTGGCGGCAAAGCCGAAGAGGCTCCAAATCGAAGAGGCCGCTGATCAGCGTTGCCCGTCGAATGGGCGAACTGCGATAGCCTCTCGTTGCCCAGTCCGTCGCCAGGAGCATCGCGGCGAGCTGGCCGCCTGCGGAATGCCCGGACACTGAAATGTCCGCCGGATTGCCGCCGTAGTCGGAGACGTTGTCGACGGTCCAGGCGAAGGCCTTGCGAACCTGCTCGACGATAACGCCCACTCTGACATCGCGGCCGACGTCGTAGGTCGGGAGGACAAGCGTGATGTCGTTTCCGACGACCCCCAAGGACACGAAACGCCAAAGCGCCATATCCCCCGAACGCCAATAGCCGCCATGCACGAATATCAGTACCGGTGCATTCGGCGAGCGGGCGGGGAAGATGTCCAAGCGCTCATTCGGGCTTTCGCCGTATGGGATGCTGTAGCGCGCGTTCGTGAAGATCTCCCGCGACTTGGCGCAGGAACGGATGTATTCGGGCTCGTACTTGTCCCACTCATCGCGAACACCGATGCAGAACTGGCGGTCCAGGGCCGCCTCGTCGTAGTGCATGAAGATCTTCTCGGACACCGTCAGCTCCGCGATTCGATATAGGCGAGGGCGATTTCGGCGAGCCGGGATCTTCCGAAGCTGCTGTCGTGCCCAGCGTGGACGACATTCACCGGAAGCGTCAGAAGACGCAGCATTGTCGCGATGTAGACGTCGACGTCGCTCTCCGGCAGCTCGTCGAGCAGCGGTCCGTCGTAGATCGCATCGCCGGAGTAGAGCGTGCCGCTGCGCGCCTCCCAGAGGCCGATGCTTCCGGGCGAGTGCCCCGGCAAGTGAAGCACTTCAAACGTCTTGTCACCCAAGTCGATGATGTCGCCCTCATCGACCAGCCAGGTGGGCGACGCGCCGGTCTGTTGCCACGACTCTATGGGAAAGCCCGCCTCGGGGATCGCCGTGATGAGGTACTCGGAGCTGAGACCGTATCCGACCCGATCGAGATAGCTTCGAAACGACTCTGGAAGGCTGTCGACACGGAGCGACTTCGCTGTGTCCGCGACGAACGACTCTCTTTCGGCGGCGTGGGCGATCCGTGTCTCGAACTCGTGAAAGCAACCGGTATGGTCGTAGTGAGAGTGGGTCGCCAACGCGATCGTCTGGTGCTCGAAAAGATCGCGTGCCGCTTGCCGCAGGCTGCAGACACCCAATCCGGAATCGATCAGCAGGTCACGGTCTCTTCCTCGAATATGCCAGATATTGCATCGGTCCAACGGCACGACGTGAGGCTCCCACAACAGGGTGACGTCTGCGTCGATTTGGCGTCTTTCGAACCACGTGTCGGCGACACGAAGCGTCATGCGCATGACCTCCCCAACGGCAAAACCAAAAGATGCGGCCTGTAGCGGCTTGGATCCTGGGACACCCCGCGACCCGCTTGCTCGATACCTTTGGCTCTTCCCGGAAAGGGGAAGAACAGCGGCAAAATAGCGAACTTTCCTATAGGTCAAAATTGAATAGCATCGGTCCAGTCGATAGGTTGAAGTAATGGCCAATATCGAACAGCTCGAAGCCTTTGTCGCCACGGCAAGAACGGGATCCTTCTCCGCGGCTGCGCGTCACCTGGGCAAAGCCCAGTCGACGATCAGCAGTGCGGTGATCAACTTGGAAATCGAGATCGACTTCGAGCTGTTCGATCGCAGCAAGAGAAATCCGACGCTGACGAAGGCGGGGTCGGCTCTACTTCCCGACGCGGAGTACATCCTCAGAAGTCATCGGGAGTTTGCGGCGCATGCGACGTCCCTTGGCTTAAGCTCGGAGAACCACCTTTGCCTGGCGATCGAGCAAAGCGTCTGGTCGCTGTCCATGCTTCCGATTCTCTCGGATTTCGAAGACGCCTTTCCCTACATCACCCTCGAGCTGTTGGACCCGGGCAGCGGCGACGTCGGACAGCTCGTGCGGGAAGGGCGTGCCGACATCGGTGTCATGATCGCACCTGAAACCCTGCCGCGTGGGTTCCACTTTCGGGGAATAGGGCATTCGCAACTGCTCACGGTGTGCAGCCCGGATCATCCGCTCGTTGAGCTGCAGCCGCTCACCGAGCCGACGTTGCGGCAGTTCCGGCAACTCATTCCACACAGTCGAAACCCCGACGACGATAGCTACCTGCAGCGCCGGCTCAGTCCCCGTGTCTGGCTTCTCGAAAGCCCTCATGTGACGGTCGATCTCGTTTGCGGCCGGATCGGTTGGGCGAGGCTGAACAAAGCTGTCGTCGATGACGAGCTAGCATCGAACAGGCTCGTTGCCTTGGAGCTGTCTTTCGAGAAAGCGGACGTCTTGCAGGGTATCGATGTCGTGTGGTCGCAAGTCCGGCACCTCGGCCCGGCCGGTCACTGGCTCCTCAAGCGACTTCAAGAGATGGCTGTGACGAAGATCTAGATGGAGGCCGCTCGGCTGTTCGGCTGCTTTAACACGCACGCGGGCCAAGTCTGCGCGGTGCCTGTGCTTGCAGCAAGACGGGCATGGCAACGCGTCTCGATGACCTGCGGACCGCACAGCAGGCGCCGCTGTGCCTCCCGATTGGTCCGTGCTAAAAGGGGGCCTTTGCCCCCTTTTCTCTCGGTTTAGGTGCGGCCCGTCATCCTCATGAACTCATGAAGCAACTCGCCAGCCCGGCCACAGTGTTCCGGATCTTCCGCCGAGTACTCGTCCACGACCTCCATGGACTTCTGGCGAAGCAGCGCCATGACGTCTTCGTTCGCGGTGCTGATGGACTTGCCCATTTCCGTTGTGAACTCGTCCATGTGTAGAAAATCGCGATAGCGGAAATGTGCGCTCGCCTTTGCGCTCATCGCTCGTACCTCGGCTTCGATAACGCGCTTATGGTCGGACCCGAGCCGCTCCCACTGCTCCATGGAGACCAGGAACTCGCCGTTGGAGTGCCCAAGGAAATCGGGCTGCACGACGTAGTCGGTCACTTCCTGCAGGTTCATGCCCCAGCCGGTCGCGATGCAGCCCCAGTGTGCGGCATCGACGACGCCAGTCTGAAGGCCTTGGTAGAGCTCGCCGCCGGGAATGAAGACGGGCGTTGCTCCCATCTTCTCGAAGACCCTGCCGGGGGTACCAGTCGAGCGAATCTTGAACCCGGAGAAGTCCTCGGGCTTTTCGATCGGCTTCTTGGAGAAGACAGCGAGGCCGGCAAAGGAAATCGGGCCGGCCTGATAGATGCCAAACTGCGCATAGGCGTCCCGTATGATCTCCAGCGCCCCCATTTCATAGAAGAAGAGCTGCATCTCCTCGTGGCTCGCCCAGGTGCCGAGATTGCCGTTCAAGTGGCCGGCAACGGGGATCCGCCCGATCCAGTAGCCGGGAAAAATGAAGGAGCTATCGAGCAAGCCGCGGCGGAGCGCTCCAAGAATCTCGCTTGTCGGAACGATGGTGTTCGCCTGCAGAATTTCGAACTCTATCTCGTTGTCCGTCGCCGCCATGATGTTGCGGCAGAACTGGCTGTAGATCGACTCGTAGTACTCGACGCCGGGTGTCCAGTGGCTTTGAACCCGCCAGCGGATTTTCTCTTGGGCCAGAACGGCCGGGGCGGGCAGGGTGCTTGCCGCAGCGCCGACGGCTCCCGCAGTGAGCATCTTGCGGCGCGATAGGGTTTTAGCGTTCATTGGTATCCTCCCTAGCAGTGTTTGAACGACTTCGGTTCGGTGTTAGGTCGCAACATCCGTCGTTGCGTTTTCGCTCAAGGTCGCGGCGTTCCGTTCAGGTCATGAAGGCCGTCGTTTGGATCAGGATCTGGGGAAAGACCAAGAGGAGCGCTCCGCAGAGAATCATGATGGCCAAGTACGGCAGTACGCTGCCATAGATCTTGGTGATCGGCGTCTGGGGGCTCAGACTCTTGAGATAGAACAGATTGTAGCCGAACGGCGGCGTGATGTAGCCGATGCAGAGATTTAGCTGAAAGATCACGCAGAACCAGATCGGGTTGAAGCCGAGTTCCTGCACGATTGGAAAAAAGATCGGCAGAAGAAGCAGAATGATGCCGACCGGATCCAGGAACATCCCGAGGATCAGCGCGACGATCTGCATGGTGATGATAATGACCCAGGGATTGAACGCGGCCGCGCGCAGAACGTCCTGCATGAAATCGATGCCGCCGCCGCTGGAGTAGACCGACACGAAGGCACCGGCACCGAACACGATCCACAGTACCATGCCCGTGATGGTGGCGGTCTGGGTGGTGACGCTCTTGACGAAGCGCCAGGTGAACTCACCGCGGATCGCCACGGAAAAGATGACCGCCGCGACCCCGACGGCCGCCGCCTCTGTCGGCGTCGCGATCCCGAGGAAAATCGACGAGAGAACGCTGATGACGATCGCCAGCGGTAGGACGACCGATTTGAGGACGGCAAGCCGCTCCGCCAGGGAATGGCTTTCTTCGGCGGCAGGGGCGAGGTGTGGATTGAGCCGGGATTTTATGGAAACGAAGAGAATGAAGCTCGCCAGAACGAGCAGTCCCGCAACCAAACCGCCCATGAACAGCTTGCCGACCGAGAGGCCGGTTATCATGCCGATGATGATCAGCGTGATCGATGGCGGGATCAGGATCCCAAGCGTTCCTGCCGCTCCGATCGTGCCCAGCACAAAGCGTTTGTCGTAGCCGTACTTCTCCATTGCCGGCATCCCGACAAGGCCGGTCGTGAGCGTCGAGGCCGCGCAGTTCCCGGTCATGGCCGAGAGTGCGGCAGCGAAGCCGGAGGTGCCGACGAGCAGACCACCGTTCGTCTTTCCGGACCACATATAGAAGGCCCGATAGAGGTCGTCCGCGATCCGCGATCTGCCCAGGGCCACGCCGATGAAGATGAACAACGGAATCGCCGCCAGCAGGATCGAGAACATGTTTCCGAAGGTGCTGGTGACGATCGAGTAAAAGCCACCCACGCCAAACAAAAGATAGCCGAAGATCACGGCAATGGCGCCAAGCGCGTAGGCCAAGGATACGCCGAGCAAAATGGATAGCAGCAGTCCTCCGAACATGCCGATCGTGAGAAGTTCAGGGCTCATGCCAGCTTCTCACGGGCAATCGGCAGGCTGGGGTGAACGATGCGCAAGAGCGCGTAGATCAGCTCAACAAGTCCTTGTATGGCGATCAGCACCGAGCCTAGGAACAGAGCGAGTTTTGGTGGCCACAGCGGATGGGCGAGGGCATTTTCGTCGCGCTCGTTCCAAACCCAGCTTTCCAGGAAGAAGGTCCAACCTTCGTAGCTGAGCGCGGCCGCCCAGATAAGAAGCATCGCGTAGTTGAGCGCATCGAGGCATGCACGTCGTCTGGGGCCGGCGGAGTTGAGCATGAGATCGATGCGGACGTGCCCCCCTTGCAGCAACGTGTAGGCTCCGACCAGGATGAAGTAGGCGCCAAAGACCCGCTGTGTGTAGCCGTGTGCCCAGATAGTGGGTGCACCGAACACGTAGCGGGCGATCACCTCAAAGAAGAGGATTGCGGCCCCAATCCATACGAGTGCGCCGACCGCTCGGCCGATCGCCAGGTTGACTGCATCCACCCATATGAGGAGACGCATTTTTCCTCCCTAGGGCCGAAGCGCGTGCGCCGGCACCGCCGATGACTGATAGGTCGCACGCGCTCCGACGATCGCGTCAGCATCAGCTGCGCGACCTCTTGTCGCTTACTTTGGCCGTGACGCTGCCATGATGGAAGTCGGTATGCAATACCGATTTCATGGATAATTATGTTTTTATTTGACGGAAAAATATCGCTAAATTAGGGTTGACGTATCGAAATTTGCCATGATAGCTGTTGACTCGATCAGGGCGCGTCGCACCTTTTGAAGCCGCAGCCCTTTAGGAAGGTGGTCGAGGCCTCCGCCGCTGTTCGATCGCGGTGGTGGGGGCAAGGAGGCGCCGACGAGCGCACGAGAGGCGTTCCATGGTCATGGCAACGGTGGCTGCCCGGGCTTGGTATTTGGTCGCAAGAGACGGCAATCGTCGGGGTGGCATCGGTGTCGGGATGAGAAGCGGAGGCTACAATGTCGCCACCCCGGGCAAGATTCTCGATGCTGCCGAGTATCTCTTTGCGCAGAAGCACTACGGTGCCGTGACTCTCAAGGAGATCGCGCAAAAGGCCGGCGTTAACGTCAACCAGATCGTCTATCATTTCGGACAGAAGGACAGCATCGTACGGGATGTCATCCTGCGACGGGCCGGCGTCCTGACCAACGAGCGGTTGCGTCTGCTTGACGACTATTCACGCATTGTCGGACCCGACAGCGTGGAGATCGAGCCGCTGGTGCGCGCGTTCGCGGAGCCCTACTTTCAGCGACTTCAGAGTAATGACCCGGGCTGGCGCAACTACGCGCAGTTCATCGGTCGCGTCGTTTGGGATGGGAAGCTGACCGATATCTTCGCCGAAGCCTTCAATGAGGCAGCGGAGCAATACATCCTGGCGTTTCGCAGAGCGTTGCCGAGCCTGACGTATGAGGATTCGGTCCGCGCCTTCCAGTTTCTTCTGGCCGTGATTTACGGCTCCACGACGAACGATCGCCGCATTAACGCACTGGCACAGAACGATCGTCTGGCGACGGACTATGCCGGCTATCACAACGCGCTTGTCCCGTTCGTCGCGGCCGGAATCGAGCGGCTGGCCGCAAAGGCAAGCGAGGGAGGCAGGACGCATGAGCTTTGAGAGCATCACTCTCGAGCGGCGCGACGGCATAGCGTTGCTGACGCTCAATCGACCGGAGCGGCTGAACGCCATCAGCCAGGCCATGCTGGGCGAGTTGCAAACCGCCTGCGACCAGGTCGAGCGCGATCCCGCCGTTCGTGCGCTGGTGGTGACGGGGGCCGGCAAGGCATTCTCAGCCGGTTTCGATCTGCGCGACCAAGCCGAGAACACGCCTCAGGGAGAGGACGAGTGGCGGCCTGTCCTGCGCAAGGATTTCGACACCATCATGCGCTTCTGGACCCTGTCGAAACCGACGGTCTCGGCGGTGCGGGGGCCGGCGCTTGCCGGGGGCTGCGAGCTGGCACTCGCTTGCGATCTGACCATCGCCGGACAGAGCGCGGTGTTCGGCGAGCCCGAGGTCAGGTTCGGTGCCGGCATTGTGGTGATGTTGTTGCCCTGGCTTACTTCTCCCAAAAAGGCCAAGGAAATCATTTTGCTGGGTCTCGACGACGTGTCCGCGGAGGAGGCCGGGATGCTGGGGCTCGTCAACCGCGTTGTCCCGGACGATGCGGTCTTGGAGACGGCCTTGAAGGCAGCGCGTCAGATGGCGGTGGTGGACCCGATGGTGATGCGGCGTACCAAGCAAGCGATCAACGAAAGCCTCGACATTGCCGGCCTCTCGCAGGGTCTTGAGCGGGCATTGGAGATCGATACGACGTTGGAAGGGGAGGGAAGCGGCGATAAGCGCGCCTTCCTGAAGTTGCTTCGCGAGGGCGGCTTGAAGGCCGCGCTCGCTTGGCGCGATCGTCGTTTCGCCGTTTGAACCCGTCTTGCCCGCCTTGTGCCGGCAGAGGCATCCGGGAAGCCAGAGATGGGTGACTATTCCAGCAAGGTGCTGAGCGGCCTCGGGCAGGGCGCGGTCGAGGACGGCTTTACCCGGCTCGAGGCCGACGGGCTTCGTTGCCTTGTCCGTGACACACACGGTCTGCTTCGCGAGGCCGGCATCGCTCCGCACGAGCCGGTGATCGTCCCGGTCTCCAACCGGTCCGCCGACGTTGCTGCAATCCTGTCGATTCAGGAGGCCGGTGGCGTCCCGGTACCGCTGCACCGCCGCGCCCACGCGAATAGTCTCACCGGGATCCTCGATGCGGTCGGCGCGCGCTTCGCGCTTGAGCTGACGCCCGATGCGTCATCGAACATGCCGGTCCGAGGCGCCGGATTGGTCCGATTGAAGGAAGCCCTGCCACCCGAACGGCCGCTTTTGCAAGGCGCAGGCTTTGTCACCTTCACCTCCGGATCGACCGGGGCGCCGAAGGGCGTCGTCCTGTCTGCGGCACGCGCGGCGGCAAAGCTGGATGCAATCGGCCGGCAGCTCGATTTCCCCTCTGCCGCCGTCACGCTCGTCCCGCTGCAACTGACCTTCAGCTTCGGTCAGTGGGCGACGTTTCTCACGCTGTCGCGCGGCGGTACGGTGCATCTGCGCGACCGGCTCGATCCGGCCGCCGCAGCGGAGCTTATCGCGCAAGCGGGGGTCACGCATTTGGCGGCCGTGCCGACCCTCTTGCGCATGCTGCCCTCGCCGCCTCCCGGTAGCACCGGGACGCTGTCGCAGATCCTGACCGGTGGAGAGCCCGTCACCGCCACGCTCAGGCGTCAGCTCCTGTCGTTCTGGCCGCGCTGCGAGATCGTTAGCATCTTCGGCCTGACCGAGACCGGCACCTCGGACTTCTACCACTTCGATAGCGGCGAAGAGGTCGGTGATGACAGCCTTGGCAGCATTGCTCCCGAGGAGCGGTTTTGTATCGATCCGGCGAGCGGTGAGCTTTTGATCAACACGCCCTTTGCCATGTTGGGCTACCTAGATAATCCCGAGTCGACCGCGCAGATCATGTCGTCTGGTTGGATCAGGACCGGTGATCTCGCGCGTGATCTGGGCGATGGGCGGGTTCAGTTGGTCGGGCGGAGCAAGGACCTGATCAATCGGGCCGGCAACAAGATCGCGCCGCTGGAGATCGAGCGATTGTTCGCTGGCCATCCGGGCCTCTCTGCCGTGCTGGTGACCGGCGCGGCCGATCCGCGAGTCGGGGAGGCGGTGCACCTGATGTGCGTGCCGCGGCCGGGCGCCGTACCGACCGCCGAAGCGCTGCACGAGTGGGCGAAGAGCCGCATCGAGCGCTTCAAGCTGCCCGATCGCATCCACTTTGCGGCCGAGCTGCCGATCGGCGGGACCGGTAAGGCCGATCGCGCCGTCTTGCGGCGGCGTATCGAGGCGGGGGAGCTGTGACCGCAGGCCCCGAACCGGGCAGCAGGATTGCCGCTGCACCTGTTTCCCGGCGAAGCGCTTCCGGCATGAAGCGCAGCATGGCGTTCCTGGTGTTGGCAGAAATGGCGGCCATGAGCCTTTGGTTCGTGTCCGCTGCCGTCGTACCTGAGATCCAGGCCGAAGCTGAGCTCTCGCCCGTCATGACAGCCAGCTTGTCGTCGGCCGTACAGGTGGGGTTTGTAATCGGGGCCCTCTTGTTCGCCGTCCACGGGACACCCGACCGCTATGACCCGCGCGTCGTCTTCGCCGTGTCTGCCCTCGGCGCTGCGCTGTGCAACGCGGCACTCCTGGCGACGCCTCTGGGCGACCCGATCCAGGTCGTGCTGCGTGGCCTTACGGGGGCCTTGTTGGCTGGCGTCTATCCGGTCGGCATGAAGATCGCCGTCGGCTGGAGCGTGCGTCGCCGCGGGCTCTTGGTCGGCCTCATCGTGGGGGCGCTGACGCTTGGCTCTGCCGCGCCGCACTTGATCGCCTTCGCCGGCGGGGCCGACTGGCGCTTTACCGTCTCCGTCGCCAGCTTGCTCGCCGTGGCGGCCGCCGGTTTGATCGCCTTTACGCGGCTGGGTCCGCTTCATGCAACGGCGCCAGCGCTCGATCCGGCGGCTTTGAAGTTGGTGTGGACGCAACCGGCGATCCGCCTCGCCTATCTCGGCTACCTCTGCCATATGTGGGAGCTCTACGCCTTTTGGGCTTGGATCGCCGTTGCGGCTGCAATCTCCTTCGGCCCCTATTGGGGCGATGCCGCCGGGGATGCGGCGCGACTGACCGCCTTCGCGGCAATCGCTCTCGGGGCCCTCGTCTGCGTTCCAGTCGGCGCCTTTGCGGACCGGCTCGGCAAAGCGAGGCTGGCCGGCTGGTGCCTCGCAGGAAGCGCGGCTGCGGCCTTCGCCACCGCACTCAGCTTCGCCGGACCGCCTTGGCTCACGATTCTGTGCATTCTGCTGTGGGGCGCGCTGGTCATCCCCGATTCGGCACAGTTTTCCGCCCTGGTCGCCGATGCCGCGCCGCGGGACCGAGCTGGCAGCCTGATGACTTTCCAAACGGCGCTGGGCTTTCTGCTAACCGCCTTCACCGTCCAGGCGGCTCCAATGCTGGCCGATCGTCTTGGCTGGGCAGGGACCCTCGCCATTCTTGGGATCGGCCCGGTGATTGGGGTCGAGATGATGCGCCGCCTGCACGCGCTGCGCTGGCGGCCGGCCAGGCCCATGCAAATCCGACCGGCCCATGCGCCGCGCCAGGGAAGCGGTGTCCGGCGCCGGCAACGCACATCATCCACCGAAAACCCAAGAAAGGAATGACCGGCATGCCCGACACCTTCAGAGCCTTCATGATCGACCGCCCGGACGGCGAGAAAACGCAGACGACCGCGTGGCATGCGATCTCTCAGCCTGACCTGATGGCAGGCGATGTCACCGTTCGGGTGACCCACACCACGATGAACTACAAGGATGCCTTGGCGATCACGGGCAGGGGCCCGGTGGTGCGACGGTTTCCGATGATTCCCGGCATTGACTTTGCCGGCGAGGTGACGGCGTCAGACCATGCCGACTTCGCGCCGGGCGACAGCGTGATCCTGAACGGATGGGGGGTCGGCGAGGTTCATCATGGCGGCTACGCCGGTTTTGCCCGGGTGAAGGGGGACTGGCTTCTAAAGGCGCCGCAAGGCCTCAGCGCAGCCGACTGCATGGCGATCGGCACGGCGGGTTACACGGCTGCCTTGTGCGTTCAACGGCTGATCGATCTCGGCGTCGGGACGGATCGGGGGACTGTGCTGGTCAGCGGTGCGGCCGGCGGTGTTGGTTCGCTCGCGATCTCGCTGCTGTCCACACTTGGCTATACCGTAGCTGCGTCGACCGGGCGCACGGCGGAGGAGGCTTACCTGAAGTCCCTCGGTGCATCGGAGATCATCGACCGGCGAGAATTCTCGGATGCCAAGGTGAGGCCGCTCAACAAGGAGCGTTTCGCGGCTGCGGTCGACGCGGTCGGTAGCACGACCCTCGCGAACATCCTGTCGATGATCAAGTACGACGGCGTCGTTGCAGCATGCGGCCTGGCCCAGGGCGCCGATTTGCCGGCGACGGTGATGCCGTTCATTCTGCGCGGCGTGACTCTGGCCGGCGTCGACTCCGTTATGGCGCCGAAGGCGGTGCGGGAAGCAGCCTGGCGCCTTCTGGACGAGACACTTGATCGCCGGGCGCTCTCGGCCATCACTCGCGAGGTGGAGTTCGACGATGTCGAAAGCCTGGCAGAATCGCTTTTGGACGGGCGTATCCGTGGCCGGTTGCTGATCAAGATTGCCTGAGCCCTATTGGGAATCGAGCATCGGGCGCAGACGGCGTGCCGCCTGCGCCATGCAGCCCCAATCTGCAGCTCCGTATCTCAAAGAGCGCGACAAGCCTCTCACCACTGCTTGAGATCGTATTGCTTGTGCTGAGCATGAGTCGTCCCGCCTGGACAATCGGCTCTTGCCCGCCGGTTTGACCCGCCTATATCGAATTGGTAATACCACTTTGCGCGTCCACTGGGGCGCTGGAGTGTCTTTTGCGTAGGCCGCTCTTCACAGGGGCGGGTAGTTGGCTCATCCTTGAAAGAGCGCCCGGAAGAGGCGCGACGGGCCACATAGAAGGCCGACCGGGAGGAAGAAGATGTCGCTCACCATGCCCAAGCCCGAGGAGGCCATCCTCGCCAACCGCGCGCGGCTGATCGAGCGGCTGCGGCAGATCCTGCCCCACGACAACGTCATCGACGAGGAGCGCGAGCTGCGCGCCTACGAGTGCGATGCCCTGACCATGTACCGGCAATTGCCGTTGGTGGTGGCGCTGCCTGAGACGGTGCCGCAGGTCTCCGAGATCATGGCGCTGGCCAAGGAGATGAACGTCAAGGTGGTGCCTCGCGGGGCGGGGACCTCGCTCTCCGGCGGCTCGCTGCCGCTCGGCGACGGCATCCTTCTCGCCATGGGCAAGTTCAACAAGGTGCTGGAAGTCGACTACGCCAACCGCTGCGCCCGGGTGCAGCCGGGTGTCGCCAACCTGGCGATCAGCAAGGCGGTGGAGCACAAGGGCTTCTACTACGCGCCCGACCCGTCATCACAAATCGCCTGCTCCATCGGGGGCAACGTGGGCGAAAACGCCGGCGGCGTGCATTGCCTGAAGTATGGCCTCACCACCAACAACATCCTGGGCCTCGAGGTGGTGCTGTTCGGCGGCGAGGTGGTGCAGCTTGGCGGCAAGCACCTGGACTCCGAGGCCTACGATCTCATGGGCCTGATGACCGGCTCGGAGGGCCTGCTGGCCGTCATCACCGAGGTGACGGTGCGCATCCTGCAGAAGCCGCAGACGGCGCGCGGCCTGCTGCTCGGCTTCCCCACAGTCGACAACGGCGCCGACTGCGTCGCCGCCATCATCGCCCAAGGCATTATCCCCGGCGGTCTCGAGATGATGGACAAGATGGCCATCATCGCCGCCGACGACTTCCAGGCCTGCGGCTATCCGCGCGACTGCGAGTCCCTGGTGATCTGCGAGCTCGACGGCACCCAGAGCGAGGTGGACCACCTCATCGAGTCCGTCTCCGAGATCGCGCGCGGGCAGGGCGCCACCTACATCAAGGCTTCGGACTCGGAAGAGGAGCGGCTGCAGTTCTGGGCCGGGCGCAAGAACGCCTTCCCGGCGGTCGGCGCCATCGGGCCGGACTACCTCTGCATGGACGGCACCATCCCGCGCGGCCAGTTGAGCCGGGTGCTCAAGGGCATGCAGGATATGTCGGCCAAGCACGGCCTGAGGGTCGCCAACGTCTTCCACGCCGGCGACGGCAACCTGCATCCGCTCATCCTCTACGATGCGAACAAGCCGGGCGACATCGAGAAGGCCGAGGCCTTCGGCGCCGACATCTTGAAGCTCTGCGTCGAGGTCGGCGGGGTACTGACCGGCGAGCACGGCGTGGGTGTCGAAAAGCGCGATCTGATGCACACCATGTTCAGCGAGGTCGA
>JANQIA010000263.1 GCA_028282405.1 Rhodovibrionaceae bacterium
CACAGATCACGATGACAATAAACAGCCCGACATAGACGACCGGGCCATCGGCACCTATCAAATTCATTTTGCGACCCCCCTCTAGAACAAGAGACGACAGCTGTCATTGCTTGCAGCTGCGACAGCCTCGACTGCTGACGCGCGTCGCGTCAATGAAAAGCATTCTACTCAAGCGGTCCACCGGTCGCCGCGCGCAGCCATAGGCCGTAGCGCGGCGCCGCGACCGCATGCAGGGCGCGTTGCGTCACCCTCACACGCACTCACTCTCTGGCATCTCGAGGATCCCGCAGGCGAAGGCATTGACGGAGCCGCCGCCGACCTTGAGCAGGTAGAGGATTTCGACGACGACGATGAAGCAGAATACATAAACGCTGCCCCTGCGGACGCCTTTTAGGTGCTTCAGGGCCTCGTGCAGCTCCAGGCCGAAGACGCGGGCCAGCATGACCGTGAAGAAGAGCACCAGCGCGGCCAGCAGGACGTAGACGAAGACCGCCTGCGGCGCCCCGGCCAGCCGCGGCAGGCTGACGGCCAGGTAGTAGACCAGGCCGAAGCAGGCCGCGGTCGAGACGACGAAGCAGGAGGAGAGCGCGATCGGCCGGTGATTGTCGCGGCAGAGGAGCGGCTTGCCGCCGTCGCCCGCCCGCCGCTTCCGCCACCAGGGCATCAGCGCGGCCGAAGCCGCCGGCAGGCCGAAGGCGAGGCCGAAGAGGCTCGCGTTGATGACTCGGTGCGAGAGCGGGGAGACGCCGAAGAGCGTGCCGAGCCAGTCCCCGAACAGCGCGGCGAGCTTGTTCCAGCCCACGATGATGGCGTGGAAGGCGCGCACGAACTCGAACTCGCTCAAGTCCATGAACTCGGGGATGGCGCCGAGCATGGCCATGCCCGCGGCGGCCCCTCGGATCCACCAGATGCGCTCCGCCCAGGCCTTCCATCTCTCCGCCAGCCCGGCCATGGCGGAGAGTCTATCAGGTTATGGGAAGAATGCAGAAGCGCGTGGCCAAGCAGAGTGGCTGCAAGCCGGGGCTGGCGCCGCTCGGCTGCTTGAGCTTTTGCGAGTTGTAAGGCAATAGGTTCCTACTACTGCGCGTCAGAGACAAAAACTCCGACGCTACGCTCACTTGGGGGACCCTATGCCGCTACAATCTGCCGTCCAGTTTGCCCAAAGCAGCTGGCGCTCTGTCAGCGTTCCGCGTCTTGGACCGACTCTCTGGAAGGACCGCAAACTGAACCCTCTTCGCGCCCGCTGCCAGCGCGCGCTCGCGGCAGCAGTCCTTGCGCTCGCCGTCACGGGTTGCGCCAGCACGCTGGACGGCATCAACGATACGGAAGCGCCCGTCAACGTCACCCATAGCCCGGATGCCCCGACCGGTCTGGCGGTCATGGGCACGAGAACCGAAGACGGAACGCCAGAGGAATTCGGGCTTATCGGGCGGAATTTCAGACCGATCTTTTTCGTTTGGCGGGAGTTCGATCCCATAACCAAGCAAAGCGCAAGCAGGGCCTTCGATGACCGCACCCGAGACACCGTGTTCGTGGTCAGGCGCGGCCTTTGTTTCAACCGCCCGGCCTGCAATGACGAGGACTACACGCAGGCCGAACATGTCTTAGTGAAGCTGCACCCCGGTCTCTACATCCTGTCTTGGATCCGAATCGACAACAGGGTTCTCAATGTTGTGCCGTCGGAAGGCAGTCTGCTCTACGACACCAACCCTGTCGCTCTCTACGAAGCCGGGCTCATCCCCGGTTTCGAGATCAAGGCAGGCGAGATCGTCTACGTCGGCGACATCATTCTCAACGCCACCGGCGATTTCCCCGAGCTGCTGCGGGTCGACAGCAACGCGGAGCAGGCGCGCGCGATCCTGCCGCTCTATCCCAACGTCTCGGGCGAGATGGTCGTTCGCGTCTCGGAGCTGAAGCGATGACGATCGGCCGCCGATCGGCGATATGCGTCGGCTTTGCCGCTCTGCTTGTCCTCGCCGCCTGCGCACCGGTGACCTACGAAGGCCACGATCAGTCGCCGACGGCATCGGCCATCGGACCGAACCAGTACCGCATTTACGTCGAGGGCAACCGTCGCAACAACCGCCAAGAGATCGAGGCCTTCGGGCTCGCCAAAGCGGCCGAGACAACGCTCGAAAAGCAGCACGCCTACTTCCGGGTGCTGAGCGACCGCTTCCGGTCCAGAACGGGCCAGGAGCCCTACTACACCTTCACCCTCGAGATCGAGACCTTCGCCGCAGGCGATGTGCCGGAGGATGGCGAGGGTTATCTAGAGGCGGAGCCTATCGCGTCCCGGTTCGGGCCCTTTGCCCGCGGCGTGCAGTAAGCGAAGGCGCGTTTACCCCCGCGCCAGGGCGAAGCGGCAATCACTCAGCGCTTCGGCAATGGGGAGGCGGATGCTCGCCGCCTCCCCAGCCAGATCAGCCAGACGACGGGCAGGCGCTTAGGCGGCCTGTCCCTGGTAAGCGGCCTGGTAGAGGGCGATGACCTCGTCCTTCATGGGCTGCTTCGGGTTGGTTGCGCCGCAGGCATCCTTCATCGCGTTGTCGGCCAGGGTCCCGAAGTCCTCGGGCTTGACCACGTCGAACGACGCCAGGTTGGGGGGAATGCCGACCTCCGCCGACAGCGCCCGGATGGCGTCCAGCGCCGCCTGGGCGCTCTCGGACGCGGTCATGTCGCGGGTGTCGATGCCCATGGCTTTGGCGATCTCGACGAAACGCTCCGGCACGACTTGGGCGTTATAGGCCTGGACGTGCGGCAAGAGGATCGCGTTGCAGACCCCGTGGGGCAGATCGTAGAAGCCGCCAAGCTGGTGGGCCATGGCGTGGACGTAGCCGAGGCTCGCGCTGTTGAACGCCATCCCCGCCAGGAACTCGGCGTAGGTCATCATCTCGCGCGCCTCGTGGTCGTGGCCGTCCTTCACCGCCCGGGCCAGGAAGCCGGAGACCAGCTTGATGGCATGCAGCGCCGCCGAGTCCGTGACCGGCGTGGCCGCCGTCGAGACATAGGCCTCGATGGCATGGGTCAGGGCGTCCATCCCGGTCGCCGCGGTCAGGGACGCCGGCATGTCCTCCATCAGGTCCGGGTCGTCGACGGAGAGGGTCGGGGTCGTCCGCCAGTCGACGATCGCCATCTTCACGTGGCGGGTCTCGTCGGTGATGATGGCGAAGCGGGTCATCTCGCTGGCCGTGCCCGCCGTGGTGTTGATGGCAACCAGGGGCATCATCGGCTTGGTCATCTGATTGATGCCTTCGAAGTCGCGGATGTCGCCGCCATGGGTCGCCAGGATCCCGATGCCCTTGGCCGCGTCATGGGGCGAGCCGCCGCCGAAGGAGATGATGAAGTCGCAGCCTTCCTGCCTGAGCAGCGCGGTGCCGGCATCGACCTGTGCGGTGGTCGGGTTGGGCTCGACCCCGTCGTAGACCGCGTAGCCGACGCCGATTTCGTCCAACAGATCGGTCAGGACCTTGGTGGCCTTGAGCTCCCGATGCAAAGGCGCATCGGTGACGATGAGCGCCTTCTTGAAACCCAGGGCTTGGATCTCCCGGCCGGTATCGGCCAGCCCGCCGGATCCCATGATGTTCACCGCCGGCATGAAGAAATAATAGGCCATACATTCCTCCGCTGTTTCGGGTGTTCGACCGGGAGTCCCCGAGTCCAACTCCATATTGGCGGGGTGCTTGCGAATGCAACGCGCTAACAGGGCCATGGGCGGCTCAACCGCTGATTTGCGGCGGACCGGGGCCCGAGTGGTCCGGAGGGCGGACCGAAGAGCGGCGATTTGGTGCCAGCGAGCGCTTTCGCTAACGGCGCCCAAGCGGCCGCGCGGTGCTAAGCTATCCCGGCGTACAGCCGTCGCGATAAGGGGAGACCATGCTGGGACTCGATGCACTCGTCAGCGTAGCCAACGTTTTTTACCTGATGTCCTATTCGGTGCGGGACATTCTCTGGCTGCGGGTTCTCACCGTCGTCGGCGGCACCTTGCTCCTGCCGTACTACTATCTTCAGACCGAGCCGCTTTGGGCCCCGTTCGGTTGGAACCTGGTCTTCCTCGCGATCAACGTCTTCTGGATCACGAAGCTGATTCTGGATCGCCGGCCGGTGCCCTTCACCGACGAGGAACGGCGGCTCTACAAGCTTGCCTTCCCGAACATGAATGAGCGCGATGCCTTCAAGCTGTTCCGCCTGGGCGCCTGGTCATCCGAGCCGGCGGGGACGGTCCTGCTCAACCAGGGCCAGCCGGTGAACGCGCTCTCGCTCATCGTCGACGGGAACGTGAGTGTCGAGTCGGACGGAAAGCGCGTCGACACACTCGGCGAGGGCCGCTTTCTCGGCGGCATCGCCCTTCTGCACCGGGATACGGACTTCACCACGTCCGTCTCGGTCACGACCGCGCGTCCGAGCCGGGTCATCGTCTGGCAGTTCCACCAACTGGACGCCGCCTTCGCCAAAGACAGCGGCCTCGAGATCGCCATGCAGGCGAGCGTCGGACTGGAAATCTCGCGCTTCCTGCAAACCGCCAGATCGGAACTGCTGCAAGCCAGCTCACCATCCGCCAATTCTGCATGAGAGCGTGACACTCGCGTTGGCTTAGGGATGCGACGGCCGCCAAGGCGCGTTGCCCCGTCTCCAGCACCCCTACCCCCGCGCCGGGGCGATGCGGCGGTAGGAGAGCGCTTCAGCGATGTGCGGGCGGCGGACGTCCGGCTCGCCGGCCAGGTCGGCCAGGGTGCGGGCGACCCTGAGCACCCGGTGATAGCCGCGGGCGGAGAGCCGCATACGCTCTGCCGCCTCGGTGAGCAGGCGGCGCCCTTCGGCATCGGGGGCGGCGACCTCCTCCAACAGCGTGCCGTCGGCTTCGGCGTTGCTGGCGATGGGCGGGCCGCCATTGAGTGCGCGGTAGCGTGCGCGCTGTACCTCCCGGGCGGCCGCGACGCGCTCGGCGACCTGGGCCGAGGCCTCGCGCGGCGGCGGCAGGGAGAGGTCGGCGGCGCTCACCGCCTGCACCTCCACGTGCAGGTCGATCCGGTCGAACAGCGGGCCGGAGATGCGGCTCTGGTAGTCGCCGGCGCAGCGCGGCGCGCGGCTGCAGGCCAGGGCTTCGTCGCCGAGGTAGCCGCAGCGGCAGGGGTTCATGGCGGGGACGAGCTGCACGCGTGCGGGATAGTGCACGTGCGCGTTCGCCCGGGCGATGGCGGCGCGGCCGCTCTCCAAGGGCTGGCGCAGCGCCTCCAGCGTGCCGCGGTTGAACTCCGGCAGCTCGTCGAGGAAGAGCACCCCCTGGTGCGCCAGAGAGACCTCGCCGGGCCGGGCCCTCATGCCGCCGCCGACCAGCGCCGGGGTCGAGGCCGAATGGTGCGGGTCGCGAAAGGGGCGTTGGCGCAAGAGCCGCCCGCCCTGCAGCAAGCCCGCCACCGAGTGGATCATGGAGACCTCGAGCGCCTCGGCCGGGGTGAGCGGCGGCAGCAGGCCGGGCAGACGCTGGGCCAGCATGGACTTGCCGGCGCCCGGCGGGCCGATGAGCAAGAGGTTGTGGCCGCCGGCGGCGGCGACCTCGAGGGCGCGCTTGGCCGTCTCCTGCCCCTTGATGTCGAGCAGGTCGAGACCGGGCGCGCCGGCTTCGGCCAGGGCCGGCTCAGGGCGCGCCAGGAGTTGCGAGCCTTTGAAGTGGTTGATCACGGCCACCAGGCTGTCGGGTGCCAGCACCTCGACGCCCTCGGCCCAGGCCGCCTCCCCGCCCTGCGCCGCGGGACAGAGGAAGCCCTGGCCCCGCTCCGCCGCGTGCATGGCGGCAGGCAGCACCCCGGCGACGGCGGTGAGGCGCCCGTCCAGCGCCAGCTCGCCCAGGGCGACGAAGCCCGCCGCCTCCTCGGGCGGCACCGCACCCAGCGCCGCCATGAGGCCGAGCGCGATGGGCAGGTCGAAGTGGCTGCCCTCCTTCAAGAGGTCGGCCGGCGCCAGGTTGACGGTGATGCGCTTGGGTGGCAGGGCGAGTCCCAGGGCGTGGAAGGCGGCGCGCACCCGCTCCTGGCTTTCGGCCACCGCCTTGTCGGGCAGGCCGACCACCCGGAAGCTCGGCATGCCGGGCGAGACCTGCACCTGCACGTCGAC
>JANQIA010000308.1 GCA_028282405.1 Rhodovibrionaceae bacterium
CCCGTACCGCCGGTCGCCGCGCGGCGGAGAGATCGGCTTACAAGAGCGCCGTCGCTTTCTTCGAAGAGGCGCTCCGCTATTGCGAGCTGGTGCCGCAAAACGCCGAGACGTTGGAGAGCGCGATCGAGATCAGTTTCGATTTGCGGAATGTGCTCTATCCCTTGGGTGAGATCCAAAAGGACCTCGACAATCTGCAGCGTGTCGAACAACTAAGCCGCGGCTTTATCGCGCCTCAGCGTCGTGCCCGCCTGTCGGCCTACATTGCGCGAGACATGGCTCTGCTTGGGCGGCCGGATGATTCGGTCTCCGCCGGGCATCGCGCCTTGGTTCTTGCCCGCAGCGCACAGGACCGAGAGCTCGAGATTCTAACCAACGCCTACATCGCATCGGCACACTACGCGCTCGGTGACTTCAAGCAATCGGCGACCCTCTTGGGATCGGCTATCTCCGCACTCTCGCAAGGCTATGAGCACCACACGTTCGGTCTGCCCGGACCGGGCTATCTCTTCTTCGAGTCTTGGCGCCTGTGGGCGCTTGCGAGATTGGGCGACTTTGAGGTTGGCAGCCGCGCCGCCGACGAGGTCGTGCGGTTCTCCCGCTCCATCGATCACCCCCTGACCTCGGCCATTGCGATCTACTCCGCCGGGTTCCTGCATTTGCATCGTGGCGATCTCGAGGTTGCGGTCCCCTTGTTGGAGGAGGGGCTTCGGATCTGCGAGAACTGGGACTTGGTGGCTTGGTTCACGAATCTCTCATCTGCGCTGGGCCATGCCCTGGTCTTGGGCAACGAGCCGGCGGAGGGTCGGAAATGCCTGGAGGCCGCGGTCGCGCGGTCCCGCGAGCTTGGGATTCTGGTGAGCCACTCCCTCGAAATGGCGTGGCTCGCCGAGGCGGCGCTGGCCAGTGGCGACGTGAAAGCGGCGGAGAGTTCAGTGGAGCGCGCTCTGGAGCTCGCCGAGCAGTGCAAGGAATGGGGCAACAAGGCCGAAGCCCTCTGGACGCGAGGCGAGATCTTGACCGTTACCAACGACGCAAAAGCGGCAGCGAATTGCTATGAGAGCGCGCTCTCCTTGGCTGAGGCTTGCAACATGAAGCCGTTGGTTGCGCGCTGCCAGGCAGCCTTGGTGCGTCATGGTATGATGAGCGGCGGCGACGGTCTCGATCGTTTCGGCGGTCGCGGCGCCCGCAGCTAAGTGCCGTTCGCCACCGGGCAGCCGCCTTGGTGGGCTGCCACCGAACGGTAGGTCTTGTCGCAGAAACAACGGCGGGGCCCGAAGGCCCCGCCGGCAAGACTGCAATCTGAGCTGCGCCCTGCTTACAGGGTGACCCAGTCGAAGGGCAGCGAGCGCGCGTTGTAGAAGGCACGCTCCGAGAAGGAGGCGTAGGAGATCGACTGCTTGCGGAAAGCAATGATCGACTCCATGACCTCGCGGGACATCGCGTCCTGGTTCGCCAGGTCGCCGATGACCTCGCCGGAGAGCTTGCCGAGGCCGTTCAGCACCTCGTCCGGGAACTGCTTCACCTCGACGCCGTGCTCGGTGACCAGGGTTTCGAGCGCGGCGTTGTTCTTCGCCGTGAACTCGTTGATCACGTAGGCATTGGCGTAGGCGTTGGCCGCCTCGATGATGGCCTTCTGGTCGTTCGGAAGCGACTCCCAGACCGTCAGGCTGACGAAGTTGTCGAGCAGCGTCGCCGGCTCGTGCCAGCCCGGGTAGTAGTACTTCTTGGCCGACTTGTAGAGGCCG
>JANQIA010000310.1 GCA_028282405.1 Rhodovibrionaceae bacterium
AGAGAGAACAGCCGCGCCCGCCGCAGCGGGCCGACGTGACGGGGAGGAGAGCTGAATGGGCCGCTTCGACGAGCTGCACCGCCGTTCCATCGAGGATCCCGAGGGCTTCTGGAGCGACGCCGCCCAGGCTATCGATTGGGTCGAGCCCTGGAGCAAGGTGCTGGACGACAGCGACAAGCCCTATTACCGCTGGTTCACCGGCGGCCGGCTCAACACCTGCTATAACTGCCTCGACCGCCATGTGGAGGGCGGGCGTGCCGATCAGGCGGCGCTGATCTATGACTCGCCGATCACAGACACCATCCGGAGCTACACGTATCGCGAGCTGCGCGACGAGGTGGCGCGGATTGCCGGCGGCATGGCGGCGCTGGGCGTCGGCGCCGGCGACCGGGTGATCATCTACATGCCCATGGTGCCGGAAGCGGTCATGGCCATGCTGGCCTGCGCCCGCCTCGGCGCCGTCCACTCGGTGGTCTTCGGCGGCTTCGCGGCCAACGAGTTGGCGACCCGCATCGACGACGCCACGCCGAAGATGATCCTCTCGGCCTCCTGCGGCATCGAGCCCAACCGGGTCGTGGCCTACAAGCCTCTGCTCGATGCCGCCATCGAGATGGCGCAGCACAAGCCGGACCACTGCGTGGTCCTGCAGCGCCCGCAGGCCGAAGCGGAGATGGGGCCGCGCGACCGGGACTGGCAGGAGAGCTTCGCCAACGCCGCACCGCACGACTGCGTGCTGGTGGCGGCGACCGACCCGCTCTACATCCTCTACACCTCCGGCACCACCGGGCAGCCCAAGGGCATCGTGCGGGATAACGGCGGCCATGCGGTGGCGCTGAAGTGGTCCATGAAGAACATCTACGACGTCGAGCCCGGCGAGGTGTACTGGGCCGCTTCCGACGTCGGCTGGGTCGTCGGCCACTCCTACATCGTCTATGCGCCGCTGCTGCACGGCTGCACCACCGTCGTCTACGAGGGCAAGCCGGTCGGGACACCCGATGCCGGCGCCTTCTGGCGGGTGATCAGCCAGCACAAGGTCTCGACTATGTTCACCGCGCCGACGGCCTTCCGCGCCATCCGCCAGCAAGACCCGACCGGCAGCCTGATCGGCGACTACGATCTCAGCCAGTACCGGGCCCTGTTCCTGGCGGGCGAGCGCTGCGACCCCGACACCCTGAGCTGGGCGGAGGAGAAGCTCGGCGTCCCGGTGATCGATCACTGGTGGCAGACCGAGACGGGCTGGTCGATCGCCGCCAACTGCCTCGGTATCGAGCCGTTGCCGGTCAAGCCGGGTTCACCCACCCGGCCGGTCCCGGGCTGGGCGCTGGATGTGCTGGGTGCGGACGGGCATCCCCTGGCGGCGGGAGAGATCGGCGCCATCGTCGGCAAGCTGCCCATGCCGCCGGGCACCATGCAGACCCTGTGGAACGCCAAGGAGCGCTTCTTCAACGCCTATCTCAGTGAGTTCCCCGGCTACTACCAGACCGGCGACGCCGGCATGATCGACGAGGACGGCTACGTCTTCGTCATGGCGCGGACCGACGACATCATCAATGTCGCCGGGCACCGTCTGTCGACCGGGGCGATGGAAGAGGTCCTGGCCGCCCATCCCGACGTCGCCGAGTGCGCGGTGATCGGCGCCGCCGACACGCTGAAGGGACAGCTGCCGCTCGGTTTCCTGGTGCTCAATGCCGGGGTGGAGCGCCCCGACGAGGAGATCGCTCAGGAGGTGGTCAAGATGGTGCGGGAGCGTATCGGCCCGGTGGCCGCCTTCAAGACCGTCACGGTGGTCAAGCGCCTGCCCAAGACCCGTTCCGGCAAGATCCTGCGCGCCACCATGCGCAAGATCGCGGACAGCGAGGAGTACAAGCTGCCGGCCACCATCGACGACCCGGCCATCCTCGGCGAGATCACGGAAGCGCTGCAGCACGTGGGCTATGCCGCGGAGAGCAAGGGCGCCGAGTGACGCCCCCGATCTCTCCCGCTTAGGACGCTTCGCGCAGCTTCAGCTTCAAGCCCACCAGGTCGTGCATGCTGACCCCGGTGATGACGGAGATCTCGCGCAGGGGAAAGCGGGTTTCCTGCATCAGGATGCGGGCGTGCTCGAGCGGCGGGATGCGTTGGCGACTGCGGGCGCGGAACTGTCGGCTCCAGCTGCGCTGGTCGCGCTGACGCTGCTCTTCGGCGCGCTGCTCCGCCTCCACGTTCTTGCGATGCTCCTGACGGGCGCGCGAGGCCGCCGCGTCGTAGGCATAGTGCGAGTAGACGTTGTGCATCCAGGCCGAGCGTTGCTCGTCCCGCGGCCGCCTTGGCCGGCTCTTGGTCTCTTGCTGCTCGCCACCGGTAAAGCCGCGTGCCGCTTCCTCGAGACTGAGGTCGTTCCTGGCGGCCAAGCGCTCGGCAGCGATGAGGGCGGCTTCCCGTTCTCCGGCGAAAGGGCTCTCCGCCGCAAGCGTCAGGAGCTTGCGGAAGCGATCCCGGTCGGCGTCGTTCATGGCCATGGGCGCGACGATCGAATGCGGACGAATGCGGAGTCGAGTGTCCGAGTATGCGGGAGAGCGGGCTCGACGTCAGGTGACAATGGCGTGGCAGTGCAGCAAAAGCTGTGGATCATCCGGCTGCCTGCTTGCTGCCGCCGATCTTACTTTCCTTGCCCGTCAAGAGGTTACGGATGTTGCGGTGGTGGAGCACCCAGAGCAGTACGGCAAGTAAGGCGCAGAACTCGACGAGCTGCAGGTCGCCCATCAGCAACCAGGCGTAGAGTGGCGAAAGCGCCGTGGCGATCAGGGCCGAGAGCGAGGAGTAGCGGGTCAACACAGCGACCAAGAGCCAAGTGGCGGCAGCGGCTGCGGCGACCGGCCAGGCGACGATGAGCAAGATGCCGAAGGCCGTGGCGATGCCCTTACCGCCGCGAAAGCCGAGCCAGATGGGAAAGCAATGGCCTAGGATCGCACCGAAGGCGGCGACGAGGCTGGCGTCGGGGCCCCAGAAGCTGGCAATCCAGGCGGCGAGAGCGCCTTTGCCGCCATCGAGTATCACGGTCGCCAGCGCAATGTCCTTGCGCCCGGTGCGCAGCACGTTTGTCGCACCGATGTTGCCCGAGCCGATCTTGCGGATGTCGCCCAGCCCGGCAGCGCGGCTGAGCAGCAGGCCGAAGGGCACGGAGCCCAGCAGATAACCACCGGCAAGTGCCGCCAAGAGATAGGGCCAGGCGTGGCTCCAGGAAATCGGGTCGGGCATGGTTAGACGCCGGCTGATTCCAGGAGCGGCTCGGCGCCGGGCAGGGCGCCCTCGTCGATCGTGAAGGCGGTGCGCCCGTCGACGAAGGTTCTCAGCACGCGTCCTTGAACCATGTGGCCGTCGAAGGCCGAGTTCTTCGACTTGCTGTGCAGGGCGTCGGCATCGATGCGCCAGGGCTTGTCGCGGTCGAAGAGCACCAGGTCGGCGGGCCAGCCCTTGGCAATGCGCCCGGCGGGCAGATCGAGGATCTGCGCTGGATTGCAGGTCACCTTGGCCAGCATGCCCTGCAGGTCGAGGGCACCCTCGTGGACCAGGGCGAGCGACAGCGGCAGCAGGGTCTCCAGCCCCACCACGCCGAAGGCCGCCAGCGCGAAGGGCAGGCGCTTGGAGTCCTGGTCGTGCGGGCTGTGGTCGCTGGCGATGGCGTCGATGGTGCCGTCGACCAGCCCTTGGACCACGGCAAGGCGGTCGTCCTCGCTGCGCAAGGGCGGCGACACCTTGGCGAAGGTGCGGTAATCGCCCACGGCCAGCTCGTTGAGGGTGAAGTAGTGCGGCGCCGTATCGCAGGTCACGTTCAGGCCGCGCGCCTTGGCGCGGCGGATGACCTCCACCGTCTCGCCCGCCGATACGTGGGAAACGTGATAGCGGCCGCCGGTCATCTCGACGATCCGGAGGTCCCGTTCCACCATCATGACCTCGGCGAGCGGCGAGATGCCGGCGAGACCGAGGCGGGTGGAGAGCTCGCCCGAGTTCATCAAGCCGCCGGAGAGGCTCGGCTCCGCCGGGTGCTGCAGGATGACGGCGCCGAAGGTGCGCGAATAGCTCAGCGCCCGGTGCATAACCTGGGCGCTGGCCACGGCCCGGTGCCCATCCGTGAAGCCGACCGCGCCGTATTCCCGGAGCAGGCCGATCTCGGTCATCTCCTTGCCGCCGAGCCCCACCGTCACCGCGGCATAGGTGTAGATCTTGGCCAGCTTCTCCTCTCGGGCGCGGCGGGCGACGAATTCGACGCCGGCGACGTCGTCAACCACCGGCTCGGTATTGGGCAGCGTGACCATGGAGGTGACGCCGCCGGCGACGGCCGCCTGGCCGCCGCTGCCGAAGGTCTCCATGTGCTCGTTGCCCGGCTCGCCGAGCTCGACCCGCATGTCGACGAGGCCCGGCGCCAGGTGACGGCCGCCGCAGTCGACCACGATGCAGCCCTCCGGCGGGCCGTTGTCGAACAGCCGCGGCCCGAAGTCGACGATCTGGCCGGATTCGGCCAGCAGCTCGCCTGGTTCATCGAGGCCGCTCGCCGGATCGATCAGGCGGGCGTTGAGGAAGGCGGTGCGCGGCGGGTCGCGGTGAAACACGGCCGGCGCTCCGGTCAGCGAGCCTGGGCGCGCCGACTGCGCTCCGGCGCGGTCAGCACATCGAGGCAGGCCATGCGCACGGCAACCCCCATCTCGACCTGCTCGCGGATGGCCGAGCGATCGATGTCATCGGCCAGCTCGCTGTCGATCTCGACCCCGCGATTCATCGGGCCGGGGTGCATGACCAGGGCATCCGGCTTGGCCATGCTCAGCTTCTCCCGGTCGAGCCCGAAGAAGTGGAAGTACTCGCGGATGGACGGCACGAAGCTGCCCTGCATGCGTTCGGTCTGCAGCCGCAGCATCATGACGATGTCCACGTCCTTCAGCCCGGCGCGCATGTCCGTGTAGGCCTCGACACCCAGCCGCTCGATGGCCGCGGGCAGCAAGGTGGGCGGCGCGATCACCCGCACCTGGGCGCCCATGGTGGTCAGCAGATAGATGTTCGAGCGGGCGACCCGGCTGTGCTTGATGTCGCCGGAGATGGCGACCTTCAGGCCGGCGAGACGGCCCTTGCGACGTATGATCGTGAGGGCATCGAGCAGCGCCTGGGTCGGGTGCTCGTGGCTGCCGTCGCCACCGTTCATGACGCAACAGTTGACCTTCTCGCTCAGCAGCTTGACCGCGCCCGAGTCGGGATGCCGCACCACCAGCACGTCGGGGTGCATGGCGTTCAGCGTCATCGCCGTGTCGATCAATGTCTCACCCTTTTTGATGGACGACCAGGCGATCTGCATGTTGATAACGTCGGCCCCCAGGCGCTTGGCCGCCAGC
>JANQIA010000313.1 GCA_028282405.1 Rhodovibrionaceae bacterium
CAAGGAAGCCAGGTCGCCAAAATGCCTATCCGGTGCCTCGCTGTGAAACTCTTCCTCACACGGCATTTCCTTGGCGATTAGGACGGCGGTGCAGCCGGCATTGTGGGCACAGGCCATATCGATATCGGTATCGCCGACGAACCAAACGTCGGCCGACGGACTGAGCCCGCCCGGCTCCAGCGCCAGGTGCACCGGATCCGGCGCCGGTTTGTCGCGCGGCGCGTCGTTGGCGCCGATGGCCGCGCCGAACAACGCCGACCAGCCGAGATGGTCGACCTCGCGGCGCAGGATGGAGCCGCGCTTGTTGCTCACCACACCGAGGTAGTGGCCTTGGGCATGCAAGGCCCGCAGGCAGGCCTCTGCATCTGACAGCGGGCGCAAGGCGTCGAGATGCCGCGCTTCGAAGGCGCGGTAGAAGCAGTCTGTCGCTTCCTCAGCCCGTTCCCCGAAGAGCTGCGGAAAGGCATCACGCGCAGAGGCCCGCACGTTGCGCCGCACCTCCTCTTCCGTCCAGGGCCGACGGCCCATGGTGACAAAGGTCTCGTGCAGGGCCGCGTGGATGACAGCCCAGGTGTCGACCAGCGTGTTGTCCCAGTCGAAGAGAAAGGCGGTCGGGGCCGGCGCCGAGGTCAATGGAGCGCCGGCGGGTCTTCGCCGCGCACCACCGCCGCTTCGTAGCCGTCACGCAACCGCAGAGTGAGCTCGCCGGCGCGGCCGTTGCCGATGGCGGTGTCGTCGATGCGCACCACGGGCATGACGAAGTTGCTGCTGGAGGTGATGAAGGCCTCCTTGGCGTCTTTCGCCTCCTCCAAGGTGAAGGGGCGCTCCTCAACGGGGATACCGAGGCTCTCGGCCGTCCGAATGAGGGAGATGCGCGTGATGCCGTTGAGAATGTCGTCCGTCGCCGGGCGGGTGATCAGGCGCTTGTCCTTGGTGATGATCCAGGCGTTGGTCGAGGTGCCCTCGGTAACGAAGCCATCGTCGTCGACCATCCAGGCTTCGTAGGCGCCGGCCTCGAAGGCCTGCTGCTTGCCGAGGCAGTTGGGCAACAGCGAGACCGACTTGATGTCCCGCCGCTTCCAGCGAATGTCGGGAATCGCGATCACCCCCACGCCGGCTTCGATCGCCTCGCGCTGCGCCGGCTTGGTCTGGCGCGTGGTCATCACCACGGCCGGCAGCGCCTGCTTGGGGAACTTATGATCGCGCGGCGCCACGCCGCGGGTGACCTGCATGTAGAGAAAGCCGTTGCTCAGGCGGTTGCGGCGCATCAGCTCGGCGCTGACCAGCTTCAGGCTGCGGCGGGACATGGGCATGTCGATGCGCAGCTCGCCCAGCGAGCGTTCCAGCCGATCGAGATGCAGGTCCTCGTCGACCAGCCGGCCGTGCGACACCGGCACAACCTCGTAGACGCCGTCGGCGAACTGATAGCCGCGGTCTTCGATATGAACCGACGCATGATTGTGCGGCCGGTATCGCCCGTTGACGTAGGCGTATCTTGGCATGCGACCTCCGATGCTTGCGGCCCGCCCACTGCAGCGTTGGACGCGCGCCATGAGAACAGCACTCTAGACCGGGAGAGCTTAAAAGAACTCCAGCTTGACCGAAAAGAGACGCTCGACCCGCTTGGCGGCTTTTGTGGTCGCATAGAGCACCACCAGATCGCCAGCCGAAATCACCGTGTCGCCGCGCGGCATAATGACCTCCCGCCCCCTCAGGATGGCACCGATCATCACGCCGGGCGGCAGATCGGCTTCACGCAGCGGCTTCGCCACCAGGCTCGAGGTCTCCAGCGCCTCCGCCTCGATAACCTCGCCGACGCCGTGCGAGATGGAGTGGACCGAGCGGATCCGACCGCGCCGGACATGGCGCAGGATGGTCGAGACGGTGATGGCGCGCGGGCTGACCATGGTGTCGATGCCGAGGCCCGCGACGAGGTCGTCGTAGGACGTGGAGTTGACCAGGGTGACGGCGCGCTTGGCCCCGTGCCGCTTGGCCAGCAGCGACGAGAGGATGTTGACCTCGTCGTCGTTGGAGACGGCCACCACCGTCTCCGTCTGCGCGACATTGCATTCGTCCATGATATCGGTGTCGAGTGCATCGCCGTGGATGACGACCGTGCGAGCCAGTTGCTGGGCGACCACTTCGGCGCGCTGCTTGTCGAGCTCGATCACCTTGGCCTGCACGCCGGCGTATCGCTCCTCGATGGTCTGCGCCAAATGCAGACCGATGTTGCCGCCACCGATGATGATCACGCGCCGCGCCTCACGCTCCTCATAGCCGAAGGACGAGAGCGCGCGCTCCAAGTGGGTGACATCGCAGATGAAATAAGCGTCGTCACCCGGCCGCAGCTCCTCGCCGCCGCTCGCCAGGATGACCTCGCCGTTGCGGCGGATGCCGACGATGGTGACATGCAGGTCGGGGAAGATCTCGGTGAGCTGACGCAGCGGCGTCAGGATGATCGGCGTGTCGTTCTTGACGTGGACACCGGCCAAAGTGAGGCGCCCGTCGGCCAGCGGAATGACCTCGAAGGCGGACGGCACCTGCAGCCGGTTGCTGATCGCCTTGGCCACCTCGGCTTCCGGCGAGATGATCACGTCGATCGGCATGTTGTCGCGGGAGAACAGCGTCGACCACTGATCGTCGAG
>JANQIA010000355.1 GCA_028282405.1 Rhodovibrionaceae bacterium
CCGAAGCGCTGGTAGAGCGGCAGGGCACCGTGGTGGTCCAGGGTGCAGGTGTTGACCGTCAGGCGCTCGGTGCCGTCAATCCAGGCGAGGTCGATGGCCGAGGCGAGAAGATATTGCCCAAGGCCGCGGCCGATGAAGTCCGGGACAAGGCCGAAGAAAGCCAGGTCGACATCGGGCCGGTCGCGCCGATCGATCTCCACGAAGCCTGCCGGCACGCCCTCGACGTAGAGCACGTAGAGCTCCACCGCGTCGTCGTGGAGAATGGCGGCCAGGGCCTCGTCGCTCATGGCGCGACGCTCGTACCAAATCCACGGCTCACCCACCGTGTTGTAGAGATAGCGGTAGAAGGAGACTGTCGGATGGTGGGCACGGATAAGCGCCGTGGCCGAGCCTATGGGCGGATGGATGTGCGCCACGCTGGGGCGCTCGAGCATCTCGAGGTAGGTGATGGTGACGGCAAGCTTGCCGGCCTCCTGCCGCTCCGCGCCATCGTCGTGATCTTCCCGTGGTGTGCCGCGGTCGATGAGCCAGCGCTGGCGCAGGACGCAGGGATTGAGCTCGTAGCCGATCGCCTCGTAGAAGCCTAGCGCTTCCTGATTGGTCTGTCGGATCATCAGCTGCACTTTTGGAATGCCGTGCTCCCTGAGCCAATCCTCACTCGCCTCGACCAGCGCACGGGCAAGCCCTTGTCCGCGCGCATCCGGAGATGTCGCGACATAGTACAGCCACCCGCGGTGTCCGTCGTGGCCGACACAAATCGAGCCAGCAACCTGTCCCTCGTGCAGGGCAACCAGGACCGTGCTGTTGTCCTTGGCAAGAAACAGGTCGAGGTCGCTGTCCGGGTCGTTGTACCAGCGGGTCAAGCCGCAGTCGCGCCACAGGGCGATCACGGCCTCGCGGTGCTCCGGGGCAAAGGGGGTAATCTGCGCGTCCATGGCGGCTTAAAGCCGGCTCACTCCGAGCCCGTGGCGATCGGCGTATCGCCCGGTCGGCCCCAATCGGCCCAGGAGCCGTCATAGAGCGCGTGGTCGCGGTGGCCGGTTATCTCGAGCGCCAGGCTGAGAATGGCCGCCGTGACGCCGGAGCCGCAGGTTGTCACCACCGGCTTGCCGTAGTCGACCCCGGCCTCCGTCAACTTGGCTTTAAGCCGGTCACGAGGCAGCAGGGTGCCGTCCTCCGGATCGAGCAGGCTGCTGTAGGGCAGGCTGCGGCTGCCCGGAATATGGCCGGAGCGCAGGCCCTCGCGGGGTTCTTCTCCCTCGCCACGGAAGCGTTCGCCCGAGCGGGCGTCGAGCACCAGCTCGCGCCCGTTGGTCAGGTTGCGCTGCATCTGCGCGCGGTCGCGCACGACAAGGTCGTTGAGGCGGGCGGTGAAGTGCCGTTCGCGCGGAAGGCCAGGGTGATCGTCGAGCGGACGGCCCTCCGCTTTCCACTTGGGTAGGCCGCCGTCCAGCACCGCCACGTCCCTGTGGCCGAAGGCGCGGAAGGTCCACCAGACACGAGGCGCCGAGAACATCCCCTGGCGGTCGTAGACGACGATACGGTTGCCGTCGCCAAGGCCCAGCTTGCGTACCCGGCTGGAGAACTTCACCGGGTCCGGCAGCATATGAGGCAGATCAGAGCTTTCGTCGGCGATGTCGTCGATGTCGAAAAAGACGGCGCCCGGGATGTGCTCCTGAGCGAACTCGGCCTTGGCGTCGCGTGGGTCGCCGGGCAGGTAATAGGTCGCATCGACCACGCGCACGTCGGGCGCCGACAGATGCTTGGCCAGCCACTCGGTCGATACCAGGCCGCTATTGTCCTCCACTGCTCGTCCTCCGCTCTTCTCGGCTCGGGGGTAAACTTGGGGGAAATGCCCGCAGGCAGCAAGATCGTTGCCTTGGAATAGCCTAAGCGGGCTCGGCTGTCAGGAGGCGAAACGCAGATTGATGCGCCGGTTCTGCCGACCCTTGCTCTCGATCTTGCCGACCTTGATGGCGCCGATCTCGCCGGTCTCGCGCACGTGGGTGCCGCCGCAGGGCTGCAGGTCGACACCGGCGATGTCCAGGAGGCGCACCCTGCCGCCACCCATGGGTGGCTTGACCGACATGGTGCGGACCAGGTCCGGTTTGGCCTGCAGCTCCTGGTCGGTGATCCACTGAGGTGTCACCGGATGGTTCTCGGCAATCAGGCGGTTGATCTCCTGGGCCAACTGCTCCTTGTCAGGCTTGTCGTCCATGTTGAAGTCGAGCCGGCCCTTGCCGTCGCTGATCTGCCCGCCGGTGACGTCGCCTTCGACCACGGCGCAAAGCAGATGCAGGCAGGTGTGCATGCGCATTAGCCGGTGGCGCCGGTCCCAGTCGATCTCCGCCGTAACCCTATCGCCGACCGAGAGCGCCGGGGTCTCCGCTGCCGGTATGTGCACCACGTCCTCGTGGTCCCGGCCCTTGCGGGCATCGACGATCTCAACCTTGGAGCCGTCGGGCAGGGTCAGGCTGCCGACGTCGCCCGGTTGGCCGCCGCCTTCTGGGTAGAACACCGTGCGGTCGAGGCGGATACCGTCCTCGTTCACGGCTGTCACCTTGGCCTCGCAGGATTTGAGATAGGGATCGTCGCGAAACAGCAGCTCCATGGAAGGGGTGCCTCTTTAGCCGTTGAGCCATTCGGGGACCGGCAGGTCCTTGCTGCGCAGGAACTCGGGGTTGAAGAGCTTGCTTTGGTAGCGCGTGCCGTAGTCGCAGAGGATGGTGACGATGGTATGGCCGGGCCCGAGCTTTCTGGCCAGGCGCTTGGCGCCGGCGACGTTGATGCCGCTGGAGCCGCCTAGGCAGAAACCTTCTTCCTCCAGCATCTGGAAGCAGAGCGGTATGCCCTCGCTGTCCGGAATCTGGAAGGGCTCATCGACCTCCAGGCCTTCCAGGTTGCCGGTGATGCGGCCCTGGCCGATGCCCTCGGTGATGGAGCTGCCTTCGGACTTCAGCTCGCCAGTGGTGAAATAGCTGTAGAGCGCCGCCCCCATGGGATCGGCGAGGCCGATGACGACGTCCTTCTTGCGCTCTCGCAAGGCCATGGCAGTGCCGGCCAGGGTGCCGCCAGTGCCGACGGCGCAGATGAAGGCGTCGACCGTGCCGCCCGTCTGCTCCCAGATTTCCGGGCCGGTGGTGTCGTAGTGCGCCTGGCGGTTGGCCGTGTTGTCCCATTGGTTGGCATAGAGCACGCCGTTGGCCTCCGTCTCGGCGAGAGCCTCGGCCGTGCGTTTCGCCACGTGCACGTAGTTGTTCGGATCCTTGTAGGGCGCGGCCGGCACCTCCTTCAACTCGGCGCCGCAGAGCCGAAGCATGTCCTTCTTTTCCTGGCTCTGGGTCTCAGGGATGACGATCAGCGTGCGGTAGCCGCGGGCGTCTGCGACCAGCGCCAGGCCAATGCCGGTGTTGCCGGCGGTGCCCTCGACGATCAGCCCGCCGGGCTTCAGCGCCCCACGCTTCTCGGCGTCCAGGATGATGTGCTTGGCGGCGCGATCCTTGACCGACTGGCCGGGATTCAGGAACTCCGCCTTCCCCAGGATGGTGCAGCCGGTTTCTTCGGAGGCGCGCTTCAGCTTGATCAGCGGCGTCCGGCCCACGGTGTCCATCAAGCCGTCGCGGATGTCCATTTGGGGCCTTCCTGTCGGGAATCCTTCCATGCAGGAAAACCTAGCTATGGGCTTCTTGGCCTACAAGAGCCGCAGGGCCGGGTTGCACGCTTGTGAAGCGGCCTAGGACTTATTCCACATCTTTAGAGGTGTGTATCAGGGCGTGCGGGCCCACTCTCGGCGCAGGGCTTCGTGGTTCAGGCGCAGCCACTGCAGCGCGATGAGGGTCATGGCGTTGTTGATGCCGCCGTTATCCAGCCGCGGCCAGATTTCTTCGCAGGGATAGACCTTGGCCAGGATGTCCTCATGCTCGTGGTCCAGTCCGAACTTGCCACCGGCGCCGCGGCTATCGACCTCGGCAACGTAGATCGTCACCCGTTCGGTGGAGCCGCCGGGGCTCGGAAAGTAGCTGGCGATCTTTTTCAGGCGGTTCGTCGTCAGGCCGGCCTCTTCCTCGAGTTCCCGGTGGGCGAGGCTCTCGGCGGTCTCGCTTGGCTCGATGATGCCGGCGACGATCTCCAGCGGCCAGGCCGGTCCGCCGCCGAGAAGGGAGGGCAGTCGCACCTGCGAGATCAGCACCACAGCATCGGCCTCGGGATCGTAGGGCAGGACGCCTGAGACCGGGTCTCGCCGTGCGATTTCCCGCACCACTTGGTCGGACCAGCCGCCGTTGAACAGTCGATGACGGAAGGTGTAGCGCCGGATGTGGAAGAAGCCTTCATGAAGCGGTGTCTCCTCCAGAAGCTCCAGACCCTCCGGGCCGAAGCCAGGCAGCCCCTCCGCCGCATCCTCCACCGAATCGTCTTGCGCCACGGCCAAGTCCTCTCTTGCGTGAATGCCGGGTTCGTCGGCTGACATGCCTGCTTCCGTGCCGCGCCTCAAGGGGTTTGGGGAGCACAGAAGTAGACGCAAGACTCGGCCGGCGGCACAGCACCTCGAACTGTCATCCCGGACAAGGGCGAAGCCCGCGAGCCGGGATCCACTCTTCGGCCCGCGCCTAGTCTGACCATGGTTCCCGGCTCACGGCTTTCGCTCGCGCGAAACCCGCGTCCGGGATGACAAGAGGTGGGTCGTCTCGGCCATAGTCATTCCCACTTACATCGGGCAAAGTCCGCGCAAACGGAGCTACCCCAAAAGCCAAGAGAGAGCGGGAGTAGAGTCATGGCATCACGCGGTGAGAAGATCACTTTTCCCGGCAGCAGCGGCGGCCAGCTGGCGGCGCGGTTCGACCGGCCTCAAGGCCCCATCCGCGCTTATGCGCTCTTCGCCCACTGCTTCACCTGCACCAAGGACATCTTCGCCGCCGCCCGCATCGCCGAGGGCCTGACCAGCCACGGCATCGCCGTGCTGCGATTCGACTTTACCGGCTTGGGCCACAGCGAAGGCGAGTTCGCCAACACCAACTTCTCCTCCAACGTCGCCGACCTCGTGGCGGCCGCCGATTACCTGCGCCAGAACCACGGGGCGCCGACCATCATCGTCGGCCACAGCCTGGGCGGCGCCGCGGTGCTGGCCGCCGCCGGCGACATCCCGGACGCCAAGGCGGTGGCGACTATCGGCGCCCCGGCCGACCCGGCCCACGTGGCTCATCACTTCACCGGCGCGCGGGAGGAGATCGAAGAGACCGGCGAGGCCGAGGTGCTGCTCGCCGGGCGGCCCTTCCGCATCAAGAAGCAGTTTCTGGAGGATATCGAAGGCCAGCGCCTCGCCGAGCGGGTCGCGAGCCTGCGCAAAGCGCTGCTGATCTTCCATGCGCCGCTCGACCAAACCGTCTCCATCGACAACGCCGGTGCCATCTTTGTCGCCGCCAAGCACCCCAAGAGCTTCATCTCCCTCGACAAGGCCGACCACCTGCTGAGCCGGCGGGAGGATGCGGTCTACGTTGCCGACGTGCTGGCCGCTTGGGCCGGGCGCTTCCTGGAGGAGCAGGCGGCCGCAGCCGATGGCCCGGCGGCAGAAGAAGGCGAGGTGCTGGTGCGCGAGTCCGGCCTCGGCCGCCTGACGCAGGAGATCGCCGCCGGCCCGCACGCGCTCTTGGCCGACGAGCCCGCCCGCCTAGGCGGCAACAACAGCGGGCCGACGCCCTACGACCTGCTGCTGTCAGGCCTCGGCGCCTGCACCACCATGACCCTGCGCATGTACGCCGACCGCAAGAAGTGGCCGCTGGAGCGGGCCTCCGTCTCCCTGCACCACAAGAAGATCCACGCCGAGGACTGTGCCGACTGCGAGACCAAGAGCGGGAAGCTCGATCACATCGAGCGCGAGATCACTCTCGAAGGCCCCCTCGACGAAGAGCAACGCGCCAAGCTCCTGGAGATCGCCGACAAATGCCCGGTCCACCGCACCCTCCACAGCGAGGTCAAGATCGACAGTCGTCTGAAGGGGTAGGGGGCAGACTCAGGAGCGTCGGCCTCTTGCAGCCGCGGCGAAAGGCTTCGCGCTAGCCGCTTTGAAACTCGCGAACGCGTTTCAAGGCAGGCGCCGTATACTGGTTTCTTTCTAGGTCGTGCATTCCGGATCTGATCGCTTCTTCCATGTCCTGGCAGTAGGCGGCCTTATCCGGTTGAGCTTCGATGTCGTGCTCGATCCGCTGCATGGCACGCTCGTCAAGTCGATCTTTCTCTCTTCTCGACATTCCACCGGTCGCTTCCACCGCCGCAACGATCATCACCTGGTCTGCATGGTGATATTGGCTCCAAGCCGCGGTAGCCTCGATCAAGCCGTCGCTGGGTTGGATGTGCTTGTTGCAGTACGCTGCTGTTCCGGCCACGTCTAAAAGGTATTCCATAAGAAAGATGGCGTCGCTTCTAGCTTGTTGACCTTCGGCGTGCTCTTCCAACTCGCGCGGTTCTTCCAGGACGGTGGTCGCGCCACCCATGTCCAGGGCATTGCTTCGGTTTTGAATCTCGAGAAACACGCCATAGCGCAACGCGGTGCTAGCCACCCACAGGATGCTGAAGGGCAAGGTCGCCCAAAGCAGGGCGAATCGGAAATCGTATTTGCGCTTTATGAGCCGCCTGAAGGCAACCCACAGTACCGCTGGGATCAGGCCAATGATCCATGGGGCAAAGCCGTAACCGAAAGCCCTCGGCCATCTGGAAAGGTCCGGCATGTGCTGATACCTGGTCTCGGCGACGAAGACCATGAGCGCGATCGAGATGCTGACGAGAATAAACGTGAAGATGGATTTCTTGTTCATCGCCTTAGTTGCCTACGTCCTATCGGTTCGGTCAGTTTGCACTTGCATAAGCTGTATCGACTACAACTTGGAATGACACGAAGGCAAGCGCTATCCGTTTGATCCGATAGGCAAGAGACGGCGTGACACCAGCTCAATCGTTGGTGGGTGGCGATCATCATTTTTGCTTACGGATCATCTGCTTCGTTCGTGCGCGAAGGCCCGCTGGGTGAACAGCCGCGCGCTAAGTTGCTGGAGATCGCCAACAAATGCCCGGTCCACCGTGCGCTCCACAGCGAGGTTAAGATCGACAGCCGATTGAAGGAGTAGAGGGCTGGCCGCATAAGCGCTGCGCTTGAGACGCAGTGCGTAGGCCCGAAAGCGGCGCTAAGCTGACGGCTGGACCAATCGCAACGGCAGGACGCCGAGATGAGCTTTTCGGGAAGTATGGCCGCGCCGGTGGCAGAGGGCGCAAGCCATCAACTGAACACTGTCGACCCAGATACGACAGCCGATGCCATGGCCGAGGCCTTGCTGGAGTGGGGTTATGTCATCCTGCCGGAACTGGCGGTGGAGACCGTGCGGCGGACGCGGGAGGAGCTGGCCCCCTTCATCGACGGGGCCGCCTTCGGCCATGACGACTTCTTGGGGCAGAAGACCAAGCGGGTCGGCGGCATCCTGCAGAAGTCAACCGCGGCGCGTGAGCTGGTGATACACCCCACGGTGATGGCGCTCTGCGAGCACATCCTGCTGCGCTATGCCGCGCGCTTTCAGCTCAACTTCTCCGGCGTCATGCATCTGGCCCCCGGCGCGGACGCCCAGGCGCTGCACCGCGACGGCAACCTTTATCCCATCAGCCACCCTGGCATCGTCACCCTGACGCCGGCTATGTGGGCGCTCTCCGAGTTCTCGGCGGAGAACGGCGGCACTCAGCTCGTCCCCGGCAGCCACCTTTGGCCGGCCGAGCGGGAACCGCGGCCGGAGGAGGTGGTGAACGCGGTCATGCCGCCGGGCTCCGTGCTGGTCTATCTCAGCGGCACCCTGCACGGTGGCGGTAAGAACCGGGGCAGCACGCCGCGCACGGGTCTCGCGCTGCAGTACAGTCTCGGCTGGCTGCGGCAGGAGGAGAACCAATACCTCGCCAACCCGCCCGAGGTGGCCAAGGACTACCCCGAGGCCCTGCGCCGGCTGATCGGCTACGACTACGGCGGGCCCTACCTGGGTTTCTTCCAGGGCGATGATCCGCACCGGGTGTTCGAGTCAGGTTACGACGGCCCGGCCTTGCGCTCGACCGAGGCCGTGGACGCCGCCGACGCGCGCGTGGAGTACCTGCAAGGTGCCAATGCGCCGCTGACGGCGGAGCGCTTACGGGAAGAGCGAGAGGAATAAGGGCGAGGGCCGCTTGGCGCTCACCCGCTCCGCACGTCATCCCAGCCAATGGCGAAGCCCGCGAGCCGGGATCCATGGCCGAGAAGAGTGCGAACCGTCGAACGCTGGGCGCGGGTTGATGAATGGGCCCCGGATCAAGTCCGGGGTGACAGTTTGTGGTGCGTTGACACCGAGGTTCTCTCCGCTGTCATCCCAGGGCGAGACGGCACGTCGAGACCCTAGGATCCATGAATTGACCTGGCGCTGGCCGATGAATGGATGGTCGGGTCAAGCCCGACCATGGCAGTCAGTGGGGATGGCGCCCGCCCTACTGGAACATCTCCGGGCTGCGGGCGGCGAGCTGCTGGTAGATCGGTTGGAAGTGGAGCCAGCCGATGTACTCACTGCCGACATGCTCGCGGCTATAGCGTGCGCTCTCTGCCGGCACCTGGATCGGCTTGTGGCCGCTGGCCTCGACCATCAGCTGCTGGTGGCAGCAACGCTCGAGCGCGATGAACCAGAAGGCCGCCGCGTCGATGCTATGCCGGCTGGCGGTGAAGAGGCCGTGGTTCTGGTGCACTGCCGCCTTGACGCCTTCGAAGGCCTTGGCGATGCGCGGGCCGGCATCGTCCTCGACCGCCACCGCGCCGGCATCCTCACGGATCACGGCGTGGTCCTCGAAGAAGGCGCAGGCGTCCTGGGTGATCGGCTCGAGCGGCCGACCGAGCGCGGCGAAGGCCACGCCGTAGAGCGTATGGGCGTGGCACATGGCGAGGATGTCGGGATGCTCTTCATGCACCGCCGCGTGCAGCACGAAGCCCGCGCGGTTCACCGCATAGTCGCCCTCGACCACCGTGCCTTCGTGGTCGACCAGGATGAGATTGGAGAGCGCCACCTGCTCGAAGTGAACCGCCATGGGGTTGGTCCAATAGAGCTCCGGCCGTTCGGGATCGCGGATGGTCAGGTGGCCGGCGAAGCCGTAGTCCAGGCCGTGGACGGCGAAGGCGCGGCAGGCGGCGACCAGGCGCTTCTTGCGGTCGAGGCGCTGCTCCTCGGGCGAGTTGAAGGCCGGCTCCTCCGGAAACTTCAGGCCCGGCTGCTCCGGCTGATAGATCGACGTGCGGTTTCCGAGATCGAGCATGGGCGTTTTCCTCGCGGTCTGAGTGCGGCGTTCTGCATAAGGTGTGGTGGCGCATCCCGCTTGGCCAGCCCTTTCGGCCTCGAGGCTCAGAGTTCTATCGCTTCGATTGTCGATAGCTGGGCAGGGGTCTAAGTTCGCGCGCTAAACAGCCCCTGGATACCGATAGGCTTACCCGGATGTTCGCACAGACCAGCATCATCAATCCCTTTCCCATTCCCGTCTGGATCCACCAGGTGCAGCCGGAGCAGGCTGCGCGCGTCAACGAGGCGGCGCTCAAGCTCGTGGCGGAGTCTAAGGCGGCCATGCCCCCCATGCACCCCACGCAGCAGTGGCAGACGCCAAACGACTTGCAGACCCGGCCCGAGTTCGATGAGCTCAACGGCCTCGTCGAGGCGGCGACTCGCGGCATCCTCACCCAGCTCGGGGTCGAGTACGGCTCCTTCATGATCACCGGCTGCTGGGCCAACATCCTGCCCAAGGGCTCGCAGCCCCATCCGCGGCACACCCATCCGAACAACTACCTGAGCGGCGTCTACTACGTTCAGGTGCCGAAGGGCGGCGAGGGCATCGTCTTCCACGACCCCAAGCCCCAGACCAACGTCATCGCGCCGCGGGTCCGCGCGCCCAACGCGTTCAACTCGCGCCAGGCGACGCTGCCGGTTCAGCCCGGCATGCTGATCATGTTCCCGGCTTGGCTGGCCCATTCGGTGCCGGGCCATGACGGCGAGCGCGACCGGGTGAGCGTAAGCTTCAACGTGATGTTCGCGCAGTTCGCCGAAGAGCTCAGCAAGCCCCGTTGGACCTTTGAGGCGCCGTCTTTGGAGGACGCGGAGCAAGGCTCCTAGCAGTCTCGGCAGTTCACCAGCTCCCGCCGCCGCCGCCGCCACCACCGCCGCCGGAGAACCCGCCGCCGCCCGAGCCGCTGCCGCGGGAGGAGGGGACGGAGGCCGCGGAAATGGCGCTGCCGAACCTGCTGCCGAAGTCGTCCGCATCGAAATGGTGGCTCCTGCCGCGGTACCAGTTCGGCGTGCTGGTAGCGCTCAGCACATCGGCGGACTTGGCGCTCCATTGATGCGCCAAGCCGAGCGCGATGGCGTAGGGCAGCAGCTTTTCGAACAGCTCCGGTGTGCGCTCGGGCGGGTTGAGCAGGTTGAGGCGCTCTTCCTCCGCCGTGCCTAGATAGAGCGCGAAGCCCTCGATGTGGTCGAGCAGCCGTCGGCCGCTCTTGGTCGGCGCCGCCATCAGGAAGTGGAAGATCACGGCCAGAATGCCGAAGGTTGCGGCCGAGCCGAGGAACACCAGGTCGAGCTCTCCGCCGGTGTCGCGCAGCAGCTTCCAGATGAAGCTATGGGCGGAGTTCAGTGCGATCACGATGGCAACGATGAAGACCACAGCCTTGATCAGGTGCGCGATCCCGCCGCTGCGCAGGTTGCGCAAGAAGTTGGGCAGCATGGCGAGACCGTAGGCCGGCAGAGCGGCGCAGGCGGCGAGGAGTACCCAAGTGCCGAGCTGGTTAACGGCAAGATGGGGATCCTGCCAGGCGAAAAGCAGTAGCAGCATGGCCGTCACGATGCCGGTGGCGATACCAGCCAGGGTGTAGATCCAGTTGCGCAGGAAGCTCGCGCCGTAGTGCTCGTCCTTCAGCCGGTCCTTCACGGCCGCACGCGCCTCGTCCATGCGCTTGCCGTTGATGTTGTCCTGCTTGAGCGCCAGGACCCCGCCGGCCGGGAACATCTGCGTGTAGGCGGCACGCTCTGCCGGGGTCAGCCCCTTATCGCGGGAGCCGAGCGGCTCGAGCGAGAAGTCGCGGCTCTTGAATAGGCTGTCGGAGGGCTCGTCGACGATGCGAAGGGCGCCCTTCACCGCCATGCTGACGATAGCAGCGGTCATGCAGCGGTTGTCGAAACCCTGCTCCTGAACGTAGCGCGCCGCCGCTGGGCCGATGCCCTTGGGCGGTTCAAACTCGGGATAGATAGCGCCGCCCTTGGGGTCGCGGCCGACGACAAGCCAGCAGACGAGGAGCGCCAGCGCGCCGACCGCTGTGCCGGCCAGGAGCGAGAGCTGATCGTAGGTCAAGCCGAAAAGCTCGCGCGGAGCCGGGACAGCAACCAAGCCTTTGGGCCAGGCTATGGCGATGGTGAAGTCGTTTCCCGGCCGGATCGGCGCCGTGGTCCGGGCCCGGTAAAGGCCGGGAGCGACTTCAGTGACCTCGAAATCCCGACCTCGTCCGCCGGGCGGTCCGGTGTAGGCAGAGTGCTGCAAGATCTCGGTCTTGTCCGGCAGA
>JANQIA010000142.1 GCA_028282405.1 Rhodovibrionaceae bacterium
CACGGCCTTGGCCATGACCCTGCACTTTGATGCCGTTGGCGATGTCCCCGCGCTCATAGCGGCCAGGGTGGCCCTCAGCCCCGACCAGATCGCCTACCACTGCCGCGCCTCCACGGGGGCGTGGGAGCATATGACGTGGCGCCAGTTTGGCGACGATGTCGCTCGGGCGGCCCGCGGCTTCGTTGCCAATGGCCTCAGACCCGGCGACTGGGTGGCGATACTCGCACCGCCGAGCTATCGCTGGGAGGTGGCCGAGAAGGCCGCCTTGGCCGCCGGCGCTGTCGTAACCGGGCTCGATCACCTGGCGTCCAAGGCACAGAAGACCCGCTACGTCACCAAGCTGGCGCCGGCCGTGCTTGTGGTCGGAAATCTGTCCGACCTGGCCGATCTCGGCGCTGACGGTCTTGCCGGCGTAAAGCGCATCGTTGTCCTCATGGGTGAGGCGGGAGAGGGCAGCATCGCCTGGCCGCAGCTCTTGGCGGCGGGGACGGAAGAGCATCTGCTGCCGGCCGTGTCTCCCGAGGCAACGGCGACCGTCGTCTTCACCTCCGGTTCGAGCGGCGAGCCAAAAGCCGTTCCCTACTCGCAAAGACAAATGGTGTTGGCGGCGAAGGGCATCCTCGAGGCCTTCGGTCCGGCCGATGAGCGGGACGTGACGCTCTGCTGGCTGCCGCTCAGCAACCTGCTTCAGCGTGTTATGAACCTCTGCGCCATTGGCGCTGGCGCACAGACCTTCTTTGCCGCCGATCCGCGGCGGGTGATGGAGGAGATTGCCGAAACTCGGCCGAGCGTGATGATCGGCGTGCCGCGCTTCTACGAGAAGGTTTCCGAGCGCGCGGAGGCGGTCATCGCGGAGCTTGGCGGCGCTCGAAAGGGCCTGGTGCGTCGGGCCATGGCGGAGGCGCAGGCGAACTATGTCAAGCAGGCTGAGGGACAGCCACTCTCGGCCATAGAACGCGCGCGGACGGCGCTCGCCGACCGCCTTGTGTTGCGCAGCTTGCGCCAACGGATGTTCGGTGACCGGATTCGGATGCTGATCACTGGCTCTGCGGCGACGCCGCAGCCGGTCAAGCGCTTCTTCACGGGTGTCGGGCTACCTTTGGTCGAAGCCTATGCCATGACCGAGAACATCGTGCCTATGACGGTCAGCCGAAACCTGAACCGCGGACAAGGCTGCGTTGGGCGGCCGCTGCCCGAAAACGATATCCGCCTCGACGAGACAGGAGAGATCCTGGTGCGAGGCCCGGGTGTCTTCGCCGGCTACCTGGGGGATAGCGAGAGCGCGCAGCGCTTCACCGAAGACGGCTTCTTCCGTACCGGTGACGAAGGTCGCTTCGACGAAGCCGGCTATCTCTATCTCACCGGTCGCAAGTCCGATCTGATCAAGACCTCGACCGGGCGACGCATTCCGCCGACACCGATTGAGGCCGAGCTGCGGTCGGTGGCGCTGGTTCAGGAGGCGGTCGTTGTCGGGAACGGCCGCAAGTGCCTGACCGCGGTGCTTGCGCTGGACCAGGAGGCCGTGAACGGCACGCCGCCGGGAGAGCTTCTGAAGCAGCTGTCACGCCATGTGCAGCAGACCAATGAGGCACGCGCCAGCTATGAGAGGATCGCCGGCTGTGTCGTGCTGCACGACGGCTTCTCCATCGGCAAAGGCCACCTGACGACCAACTTGAAACCCCGCCGCGGACAGATCGAAGAGGCGGTGGCCCGCCCTCTGGAGCAGCTCTACTGGGCCATCAACGAGAACGAGCCGGGCGAGGCGGGAGTCCAGCGGGTCGATGACATTGCCTTTGCGGAGGCGTCGTGATGCGGGTTCTGATCACCGGCGGGACGGGCGTTGTCGGCAGCGCGGTGACTCCGCTGTTCCTCAACCAGCCGGACTGCGAGGTTCATCTGCTGGTGCGGGCGCGCGACGAGGCGCACCTGGCCGAACGGCGGGCAACTCTGCTTTCCTTTTGGGGCCAAGACATCACCGCCGCGGATGCCGGCGAGAGGCTGCATCTTCACCGCGGCGACGTGAGCTTGCCCAAGCTGGGCCTTGCGGATGATGCCTTCACCGGCTTGGCTAAGGGCCTGACGCACATCGTCCACTCGGCGGCGACCGTCCGCATGGACATGAGCCAGGAGCAGGCCTGGGCGAGCTGTGTCAGCCCGGTTGAGCAGATCCTGGCGCTCTTCGATCGGGCCGGAGAATTTGGCGCCGCCCCGAAGCTCGACGCGGTCAGCACGCTGGGAGTGGCTGGCCGCCTGCGGGGGCTGGTGCCGGAAGCGGTGACGCTGCCACCCCGCGG
>JANQIA010000360.1 GCA_028282405.1 Rhodovibrionaceae bacterium
GACGTTGTGGCGCGGCGCCGACGTCAAGGCGCTCGACAGCGGGCAGATGCACGCCGACTCCTAGGCCGGCTAGGCGGCTCGGGCCTGCGCCCAGGCGAGGGCTTCTTCGAGCCGGTCGTTGCCCCAGAAGAGCTCGCCGTCGGCCGTGCGCCAGCTCGGCGCGCCGAAGATGCCGTGGCGCTGCGCCGCCTCGGTCTGCTCGCGCAAGGCTTGCTTGTTGGATGGTTCGGCGGCCTGGGCCAGCACGGCTTCGGCGTCGAGGCCCTGCTCGGTAAGAAGCGCGGCGATTACCTGCGGCTCCGAGATGACCCGTCCCTCGGCGAACTCGGCGCGGTAGACGGCGCGGCTGAACTGCGCGCGAGTCCCGTCATCGGGCAGGGCCATTGCCACGCGCGCGGCCAAGAGGCCGTTCTGCGGAAAGGGCTCGGGCCGCCGGAAGGCCTGGCCCAGCTTCTCGCAGCTCCGCGCCACGTCGTGCCACATGTAGGCACCCTTGGCCGGCTGCAGATTGAAGGGGGAGGTGGACCAGCCGAGCGCGGCGAAGATCGGACCCAGAAGAAAGGGACGCCAGAATACGGTCACGCCGGCCTCTGAGGCCACGGCCTCCACGCGCAGGGCGGCCGGATAGGAGTAGGTGCTGGCGAACTCGTACCAGAACTCGATCGTCTCCTCAGCGCTCTGCATCCGACTTTCCGCGATGGACAAGGTGTCCTGATCTTAGCGCCTGTCGACCTATCGGCGAACAGCCCTCATTCTAAGACGGTACGGCATAGGAACTGGGCATGGGGAGCAAAGCCATTGGCCTTTCGCCTTCCTCCTCTTAACAGCCTGCGGCTCTTCGAAGCCGCTGGGCGTCATCTGAGCTTCAAGCTCGCCGCCGACGAGCTTGGCCTCACGCCGTCGGCGGTCAGTCACGGCATTCAAAGCCTGGAAGACTGGTTGGGCGCGCCTCTCTTCCTGCGCGAGCGCGGTGGATTGGCACTGACGGAGGTGGGCGTTGCCTACCATCCCGCCGTGCGGGAGGCCTTGGTGCGCATCGCCACGGCGAGCGCGCAATGCTCCAACCGTGGCAAGCGGAACGAGATCCGTGTGAGCGCCGCGCCGACCTTCGCCGCGCGGCTGCTGCTGCCGCGGCTCGACCGCTTCAAGGAGCGCCAGCCGGACGTGTCCGTGGTCGTGGACTTGGTTCATCAGCAGATCGATCTGCCGCGCGACGGCATCGACCTGGCCATTCGCTTGGGGACGGGGGATTGGCCCGGTCTCACCGCCGAGCATCTGCTGACGGAGGAGCTGTTGCCGCTCGGCGCGCCGGCTTTACGGGCGCGCTTTGGCGCCAACACGGACCTGGGGGAGATGCCGCTCATTCATGTCCGGACGGTGAGCGACGACTGGCAGCGATGGTGCGCGGCGACCGGCGCGGGTCCTGTGGGCCTAAGTGGCGGGCTGAGCGTCGACACGGTCCAGATGGCGGCCGAGGCGGCGGTGGCCGGACGCGGGATCGTGCTCGGCCGGCGGCCGCTGATGGATGCCGAGCTGCAGGCCGGCAGCCTGGTCCCCTTTGCCACCCAGGCTGTGCTTTCACGGACGAGCTATTGGCTTGTCGGTCTTCCCGAGACCATGGCGCGCCCCGAGATCGGTGCGTTCCGAGACTGGCTCAAGAGCGAGCTGGACGCCGTGGCCGGCGACAGGCAGGTCCAATCCGCCTAGTGCGCTTTGACGTGAATTTCCTTCACCCTAGCGGCCGGGAAACTCGTTTGCCTCCATTCAGGCCTCAACCCTAACTCTCTCGAGGCCTCTGCGCTCCCACGGCGTCCGGCGGATGAGCGGCAGGGCTCATCTCAACGAGAGGGACGCAGGCGGTGGCGGAAACGGCGGCAGGAACCAGGCAATCTCCCAGCCGCAAGGCCTGGATGGTCCTCGGCTTTGCGGTCGTCATCCTGATCCTGGCGCTCGGCATGCGCCATTCCTTCGGGCTCTTCCTCGAGCCCGTAACCCGGGCGCTTCCCGGCGTCAGCCGGGAGACCTTCGGCTTTGCCATCGCCCTGCAGAACCTCTTGTGGGGCCTCGCTCAGCCCTTTGCCGGCATCATCGCCGATCGCTTCGGCAGCGCCCGGGTCATCTTCGTCAGCGGTGCCTTGTACGCCGGCGGCCTGTGTCTCGCGGCGACCAGCAGCGGACCGCTGGAGCTGAACGTCGGGCTTGGGGTGCTGATCGGCCTGGGGCTGAGCGGCACGTCCTATGCCGTCGTGCTCGGCGCGGTGGGGCGCTACTTCCCGCCGGAGCGGCGCTCGAGCGCCCTCGGCATTGCGTCCGTCGGCGGCTCCATCGGTATTTTCTGCTCGGTGCCCGTCACCCTGAGCCTGATCGCCAGCCTCGGCTGGACCGGCGCCTTCCTCGGGCTGGCCGGCATCGCCGTGATCATGTGCCTCGCCGCCCCGCGGCTCTCAGGGCGCGCGGCCCCAAGCGGCGGAGAGGAGCAGTCGCTCCGTCAGGCACTGGTGCAGTCTCTTGGGCACCGCGGCTTCCTGCTCTTGGTGGCCGGCTTCTTCGTCTGCGGCTTTCAGCTCGCCTTTATCGGCACCCATTTGCCGGCCTACCTGGCCGACCGGCAGCTCGCGCCTTGGGTTGGTGGCACCGCGCTGGCGGTGATCGGGGCCGCCAACATCATCGGCACGCTTGGCTGCGGCGCGCTGGGCGATCGCTTTAGCAAGAAGAATCTGCTGGTCGGCCTCTATCTGACCCGCGCCGCGATTATCGCCTGGTACATCGTGACGCCGATCTCGCCCGCCACGACCATCGTCTTCAGCGCCGTCATCGGCCTCACCTGGCTGGGCACGGTGCCGCTGACCACTGGCATCGTGGCGCAGGTCTTCGGGCCGCGCTATCTGGCCACCCTGGTCGGCATCGTCTTTCTGATGCATCAGGTCGGCAGCTTTCTCGGTGCCTGGCTCGGCGGTCTGGTGTTCGAGCGGACCGGGTCCTACGACCTCATCTGGTGGGGGTCGGCTCTGGTCAGCCTAGTCGCGGCCGTCCTGCATTGGCCCATCGATGAGCGTCCGCTGAAGCCGGCGCCGCGCGTCCATGCGATGGGGCAAGCTGCATGATCGAGCTGCGCGATAGGTGGCACTGGCTGTTGCCGGCCGCGCTTGTCGCAATGGGCTCCGGCGCGGTGCTGGCGGCTTCGCTGCCGGACATCCTGACCGCCTACAGGCTGAGCTTTCTCGACAGGGCGCTTTGGAGCTTCACCTGCTTCTGACCGCGGCGAAGCTCCACTCATCCTACGCGGTGCGCTTCAGCTCGCTGTAGTCGCCGCGCGTTCTCAAGGTCAAGGTGACCGGGGCGTCGGTGCGGTTGCGCCAGAACCAGCCGTGATTGCCCGAGAAGGCGGCGCGCAGCACGCCGGCTTGCTCGGCGACGCCGCGGCCCTTCTCGTAGCTGACGGATTGGCCGCCGCCGTCGCCATGGGTGTCGAAGTTGAGCACGCTGCCGTTGGCGGTCCACTCGAACTCCGCCTCCGCATTGGCAGCCATGACCAGCTTCAGCTCGACGCCTTGACCCGGCTGCAGGGTGATCTCGATCTCGTCGCGCCAAATGGACGGCGGGACGAAGTCGCTGTCTTCCGCGGGAGGGGCGGGGGTAGCGGCAGGGGCGGTGGTTGCTTGCGCGACAGTATCGGGGGTCGTCGGGGCAGCGTTGTCCCGAGTTTGCGGCGCGGTGACCGCCGCCATGATCTGGTCGAGCTGGCGCTCGATGGCATCGAGCCGGCTCGTCTCCGCCAGGGGCAGGGGTTGAGCGGTGGCACCATGGGCGTCGGCGGCCGCCTCCTCGGCAAGCTGCGTCTTGATTTCGCCCATCTGGGTCAGCCCCAGCATGCGGCCGATGCCCGTCGGGTCGATGGCGTACTCCGAGGGCAGGATAATGGTGACGAGCAGCAGCATCGCCACGGCGAAGGCGACGAAGGTGGACCAGAGCAAGCGTCCAGAAGAGGGCAGATCGACGCGGCGTGGAAGATCGGTGTTGTACATAGTCTGTCCTGTTGTCCCTGGTTCAAGCGTTCACGAAATAGCCGGTGAGTTGGTAGCCCATCAGCAGGAAGCCGGCGGCGATCATGGCGACGTTTGCGCTATAGGCCTGGCGCCAGAAGCCGATCGTTCGGCGCCAGTAGGCCATGACGATCAAGATGGCTGACAGCGCCAGGAGCTGGCCGATCTCCACCCCGACATTGAAGGCCAGAAGGTTGGGCAGCAGTCCGTCCGGCGAGACCTCATACTCGATGATCTTCGTGGAGAGGCCGAAGCCGTGGCAGAAGCCGAAGATCAGGGTCGCGGCCTTGGTGTTCGGCTGGAAGCCGAACCAGCGCTGGTAGGCGCCGAGGTTGTCGAGCGCCTTGTAGACGACCGAAAGCCCGATGATCGCGTCGATGATGTGGCTGTTGATGCCGATG
>JANQIA010000376.1 GCA_028282405.1 Rhodovibrionaceae bacterium
GTCGCGCAGGGGGATCAGCACCTCGACCAGCATGAACCCGCGGACGGCCTGCAAGGCGTCGAACAGATTGAGCGTGATCCAGTCGACCAGCCCGTCCCAGAGCGGTGCGGTGGTCAGGGTCAGGCTGCGCGGGAAGCGCCGCGCCTCGGGCAGGACCTGCGCCAGCAGGAGGGAGCCGACGACGGCGACCACGGCGAGGATGAGGTGGATATGCTCCCGCCACCAGGGCTGCCGCTCGCGATGCAGCGGCTGCTTCTCGGCCCAGGCCTGGCTCAGGCGGTCGAGGGCGATGGCGATCAGCACAACGGCGATACCGGTCTCCAGCGCCTGGCCGATGCGCAGGGACTGCAGCTTGAGCAGCAGGTCGTAGCCGAGGCCCGAGGCGCCGATGAAGGAGGCGATCACGACCATCGCCAGGCACTGCATGATGACCTGATTGACGCCGATCATGATGGCATTGCGCGCCGCCGGGACCTGCACGGTGAAGAGGAGCTGCGCCCGGGTGCAGCCGGCCATCATGCCGGCCTCGACCACGTTCTCCGGCACGCCTTTGAGGCCCAGCAGGGTCATGCGCACCATCGGCGGCGTGGCGAAGATCATGGTGGCCAGCGCACCGGCGTGCTGCCCGACCCCGAAGAAGACCACCACGGGGATGAGATAGGCGAAGTGCGGCAGCGACTGCATGATGTTGAGCAGCGGATTGAGCGCCTGCTCCGCCCGGCGGCTCTTGAACGCCAGGATGCCGAGGCCGAGGCCGAGCAGCACCGCCAGCGGAACGGTGACGAAGACCATAGAGAGGGTCAGCATGGCGTTCTTCCACTGGCCGAAGAGCGCCAGATAGAAGACGGTGCCGCCGGCCAGCGCCGCCAGGCGCCAGCCCTTCAGGTAGTGGCCCCAGATCACGGCGAGCGCCACCAGCATGACCCAGGGCAGAGCGGGCAGCCCGAAGCCGCGGCGGCCGCCGGTCAGGAGATTGCGGACGATGTCGAGCAGGAAGGAGACGGCATCGGCAATGCCGCGGGTCACCACGACAAGGCCGAGATCTTCTTGAAGAAAGACGACGAAGTTGTTGATCCAGGTGGCGAATGGCAGCGCCCAGGCTTCGGGCGGCACGATCGACCAGGCCGGCAGCAGGCCATGCAACAACAGCAGAAGCAGAAAGAGTCCGACGGCGAGAGCGGCCCCGTGGCGCCGCGCCAGTTCGAGCGCGGAGACGCCTTGGGGCGCCGGAGCCTCAGCCACCGTTGCCACCGGCCCCCCTTCCTTGCCCGAACACCATGTCTAGGACTCGCTCGCGGGTCAGCACGCCCACCGGATGCGCCTGGTCGTCGACGACCGGGACAGGGCCATCGCCGGCCAGGACGCGCGGCGCCACCTCGCTGATGCGCTGGCTGGCCAAGACTGGCTCGCCGGCCGCTGCGGCACCTTCACCCGGCTGCATCACGCTCGCCACCGACAGCAGGTTGGCGCGCGGTACTTCGCGGGTGAACTCGGCCACGTAGTCGGTCGCGGGGTTGAGCACCAGCTCCTCGGCGGTGCCGAGCTGGTCGACCACGCCGTGGTACATGATGGCGATGCGGTCGCCGAGCCGAAGCGCCTCGTCGAAGTCGTGGGTGATGAAGACGATGGTCTTGTGCAGCATGGATTGCAGGCGCAGGAACTCGTCCTGCATCTCCCGGCGGATCAGCGGGTCCAAGGCAGAGAAAGGCTCGTCGAGGAACCAGATATCCGGCTCGACCGCCAGCGAGCGGGCAATGCCCACCCGTTGCTGCTGGCCGCCCGAGAGCTCGCGCGGATAGTAGTTCTCGCGCCCCTTGAGGCCGACCAGCTCGACGATCTCCAGCGCGCGCTCGCGCCGGCTCTTCTTATCGACCCCCTGTACCTCCAGGGGAAAGGCCACGTTCTCCAGCACCGTGCGGTGCGGCAGCAGGGCGAAGTTCTGAAACACCATGCCCATCTTGTGGCGCCGCAGCTCGATCAGCTCGCGCGGGCTGGCGGCCAAGAGATCGACTCCGTCCACCTCGATACCGCCGGCCGTCGGCTCGATCAGCCGCGAGAGGCAGCGCACCAGCGTCGATTTGCCGGAGCCGGACAGGCCCATGACGATGAGGATTTCACCCGCCGCCACGTCGAGGGAAACGTCGCGCACGGCGGTGATATAGCCCTCGCGCGCACAGTCCTCGGGGCTCGGGTTGCCGCCATGGCGCGCGAGGAAACCCGTAGGGTCGGGCCCGAAGAGCTTCCAAACGTCACGACAGGCGATCTTCGGCTGCGTGCCTACCCTGCTATCGGCTGCTTGCGCAGCCGCCTGTGCACCTTTGAAGGAGTCCAAAAGTTGCCGCCCTGTACCAATTCTCGTTCTCGCTTAGTCGCGAGTTTATCAGGAAAAATCACGAAAGTCGCACAGCAGTCGCGCAACCTCGGTTGACAAGATCAACGATCTGCAAAGATAGTTAAGTAGACCAAAAAAACAAGACTACGCTAATTGGTTTATATTGGTTTGAGATGTCGCCGTAGTGCTCATCTCCGGCGATGCCCCAAGACTACAGGGAGTTTCATGTAAATGAGAACAGCGATGCTTGCAGCCGCCGCGGGCGGCTTGACGATGGCCTTGGCATTCGGTGCCCAGGCTGCCGAATACAATCTTCCGGGCGTGCCCGAGAGCGACGATCCGATCATCATCCCCACCCACAACTGGTCGAGCCAGCTCGTCGTCTCGGAAGTGACCGGCAAGCTCATGGAGAAGCTCGGCTATTACGTGGAGTACACGCCGACCGACAGCCAGGCGGTCTATGAGGCCATTCGCCTCGGCGACGTGACCCTGGAGATGGAAGTTTGGGAAGGCGCCTTCGGGCCGGCTTTCCGTGCGGCGCTCGAGAAGGGCGGTATCGTCGATGCCGGCGACCATGACGCGGTGACCCGCGAGGAATGGTGGTACCCCGCCTACATGGAAGAGAAATGCCCGGGCCTGCCGGCTTGGGAGGCTCTCAACGCCTGCGCCGAGATGTTCGCGACGCCCGAGACCGCCCCCAAGGGTCGCTTCCTCGGTGGTCCGGTCGACTGGCTGAAGCACGACCATGAGCGGGTCGAGGCGCTCGGCATGGACTTCGAGGTGGTCAACGCCGGTTCCGCCTCCGCCCTCTGGGCCGAGCTCGAGTCCGCCTCCAAGCGCAAGGCGCCGATCGTCCTCTTCAACTGGACGCCGAACTTCATCGAGGCGATCTACGAAGGCAACTTCGTCGAGTTCCCCGAGTACGGCTCCGGCTGTAAGGAAGATCCGGCCTGGGGCCCGAACAAGGAGATGACCTACGACTGCGGCAACCCCGCCAACGGTTATCTCAAGAAAGCGGCCTGGGACGGCATGCAGGAGACCTGGCCCAAGGCCTTCGAGCTGCTCACGCTGATCAACTTCAACAACGCCGACCTGGCCGCCATGGCCGCGAAGGTGGACGTCGACGGCATGGATGCCGACGAGGCCGCCGACAAGTGGCTGGCCGAGAACGAGGCCAAGTGGCGCCCCTGGCTGAGCGCCGTCGCCGGCCAGTCCTAAGCGTCAACAGAGCCCAAAAAGAACGGAGCGGGCCTCGTGCCCGCTCCTTTTTTGTGCGCCTCATTAGGCGAGACGCTGACGGCTGGATGCAGCAGTCTGCAATCTCGGCGGCCGTGCACCCCTCTTTGTCATGCTTGGGCGAGGCCCGGAGGGCCGAGTTCCGAGCATCCACTCGTCGGCCCGCACGGAACCCACCCGTGGACCCTCGGAACTCGCCACTTACGTGGCTCGCCCAAGGGTGACACGCTTGAGAATTCTGGCGATGCGGTGCTCAACCAAGCGCTGCCGTTGATCGAAGAGGGTCGGGAGGGCGCCCCGCCCTCCCAGACAAGACTGCGTCAGTTCTCCATGTAGGAGTCCATGGAGTCGTCCATGGCGCTGACCCAAGGGGTGTGATGCACCGGCGCCATGGAGCCCGTCATGACCGACTTGTAGCAGTTGTCGCGGAAGGTCATGATCCCCTGCTTCTTGTGCTTCTTCCAGGCGTAG
>JANQIA010000152.1 GCA_028282405.1 Rhodovibrionaceae bacterium
TCGTAGAAGTCGTTGACGATCTTGGCGCTGCTGAACACGAAGTCGCTGAAGTCGATCTCGATCGTCTCGGCGTCGTGCAGCATCCGCACCCGGCTGGCGTATTCGCTTTGCTCGGCAGGATGCAGGTCCGCAGCCGGCGAGGCCTGCGCCTGCTGCCCGGCTTCATAGACCGCCGAAGCCAGCTCCTCGACACCGCGCTCGAGGCGGGCGCAGCCCTGAAGCGCCGTTTCGATGAACTTGTGGCGGTCGCTTTCCGACAGGTCCGGGAAGTCACGCAAAATCTCCAGCGCGCCTCGCATCGAGGTGAGCGGCGAGACGAACTCCTCCTCGAGCTTGGTGTTGAGCGCGAGGGTCGACTGCGAGTCGGGCCGGTCTTCGGGCATCTGGGCGCGTTCCGATAGCAAGGGCCCGAGCTCAGATGGCCAAATACTGTTGGCGGAGGTCTGCGTCATCAAGAACCGCCTGTGATTTGCCGTCGAACACGACCTGGCCCATGTCCAGGATAATGGCACGATCAGCCAGATGCAGCGCCGCAATGGCGTTCTGCTCGACGATGATGGTCGTCATACCGAGTGCCTTAATCTGCTCCAAAGTCTTTTCGATTTCCTGAACGATGACCGGTGCCAAGCCTTCGTAGGGCTCGTCCAAAAGCAGCAGCTTCACGTCGCGGGAGAGCGTGCGGCCGATCGCCAGCATCTGCTGCTCGCCGCCCGACAGGGTCGTGCCCTCCTGCTTGCGCCGCTCACCGAGCCGCGGGAAGAGGTCGTAGATGCGCTCGATCGACCAGCCGTGCGGCGGCGCGATCTGCGCAAGCTGCAGGTTCTCCTCCACCGTCAGGCCCTGGATGATCCGCCGATCTTCCGGCACCAGGCCGATGCCCTGTTGCGAGGCGTGGTAGGCCTTCATCTCGTGCAAGGGCTTGTGGTCCAGCCAGATCTCGCCGTGCTTGAGCGCCGGGCTGTCGACCCGGGCAATCGCCCGCAAAGTAGAGGTCTTACCCGCGCCGTTTCGGCCGAGCAGGGCGACGATCTCGCCCTCGCGCACGTCGAAGCTCACCCCCTGCACGATGTAGCTCTCGCCGTAGTAGGCATGGATATCCCAGCAGGAGAAGAAGGCCGGCTGGCCACCCGTCGTCAGGGTCGGCCTTTTGCCGGGCGCTCTGCCACCACTGTAGGGATCTTCCTTCAGCAGCCGGTGCGGCTCTTCCTGGGCATCCATCTCGTTCTCCAGCGTTTTCAGCTCGCTCATAGGTGGGCTCCCCCAAGATAGGCATCCTGCACCCGGGGGTCGCCTTTGATCTTCTCCGGCACGTCTTCGACAATCACGGTCCCCTGGGCGAGGACGCTGATCTTCTCGGCCAGCGAGAAGACCACGTGCATATCGTGCTCGATCACCACCATGGTCACGCCGCGTTGGGCGATCCTCTTCATGAGGTCGATGGTGTTGTTGGTGTCGCCGCGGGACATGCCGGCTGTCGGCTCGTCGAGCAGCAGCAGCTTCGGATCCTGCACCAGGCACATGGCGAGCTCAAGCCGTCGCTTGTCGCCGCGCGAGAGCTGACCTGCCAGCTCATCGGCCTTGGCGTCGAGACCGACATCGGAGAGCATCTCCATGGCCTGCTCATGGAGGCCGGCCTCGCTGCCGACAGACCGCCAGGGCTCCATGTGAAAGGCGCCATCCCGCTTGGCGAAGGCCGGGATCATGACGTTCTCGATCAAGGTCAAGGCACCGAAGATCTCCGGCGTCTGGAAAACGCGGCTGACCCCGAGCTGATTGATCTGGAACGGCTTGATGCCCAGCAAAGACTCGCCGTCGAAGGTAACGCTGCCGGTGTCCGGCTCAAGCCGGCCGACGAAGCAGTTCAGCAAGGTCGACTTGCCCGCGCCGTTTGGCCCGATGATAGCATGCACGGTGCCGGCTTCGACCTGCAGGTTGACGTTGTTCAGCGCCTTCAAGCCACCGAAGTTCTTATTGACGTTGTTCACCTCGAGGATGCTCATAGCGACCTTCCTTAGCTCGAGGTTGCCGGGGCGTGGTCAGGCGCTTGCTGACGCCCGTTGATGCGCTTGCCGAACCAGATGCGCAGGCGATTGATGCCTTCCATCAAGCCGCCGGGCAGGAAGATCACGACCAGCATGAACATCAGACCCAAGGTCAGGTGCCAACCCTTGCCGATGAAGGGATGGATGATCGCAACCACGAAATCCTGCAGGCCGTCCGGCATGAAGGAGAACCAGCCGTGCAGCACCGTGTCGTTGATCTTCGAGAAGATGTTCTCGAAGTACTTGATGGCGCTGGCCCCGATGATCGGACCAAGCAGGGTGCCGGCACCGCCGAGGATGGTCATCAGCACGACCTCGCCCGAAGCGGTCCAGTACATCCGCTCCGCTCCGGCGAGCGGGTCCATCGCAACCATCAGGCCCCCGGCAAGACCGGCATACATGCCCGAGATGACGAAGGCGGTCAGCGCATAAGGCCTGGTGTTGAGCCCGGTGTAGCTCATGCGCTGCTGGTTCGATTTCACGGCGCGCAGCATCATGCCGAAAGGCGAGCGGAAGATCCGGATCGCGATATAGAAGGATATCAGCATGACGATGGCCGCAAGATAGTAGCCGGCGTTGAAGGTGAACAGCCACCCGCCCATCGCCAGCTCGAGGCTGTCGCGCATTTCGATACCGAAGAAGTTGGCCGCCGGGATCGAGCCGTCGACCGTCTGGCTGATGCCCAGAATGCGCGGGTCGTTCAGCGAGAGCTGCAAGCCGGTCTCGCCGTTGGTGATCGGCGTCAAAACCGAATAGGCGAGGGCGAAGGACATCTGCGCGAAGGCCAAGGTCAGAATAGAGAAGTAGATGCCTGAGCGCCGCAGCGAGATGAAGCCGACGACCAACGAGAACAGCCCGGCCACGATCACCGACATGATGATGGCCGGAACCACGTTCACCGTCAGGAGCTTCATCATCCAGACGCCAGCGTAGGACCCGACGCCGAGAAAGGCGGCGTGCCCGAAGGAGAGGTAGCCGGTCAATCCGAAGAGGATGTTGAAGCCGATGGCGAAGATCCCGAAGATCATGAAGCGCTGCATCAGGTCGGGATAGCCGGCGTTGAACTGCGCCAGTTCCGAGCCCTCCGGGAAGGGATTGAGAAGGAAGGGCGCGAGCGCCGTCAGGCAGATGACGAGCAGGAAGAGCCCGCTGTCCTTTCTGTTGAGACCCAGCATCGGTTACTCCTCCATCACGCCCTTGCGACCTAGCAGGCCGCGCGGACGCGTCAGTAGAACGATAATGGCGACCAGGTAGATGATGACCTGATTGATGCCCGGAATGATGTCGATCACTTCGGCACGTGAGGCGAAGCTCTCGAGGATCCCGAGCAGGAAGCCGGCCGCGACGGCGCCGGGCAGGCTGCCCATGCCGCCGACCACGACGACGACGAAGCTCAGCACCAGGAAGTTCATGCCCATGTTGTAGTTGGGCGAGAGGATCGGCGTGTACATGACGCCGGCCAGTCCTGCCACGCAGGCGGCGATGGCGAACATGATGGTGAAGCGCCTGTCGATGTTGATACCGAGCAAGCCCACCGTTTCGCGATCCGCCATGCCGGCGCGCACCACCATGCCGAAGGTTGTGTAGCGCAAGAACGCGAAGACCGCCCCGATGATAAGGATGGCGAAGCTGAAGTAGACCAGCCGCCAGTAGGGATACATGATGGTCTGCGGGTCGAAGCCGATCAGCGCGCCGAAATCGAACGAGCCGACGAAGGCCTCAGGCGCCGGCGTCGGGATGGGATTGGCCCCGTAGAACGCCTTGATGATTTCCTGCAGAACGATGGCCAAGCCGAAGGTGACCAGGATCTGATCGGCGTGGGGCCGCTTGTAGAAGTGCTTGATCAGGCCCCGCTCCATCGCCAGGCCGATCAGGACCATGATCGGTATGGCAAAGAGAATCGCGAGTGGGACCGACCAGTCTATGATCGTTGCGCCGACGTCGGGCCCGAACCACTCGTAGACGTAAGGCACATCGACACGCAGCGGATTGCCGAGAAAGTCGGTGCGCGTTTCGTCCACCACTTCGTGGGACAGCGACAAAAGGCGGTTCAAGGTCACGGCGCAGAAGGCGCCGATCATGAACAGCGCCCCGTGGGCGAAGTTCACGACGCCCAAGGTGCCGAAGATCAATGTCAGGCCGAGGGCGATCAGCGCATAGGCCGATCCTTTGTCGAGCCCGTTGAGAATTTGCAGGATTATGGCGTCCATGATGCTCCCACCCAAAACGAAGCGCTTTGGCCGTCGGAATGCGGTCCCGTCGCTGGCCGCAGGGGGCCGCGCGGGCTATGCCCGCGCGGCGATTGACAGAAGCTAGGTTTGCCGATCAGGAGCCGGCGTTGCAGGCGCCCAGCGCACCGCCCGCGAACTGCGGGTGATCGTGCGGATAGGTAACCTGATCGACCGGCGTGTTCTCGACGATCTCCAAGAGGTCGAACTCGTTGTCCGGGTTTTCCTTACCCTTCACCACGAGCACGTCCTTGAAGCACTGATGGTCTTCGGCGCGATAGAGCGTCTTGCCGTTGCCGAGGCCGTCGAACTCGAAGTCCTCGAGCGCCTCGACCACACCGCAGGGATTGAACGAACCGGACCGCTCGACGGCGTCGGCGTAGAGCAGCGCCTGGCAGTACACCGTGTGCGCAGCCTGGGACGGCGGCACGCCGTACTTGGTGCCGAAGGAGCGGGTGAAGGCCTTCGAGCCCTCGTCGGGCAGCGACCAGTGCCAGTTCGTCGAGCCGAAGATGCCCTTAACGTTGGCGCCGGCACCCTTGGCCATGAGCCGCGAGTAGAGCGGCACGACGATCTCGAAGTTCTTGCCGTTGGCTTGCGCATCGCGCAGGCCGAACTGCACCGCGTTGGTCAGCGAGTTCACCATGTCGCCGCCGTAGTGCACCAGCACCAGGACGTCGGCGCCCGACTGCAGCACCGGCGCAATATAGGACGAGAAGTCGCCCGCACCGAGCGGAGTCAGCACCTTGTTGACCGTGGTCCAACCGACGCCTTCGGTGGCCTCGGAAATGGCCTGCTCCGTGGTGTAGCCCCAGTTGTAGTCGGCCGTCAGGTAGTAGGCGTTGCGGTCCGCGCCATAGGCGTTCTTCAGCACCGGCGCCAGCGCGGCGCCGGACATGTAGGAGTTGAAGAAATGCCGGAAGCCGTTGCGGCGGCGGTCCTTGCCGGTGGTGTCGTTGGCGTGGGTCAGACCGGCCATGAAGATGACGCCGGCTTCCTGACACAAAGCCTGCACGGCAACGGCCGGGCCCGAAGAAGAGCCGCCGGTGATCATGACCGCGCCGTCCTTCTCGATCATAGAGCGCGCGGAGGCGCGCGCGGCGTCCGTCTTGGTCTGCGTGTCGCCGGTGACGAACTCGACCTTCTTGCCGAGGATGCCGTTGCCCTTCAGCGCCTTGGACGAGAAGGTGCTCATCATGCCGCTGTCGCCCTCGCCGTTGAGGTGCTCGACGGCAAGACGCAGGGCGCGCAGCTGATCGGCGCCCTCGTCGGCGTAGACGCCGGACTGCGGCACGTTGAAGCCCAGGGTCACCGAGTCGCCCTTGGGCTCGTTGGTGAAGCTGGCCCAGGCCTTGCTGGTAAAGATGGTCGGCGCCGCCAAGCCGATGCCTGCAACGGCCGAGCCCTTCAGCAGTCCGCGACGGCTGATATGGAACTTGCTCATGAAGTGTCTCCCATTGAGCGTTTTCGTAGTTTAAGCCGAAACCTGCCGCTGCAGATGCCGAGGCCATTCCGACTAGGGGCGACCTCCTCGCCCGGCCTGAACACTGCACCACTTTTGTCAAAAATGCAATAAGTAATTGGTATCATTGGTTTTTTTTGTAAAGTTTATACCAGATATCCTCGTTGATTTGTAAATGATTAACAAAATGCTAGTCTCTCGAGCCTAATCGCGAGGCCATTCCCATGGTTGCTGCAATCCTCGGAACCAGAATCCGCCAACGCCGCCGGGAGGTTGGCGTCACCCAGGCCGAACTCGCCCGGCAGCTCGGCATCTCGGCGTCCTATCTAAACCTTATCGAGTGGAACAAACGGAAGATCTCGAGCCCGCTCCTGAGCAAGGTGACCGAGGCTTTGGGGCTTGCGCCGGACGACCTCGGCAGCGCCTCCGAACAGCGCCTGCACGAGAGCCTGACGGAGATCGCACACCTGCCGCCGCTCTCTGCGCTCGGCGCCGAGGATCAGCGCGTCAGCGAGCTGATCGGTCGCTTTCCCGGATGGGCCAAGGCGATCGCGGCCCTGGCCCGCTCCGAGCGGGACGCCGTCGCGCGCGCTCAAACCCTGTCGGATCGGCTGTCCAACGATCCTTTCCTGGGCGAGACGGTGCATCGCATGCTGACGCGCATCGCCTCGATCCGCTCGGCATCGGAGATTCTGACCGAGTTTTCCGAGGTTCCGGAAGAGCGGCGCAAACGCTTCAACCGCATTATCCATGACGAAACGCGCGTGCTCTCCGACGTTGGCGAGGCGCTGGTGACCTATCTCGATAAGGCCGAGGATGCGGACCGGATCGTCACGCCCGTCGACGAGGTCGAGGCCGTCTTCGACATGCACGAGAACCACTTCCCCGAAATAGACGAGGCCGCCGGCAGCTTGGCCCACATGCTGACCGACCCCCGTCCGATCTCACGGCGCGACAAGGCGCTTGCCCTGACGGAAGAGCGGCTCGGCCCGGTGATCGCGGATTTCATCGGCCGGCAGGGGCGGATTTCGACCGCAGCGGCCCGCGACCGCGCGCGCCGGGCGCTGATCGACTATGCCGCCGGCGCCATCCGCATGCCGCTCCAGGCCTTCATCCTGCGCTCGCGGGAGCTGCGCTACGACATCGAGGCGCTCGCCGATGCGTTTTCCGCGGAGGTCGAGGCAGTTTGTCGGCGACTGACCGCCCTGCCGTCGGCGGACGATCTGCCGCGCTTCGGCTACTTTCGCGCCAATGCCGCAGGTACGATCATGCAGATGCACGGACTGCAGGGCCTGATCACGCCGCGCTATGCCGCGGCCTGCCCCCTTTGGGTGCTCTACCGCGCCCAGCAGTCGCCGGAGACCTTTATCCGCCAGCGGGCGCTCTTCCCGACCGGCGCGCGCTTCGTCTTCGTCGCCCGGGCGCGGCTCAACGGTCCGAGCGGCTTCGGCAAGCCGCGTCACTATGTGACCGACATGATCGCCATGACCGAGCCGGACGCGCAGCACACGGTCTATGCGCCGGAAGATTCGGCCGTCGTGGAAGAGGTCGGGCCGAGCTGCCGGCTCTGTCCCCGCCTCGCCTGCCACCACCGGGTGGAAGACCCCATAACCGATTATTGACGACGGCTCGATTGCCTCGGCATCGGATCTGCTGTCTAATCAACCGCAAAGCTCACGCAAGAAGGGCTCGAAACGGGGAGGTTGCGCAAGATTATGGCGAAACGGGTCCTGCTGGCGGAAGACGAGCCGAATATCGTCGAGTCGCTGACCTTTCTGCTTGAGCGTGCCGGATTCAAGGTCGAGGTGCAGAGCGATGGCCGCCAGGTCGTCAGCTCCGCCAAGGCGGATGCGCCCGACGTGCTCATCCTCGACGTCATGCTGCCGGGGCTGGACGGCTACGAAATCCTGCGGCAATTGCGGGCCGATGAACGGTCCGAAAGCCTGCCGGTCCTGATGCTGACCGCCAAGGGACAGCGCGAAGATCGCGAAACCGCCTTGGAGCACGGCGCCGACCTTTTCATGACCAAGCCCTTCGCGAACTCGGAGATCGTCGCCGCGGTCAAGGAACTCGCGTCAAAAGGCATGGAATGACCATCTGAGGGACGGAACTCTGGCAGATCGCAGATACGACCTCCTGTCGCGCCGCACCGCTCCTGACCGCTCAATCGCGCTGCTTTTGGTCGGAACCGTTCTCCTCTTGCCGCCCATCGCCACGATCTTCCTCATCGACGGCAAGCTGGGCGGTGTCCCCATCGCCTTCCTCTACATCCTGGTTGTCTGGGGCCTGTTGATCGTGGGTGGCGCCGTCCTGGCCCGCCCCTTGCGCGAAAACGATACGCTGACCGCGACCGAGTCCGAGGGCCCCGAGGTCCCCAGGACGGACGGCTGACGCCCGGACATGCTGTCGGTCAACCTCATCCTGGCCGTCTGCGTCGGCTACGTCGCGCTCCTCTTCGCGGTGGCCTTCATCGTCGACCGCCAAACCCGCCGGCGGCGGATCGCCTGGCTCCAGTCGCCGATCATCTACACGCTCTCGATCTCGGTCTATTGCACGGCCTGGACCTTCTACGGCGCGGTCGGCTCGGCCGCCCGCAACGGTCTCGAGTTCGTCACCATCTACCTCGGCCCCACCTTGGTCTTTGTCGGCTGGTGGTTCCTGCTCAGGAAGCTGGTGCGCATCGGACGCAACAACCGCATCACCTCGATCGCCGACCTGATTTCATCGCGCTATGGCAAGAGCCCAAGCCTGGCCGTTCTGGTGACCATGATCGCGGTGATCGCCACGACACCTTACATCGCGCTTCAGCTTCAAGGCGTCACCAGCACCTTTCAGGTGATCGCCGGCGGCGGGGACGCCGTGACCACCGCCTTCTGGGTCGCGGCGGGCATGGCGCTCTTCACCATCCTGTTCGGCACCCGGAACCTGGACGCCAACGAGCGTCACCACGGGGTTGTCGCCGCCATCGCGCTGGAGGCGGTGGTCAAGCTCATCGCCCTGATCGCCGTCGGCGCATTCGTCACCTATAGCGTTGCAGATGGCTTCAGAGACGTCTTCCAAGACGTCTCGCCCGAGGCGATCAGGGGCGCCGGCGATATCTTCGGCCCGCGCTGGGTGGTGCTCACTTTCCTCTCGGCGACCGCGGTCATTTGCCTGCCCAGGCAGTTCCAGGTGACGGTGGTGGAGAACATCGACGAACGCCACCTGGCCATGGCCTCCTGGCTGTTCCCGCTCTACCTCTTCGGCATGGTGCTCTTCATCATGCCGATCGCCTTCGTCGGCATGCGGATGATGCCGGAGGGCGCCAATCCCGATCTCTTCGTGCTGACCATTCCGCTTGCCGAAGAGCGCTATGAGCTGGCGATGCTGGCCTTCCTCGGCGGCTTCTCCTCGGCAACCTCCATGGTGATCGTCGCGGCGATCGCCGTCTCCACCATGGTGTCGAACCATGTGATCATGCCGGTCGCGCTCAAGGTGCTGGCGGCGCGCCATGCGGTCAGCGGCGACGTGCGCAGCCTGCTGCTCGCCTCACGCCGCATCAGCATCGGCATCATTCTCGGCCTCGGCTTCCTTTATTTCTGGATCAGCGGCGGCTCCGACGCGCTGGCGGCCATCGGCTTGATCGCCTTCGTCGGCGTGGCCCAGTTCCTACCCAGCTTGCTGGGCGGCCTCTTCTGGCAGGGGGCAACCCGTGCGGGCGCACTCTCAGGCCTGATCGTCGGCTTCCTGCTCTGGGCCTACACCCTCTTCCTGCCGAGCTTCAGCGGCGACTTCATCTTGAGCGCCTCGGTACTCGCCAACGGGCCCTGGGGTATCGAGGTCCTGCGCCCCCAGGCGATGCTCGGTCTCAGCGGCATGGACCCGCTGGTCCACGCGGTTGTCTGGAGCGTCGGCGCCAATGCTCTGATCTTTCTAGTGGTCTCCACCCTGACCGAGCCAAGCGCACTGGAGCGCTTGCAGGGCAGCCTCTTCGTCAACGTTTATCGCGCCGCCGACGGCGGCCCCTCGACCAGAGCGATCGACAGCGCCGACACAGAAGACCTCTTTGTTCTCGCGCAGCGCATCCTCGGCAACGAGCCGGCGCGAGCCCTGTTTGACGAGATGGCGAGAGATCAAGGCCGGGAGGGCGCCCTCCCCTATGCGACCGACGCGGTGATCGCGCGTTTGGAGCGGGAGCTGGCCGGCTCCATCGGCGCGGCCTCGGCCCACGCCATGCTCACCCGCATCACCGGCCAGGAAAACGTCGGCATGACCGAGCTGATCGACATCGCCGACGAAGCGCAGCAACTGATCGAGACCTCACGCGAGCTCTCCGAGAAGTCGGCGGAGCTGGAGCAGGCGGCGCAGCAGCTCCGGACTGCCAACGAGCGGCTGCGGGCGCTTGATGCGCAGAAGGACGATTTCCTCAACCAGGTCAGCCACGAGCTGCGCACGCCCATGACCTCTATCCGTTCGCTGTCTGAGATCCTGAAGGAGGAGACCGACATCTCCGACAACGAGCGGTCCCGTTTCGTCTCCATCATCCATAACGAGAGCGTCCGCCTGACCCGCTTGCTCGACGAACTGCTCGACATCAACCGGCTGGAAGCCGGCACCCTGAACCTGACCGTCGAGCAGATCGAGCCCAATGCATCGATCGCCTCGGCGCTGGACGCGGTCTCGGGACTGACCCGAAACGCCGGCGTTGCCGTGACCTTCGAGCCGCTGCCGGAGGTGGCCTACGTCAGCGCCAACCCCGACCGACTGCGGCAGGTCCTGATCAACACCCTGTCCAACGCGGTGAAGTACAATCCTTCCGAAGAGCCGGAGATTCACGTCCGCGCCCAGCGCAACGGCGGCAACATTCTGATCGACGTGATCGACAACGGCGGCGGCGTCACCCGGGAAGACGCCAACATGATCTTCGAGAAGTTCGCCCGCGGCAGCCGCTCGGACCTCGGCCAGGGCGCCGGCCTGGGGCTGGCGATCAGCCGCGCCATCATGCGCAAGATGGGCGGCGACCTCACCGTCGAGTTCGTCTCCGACAGCATCAGCTACTTCCGGCTCAGCTTGAAAGAGAGCGCCGAAGAAGCGACCAGCGTCCCGCCGGTGGCGGCGAAGTAATCTCACCCGACGCGCACCGCGCCAGAGCAGGTCAGGCGAGTCTGCCGATCGGAATGATGTCCGGAGCACGCTCGCTGTAGGGATTGCCCTGCCAATCGCCGAGCCAGCTATCCATGGCGAGGCCGGCATCGCTCAGCAAGGCGGCCAGGTCCGCTTGCGGCGTGAAACGGATGCGCGACTCGGCGGAGAGCAGCTCGCCGCTGCCGGCCACCCGGTAGTGGGTCCAGTAGGTGACGATGCCAGAGCCAGGGTCGAACACCGCGTCGTTCCAGGCCTCGACAGGCCCCAGCGTGGGATGATCCAGCTCACGGCGGGAGGCCTCCGGCGTCCATTCGCGCCACTCCTCCGCGGCCGGATTGCGGCTGTCGAAGATGAAGCGGCCCTGCGGCGCCAGATGATGCGCGATGGTCGCCGCAACCGCCCGCTGGTCGCTCTCGCCGAGAAAGACCTGGAAGGCATGGCCGGTCAGCACGATCAGGTCGAAGCGCTCTTCAAGCCGCAGGCTGCGCGCGTCCGCTTCCAGCCAGTCCACTGCCCGGCCGCCGGGCCGGCTGCGCGCGATCTCCAGCATCGCCGCTGCCGGGTCGGCGCCGACGACGCGCCGGCCGTCGGCCATGCGGGCGGCGAAGACACCGGTGCCGCAGCCGAGGTCGAGGATGCTCTCCGCGTCCTCGGCCAGATGCCGGCAATAGTCGAGGTCCGGCGCCCAGCCGTTTTCGACATCGTAGAACTGCGCCAGCGCCGGGTCGCGATAGAGGCGGTCGTCGTCCATGCCGGCTTCAGGCTTCCGACAGCGCCCGCGCCGTGCGGGTGATCACCGCGAAGGCGGTCTCCACGTCCTCGGCCTGACAGTCGAAGGCGCCGGTCACGAAGCGGATGACCAGCCTGCCGTCATGGGTGGTCTGGGTCAGGTAGATCTCGCCGTCGTCGTTGATGCGCTCGAGAAGCTGCAGGTTCAGCGCGTCGACCTCCTCATCGGACATCCCATTTGGCCGATAGCGAAAAGAGAAGAGCGAGAGCATCGGCGACGTGACGATCTCGAAGTCGGGCTCCGCCGCCAGCCGCTCGGCGAGAGCTTCCGCCCAGGCCACATGGTTGCGGATGCGGGCGCGCAGGCCCTCCAGACCGTCGCTACGCAAGAGGAACCAGAGCTTGAGAGCGCGGAAGCGACGGCCGAGCTGCACCGACCATTCGCTGAAGTTGACGATGCCCTCCTTGCCGTAGGTCTTGAGGTACTCGGGCTGGATGGCGAGCGTCTTCAGCAGCGGCTCCGGGTCGCGCACGAAATGGGCCGAGCACTCCATCGGCGCGCCGAGCCACTTGTGGGGATTGATGACGATGCTGTCGGCCTCTTCCACGCCGTCCCAGAGAGAACGGAACTCCGGGCAGACCATGGCGGAGCCGGCCCAGGCGGCATCGACATGGATGAACAAGCCCTCCTCCTTGGCCAGCGCGCAGATCTCCGCCACCCGGTCCGTGGCGCCGACCGAGGTGCCGCCGACGCAAACCACCACACCGGCCGGCAGCAGGCCATTCTCCCGGTCCCGGCGAATGGCCTCGGCCAGCGCGTTGCGGTCCATGGCAAGGCTGTCGTCAGTCGGGATCTTGACCAGGTTGTCCTGGCCCAGGCCGGCCACCCACATGGCCTTGTCGATGGAGCTGTGGGTGCGGTGGGAGGCATAGACGCGGAGGGGCGGCTGGCCGAAAAGGCCCTCTTTGTTGCCGCGCCAGTCGAGGGCCTGCTCCCGCATGGTGAGGATGGCGCAGAGGGTGGCCGACGAGGCCGTATCCTGCAGCACGCCCTTGAAGACCGGCGGCAGGCCAAAGGCCTGGCGCAGCCAGTCGACCATCTTGACCTCGAGCTCGGTCGCCGCCGGGGAGGTCTGCCACAGCATGCACTGGGCCGCCATGGCGCCGGCAAGCTGCTCGGCCAGGATGCCGGCGGGCGCGGCGTTGGCCGGGAAATAGGCGAAGAAGCGCGGGTGCTGCCAATGGGTCATGCCGCCCGGGATGATGCGCTCGAAGTCGGCGAAGATCGCCTCCATGCTCTCGCCGTCCTCCGGCGGGGCCTCGGGAAGCTGCGCGGCAATGTCGCCCGGCACGCACTGCGGCCGGACCGGGCGGTCGCGCAGGCTTTCGCGATAGTCGGCACCCCAGTCGGCGGCCCGATGCGACCATTGGCGGTAGTCGAAGTCTGTCACGGTATGACGTGCTCCTTGTCGAACGGCATCATGGAGGTATAAGCGCCCGAGCCCCTTGGCGACAGGCCGGCTTTTGCCGCGACAAGAAAACGCCACCCAAACGACAGAGTGACGGTCATGGCCCTTTTGCTCGACATTCGCGACCCCGCCTGGATGCGGGAAGACGCGCTGCGCGATCTCCTCGCGCCGCAGCTTCCCGACGTGCCGATCTACTGCGGCCTGGCCGAGGCGGAGCCGGACAAGGTCAAGATGATCGCGGTGGTCGGCCTGAAGCCGGGCGTGGCCGCCCAACTGCCTGCGCTGCAACTGGTGCAGAAGCTCGGCGCCGGGGTCGAGACCATCATGCGGGCGACCGACCTGCCGCCGCAGGTTCGCGTGGCTCGGCTGAAGCCGCAGTTGGCATCGCAGGAGATTGCCGAGTACTGCCTTGCCTATGTGCTGCGCGACCAGCGCCAACTGCTGCGCTATGAGGCCGATACCCAGGCCAAGCGTTGGGATCCCGTCCCCCCGCGGAAGGCCGGCGAGACAACCGTCGGCGTGCTGGGTCTGGGCCACATCGGGGCCGAGGTGGCGCGCCGCTTCGCCGCTCTCGACTTTCGCGTCCTGGGCTGGAGCCGCTCGCCCAAGAGCATCGAAGGGGTCGCCTGCTCCGCTGGCTTGGACGCCCTGCCTGCCATGTTGGCCAAGTGCGACCACGTCGTCTCCGTGCTGCCCTCGACCCCGGACACGCGCGATCTGTTCGACGCGCCGCGCTTTGCGCAGATGAAGGCCGGCGCGCGCCTGATCAACGTGGGCCGCGGCGACTTGATCATAGAAGAAGACCTGCTGGCGGCGCTCGAGGGCGGTCCTCTCGCCGGTGCGGTGCTCGATGTCTTCCGAGAGGAGCCCTTGCCGCCCGATCATCCCTTCTGGACGCACGAGAAGATCACCGTCACGCCCCATGTCTCGGGCTGGCACCTGGACGACGGCCTGCTGGATGTGGCGGAGAACTACAAGCGCCTAATCGCCGGCGCGCCGCTGCTGCACGAGGTCGACCGGGGAGCCGGCTATTGATCGCGAAAGCGCTCGCGATAGGCGGCGGGTGAGACCTGGAGGCTTCGCGCAAAGGCCCGGCGCAGGCGCTCGTCGTCGCCGAAGCCGCAGCGCAGCGCGACCTGGCCGACGGCGAGATCGGTGGACTCCAGCAGGCCGCGCGCCGCCTCCACCCGCAAGGCTTCCACCGCCTTGGCCGGCGTCTGCCCGGTGTGCTCGGCGTAGAGCCGGGCGAAGTTGCGCGGGCTCATGCCGGCTTGGTCGGCCAAGGCCTCGACCCGCAGGTCGCTCTCCAGGTTCGCCGCCATCCAGTCGTGGAGCGCATCGAAGCGGCCTTCGGCATCGGCCGACTGGCGCTCTAGGACGGGACTGAACTGAGATTGGCCGCCCGGCCGCACCATGAAGGTGACCAGGTTGCGGGCCAAGGCCATGGCGCGGGGCCGGCCGACGTCCTGCGCCACCATGGCCAGCGCCAGATCGATGCCGGCGGTGACCCCGGCGGAGGTCCAGACGCCGCTGTCCTCGACGTAGATCGAGTCGCTCTCGACCTGGATGTCCGGATCGTATGCGGCCAGCCGACTGCAATAGTCCCAGTGGGTGGCGGCGCGCCTGCCCGATAGCAGTCCGGCCGCCGCCAACAGGAAGGCGCCGCTGCAGATGGAACCGACCCGCCGTGCTCTAGTTGCCAGTCCCCGCACCTCCTCGACCAACTGTGCATCCTGCAAGGCAGCGAAAACGCCGGTGCCGCCGATGACCAGCAGGGTGTCGATGGGCTCCGCAGCAAGGCTCGCGAAGGGCGCGCTCGGCAGGGCAACGGCCGTGTCACTCGGAATGCTGCCCCCCTCAAGGGACACGACCTTGGTGCGATAGGCCGGCAGACCGCCGCCGGAACGGGCCGCGTCGGCGAAGACCTGCAGCGGCCCGGCAAGGTCCAGCAGCTTGACCCCGGGATAGATCAGAAAGACGATCAAGCGCGGCTGAACCGGTGTGTCGTTCGTTTGATTGGCAGTTTTCGAGGGCATAGTGTCATTTATGCCAAATGCCGGTTTGCTAGTCTAGCGGCAGTCAAACTGACCGAGGAGTTCCCAAGATGACCGAGCTCAAGAAAGAGGACTGCATCAACGAGATTTGCCCCTGGTCGGGCAATCCGGTCTCCGCAGACTCGCTGACCCGCTACAAGGGCCGGGTGGTCGGCTTCTGCAACACCGGCTGCCGCGACAAATTCGAGAAGGCGGTGACGCACTTCGAAGCGCACCTGACAGAAGCAGCAGGCTGACCCACCAAGTATCGGCGGCGCCTGCCTCGCAAGCGGGCGCTGCCATGCAAAGCTGCCGCTTGACCGGCACAGCCCGGCGCGCGCAGATGCCCGAGTGAGCGCCGCCCCCTCGACAGAAAACTTCTACCGGGAGAATGCCCGCTGGCTGGCCGCCGGCTTGCTCTGCACCCTCGGCTCCTCCTTCGGGCAGACTTTTTTCATCTCGCTCTTCGCCGACCGCCTGATGGCGCTGCACGGCTTGAGCGACGGGGAGTGGGGCACGCTTTATACGGCGGCGACCCTGACCTCAGCCGCAGTCTTGGTACAGGCCGGGCGCCTGGCCGACAGCATGCCGCTGCAGCGACTCGCCCTGGCCATCCTGCTGCTCTACGCGCTGGTCGCCCTCGGCATGGCGCTCAACAGCTCCCTCATTCTGCTGTTCCTGCTGATCGCCGGGCTGCGCTTCTGCGGCCAGGGCATGATGGGTCATATCGGCATCACCGCCACCGCGCGCTGGTTCCGGGCCCAGCGCGGCCGGGCCCTGGCCGTGACCGGCCTCGGCTATTCCATTGGCGAAGCGCTGCTGCCGACCCTGGCCGTCGCCGCCATCGCGCTGGTCGGCTGGCGCGGCGCCTGGGGCTTCGTCGCGGCCCTTCTGCTGTTCGGCTTCGTGCCCCTGCTCGGCATTCTCTTGGCCAAGGGCCGCGCGCCCAAAGGCGCCGAGGCGCATGACACGGCGACCGGACTAGCAGGGCGGCATTGGAGCCGCCGCGACGCCCTGCGGCATTGGCTGTTCTGGGCCCTGCTGCCCGGCATCCTCACGCCGTCTTTCATCGGCACGGTGATCTTCTTTCACCAGATCCACATTGCCAAAGAGAAGGGCTGGTCCCTCGCCGAGATGGCGCTGGGCTATCCCATCTATGCCGGTCTTACGGTGGTCTCGATGCTGCTCGCCGGCCAGGTCATCGACCGGCGCGGCGCGGCCAGCCTGCTGCCGCTCTACCTGCTGCCGCTCGGTATCGGCATCGCCTTGATCGACCAGGGCAGCGGGCTCTGGGTTTGGTATGTCTTGCTTGGCTTGATCGGCCTCGGACAGGGCATGAGCAACACCATGAACGGGGCGCTCTGGGCCGAGGTCTACGGCACCCGAAACATCGGCGCGGTGCGCGCGCTGATCGTCGCGGTGATGGTCTTCTCGACCGCCATCGGACCGGGCGTCACCGGTCTCTTGATCGATGCCGGCATTCCCTTTCCCGAGCAGGGTTTGGTCATGGCGGCCTGGTGCTTCGTTCTCTCCGCCGCCTTCGTACTGGTCACCCGCCGGCTCAGCCGCGAGCTCTCCGCGACAGCGCCCGCCGGCTAGTCACTGTCTTGCGCCTGCTCCTGCATTTCGCGCCTGCGCATGGGCATGGCGTCAATGGTCTCGAACAGCCGGTCGGCCGAGATGGCGCCGGGTTGGCGGATCTTCACGCCGCCGTCCTTGCCGATCAGCAAGGCCGCCGCCTCATCGCCGTTCACCCGGTAGCGCTGGCGCAGCGTGTCGGCCTCAAGCGCCGAAGTGCTTTCGCCGTCGATCGTAGTGTCTCGCCCGATGACCTCGATGACCACGATGTCCCGTTCGCGCAATGCGCCGAGCTGGCCTTCGAGCTGATCGCGCTGTGCCGCCACGATGGGATGGTCGCTATCCGGCGCGAAGACGACGAGCGGGCGATTCTCCCAGCGATAGGCCTCCATCGTGGCCTTGGCCGGCCAGACGGCGCCGGCAAGCATGGCCGCCCCCGCCGCCAGCGGCATCGCGAGACAACTCAGCCGCACGGTCTCTAGGAGTGGCCCGGCGATGCCGCCCAGGCGTAGCGGTTCACGGCCAGGGCCCGGCGCGCCACGTCGCGGGCCAGGTCGGCCTCGCCGGCATCGCGCAGCATAAGGGCTTGCTTGATCATGGCCCGGGCGGTGCGAAAGGCGCCCCAGGCGGCCTCGCCAAACTCGATGGGTGTGCTCATGGTTGGCCTCCGTAGTTTTGAATCGTTCTACGAAGGCAGATGGGGTGCGGACCACGCGACATCATCACGGCTGAGTGATGCGGTTCACAAAACCGGATGCCCGCGGCGCTCTAGTCCTTCAACGACCCATCCGGCTCGTAGAAGGGATGCGGCCCGTCGAAGCTGCCGACGAAGCTCAAGTGAGAGACCAGGCGGCCGTCGTCGGACAGCCAGAAGAGCCGAATGGCCGGCGGCTCCAGGGTGAAGCTGGGTTCGGGCCTTTCCTGCAGATCCAACGTGACGGAGTGCGCCGCGTTGGGGGCGATGCTGAAGCCGATGCCCTCGATCGTGGTTTCCGAGGGCCGGTGGACATGGCCGCAGGCGACGTGCCGCACCTGCTTGTGCCGTGTCAGCACGGCGATTTCTTCGTCGCCGTTGCGCAGGTTCTGCACATCCATGAAGGCGACACCCGTCTCGAAAGGCGGATGGTGCTGGAAGACGAAGGTCGGGCGGCGCGGCTCGCGCGACAAGGTCTCGTCGAGCCACCTGAGCCGCTCCTGGCAGAGCCAGCCGTAGGGCTTCCCCGGCAAGGTGGTGTCCAGCCCGATCAGGCGCAGCGGATAGTCCTCGACGGTGTAGTGGGCGAAGCTCTCGCAGCCGAGCAGGCTGGGCTGGTCGGCGAAGGCCCTGAGGAAGTTGCCGCGTTCGTCGTGATTGCCGGGAATGACGAAGAAGGGCAGCGTGAGGGCGGAGAGGATTTCGCGCAGGACGGCGTATTCTTCGGGCTGTCCGCCGTCGACCAGGTCGCCGGTGATGATCACTGCATCGATGGTCGGCTGGAAGCGGTTGAGATGGGCCACGGTGGCGTCCAGGAAGGCCGCGGTGTCGACCCGGCCATAGGCGGTTCTACGGTCGGCCTTGATGTGGGTATCGGTGATCTGCGCCAGCAGCATCGTTTCAAAGGGTCCTGTTCTCGATTGAAGATCGTCGGTCGTCCGGCAGGGTCATCAAGCCCTCCCGCTTGACCCGAATGGGCACGTCCGTGCCCACGTCGAAGCGGCCGCGCAGCGCACTTTCGACCACCAGCGGCTCGGGGCCAATCCCTTCCAACACCAGGCGGGTGCGGTTGCCGAGGAACAGCGAGGAGGTCACCCGCCCGGTGAAGTCGGCTTCGGCGGCGCTCACCACGTCGAGATCCTCGGGGCGGACCAGCAGCTCCGCGCTGCCGCCTGCCTGCTCCGGGAAGAAGCGTGCCGGCAGGCGGTTCACCGTGCCGATGAAGTCGGCGACGAAGGCGTTGGCCGGGCTGTGGTAGATCTCCTGCGGCGTGCCGATCTGGGCGATGCGGCCGTGGCTCATGACGACGATGCGGTCGCCCAGCGCCATGGCCTCGGCCTGGTCGTGGGTGACATAGATGGCGGTGATGCCGAGGCTGCGCAGCAGGCTGTCGATCTCCACCCGCAGGCGATCGCGCAGCAGGGCATCGAGCGCCGTCAGGGGCTCGTCGAGCAGCAGCACCCGAGGCCGCACGGCGATGGCCCGCGCCAGGGCGACTCGCTGACGCTGCCCGCCCGAGAGCTGGTTGACCCGGCGCTCCGCCAGTTCCTCGATGCGCATCATGGCCAGCATCTCGGCGACCCGCGCGTCGAGTTCGGGCTTCGACGTGCGCCGAACCCGCAGACCATAGGCCACGTTCTCCGCCACCGACATGTTGGGGAAGAGCGCGTAGGACTGGAAGACCATGCCGACGTTGCGCTTCTCGATCGGCCGGGCGCTGACGTCCTCGTCGTTGAACAGCACGCGCCCGCCGGCGTCCGCCATCTCCAGCCCGGCGACGATGCGCAGCAAGGTGGTCTTGCCGCAGCCTGACGGCCCGAGCAGCACCAGGGTCTCGCCGCCGCCGACCTCGAGATCGAGCTGCTCCAGCGCCCGGGTGCCATCGGCGAAGGTCTTGCCGCAGGCGCGCAGGCTCACCGCCGTGTTCCCGGAGCTCATGTCGCGGTCCTTTCCTGCAAGACAGCGCGCTCGGCCCGCTTGGTGGCGATGACCCGGTTCTCGCGGGACAGCGCCTGCATGGCCAGGAGCAGCGGAATGATCATGACGAAGAAGATGAGGGTGTAGGCGCTCGCCACCTCGAGACGCATGGAGGCATAGCTGTCCGCGAGACCCACCGGCAGGGTCTTGGTGACCGGCGTATGCAGCATCCAGGTGAGATTGAACTCGCCGATGGACAGGGTGACGACCATCAGCGAGCCGGCGAGGATGCCGGGCCGGGCGTTGGGCAGGATGACAGTCCAGAAGCGCTGCCAGAAAGAGGCACCGAGGCTCGCCGCCCCCTCCTCCAGCTCGCGGAAGTTCATGGAGGAGAGCACGGCGAGCACCGAGCGCACCATGAAGGGCAGCGTGTAGAGCACGTGGCCGACCAGGATGAAGGCCCAGCTTGCGCGGAAGTCGCGGAAGCCGCCGTAGGTGATGATGAGCGCGAGCGCGATGGCGAGCCCGGGAATGGCGACGGGGAGCACGATGGTCTCCTCGATCAGGCGCGACAGGCGGCCGCCCTTGCGGGCCAGGACGTAGGCCGTCGGCACCCCGAGCAGCAGGGTCACGACGAGACAGGCGAGCGCGATGATCAGCGAGAGGTAGATGGTCTGGGAATAGAGGCCCCAGACCTCCCAGACCCAGCGCAGGGTCAGGCCGCTTTCCAGCCCGACGAAGAAGTTCTCGGTCAGGCCCGCCAGCGCCGAGAGCACCACCGGCACGATGAGGAAGGCGCAGAGCAGCAGCGTGAAGGCGAGCTGCGCCCAGAAGAGTCCGCGTCTTTGCATCGCCCGCCCCCTACCCGGAGGCCGCGACGGTCGAGCCGGAAAGGCTGCGCGCGATGAAGAGCGCCGCCCAGGTGACCAGGCCGAGGGTGATGGAGAGGCTGGCGGCACCGGCGATGTTCGCATTGAGCGTGAACTCGGTATAGATCGTCATCGGCAGCACATCGATGCGGGTGGCCAGGGTGAAGGCGGTGCCGAAGGCGCCCATGGAGGTCGCGAAGCAGATGGCGCCGGAGGCGATGAGGCCGGGCTTGAGCGCCGGCAGGATGACGTCGCGTACCACCCGCCAGGCAGGAGCACCGAGCGAGCGGGCCGCTTCTTCGAGCGCAGGGTCGAGCTTTTCGGCTGCCGCCATGATGGTCAGGATGACCCGCGGGATGGAGAAGTAGAGATAGCCGACGAAGAGCCCGGCCATGGAATAGGCGAAGACCAGCTTCTCCCCGGTCATCGCCTGGCTCACGTCGCCGATCAGGCCCTGACGGCCGGCCAGCAGGATGACCAGGAAGCCGATCACCACGCCGGGAAAGGCGAGCGGCAGGGTCAGCACCGAGATCAGGGTCTCGCGGCCTGGAAAGCGGTTGCGCACCAGGAAGAGGCCGGCGACGGTCGAGACGGCGAGCGCGGCGAGGGTGACGCCAAGGGAGAGCAGGATGGTCGCCACCATGCTCTCGAAATGCCGCGGCGTGGTGAGCACCGAGACATAGGCCGCAAGGCCGTCCTCCCCGCTGGCGCCGACGAAGGCCAGGCGCACCATGGGCACGATGAAGAAGGCCAGGAAGACCAGCGCCGCCGGCAGGATCAGAAGAAAGAGCGTGGGATAGTCGCGGCGGTCCAAAACGTCTCACCCGAACAAGGAAGGCGGGGCGGCGACGCGCGCCGCCCCAAGGTAAAGCCCCAAGTCTCTTAGCGGACCTCGTTGAGATAACGCTCTTTGAAGTCGTTCTGGACGCGCGCCATCTCGGCATAGTCGACCGGCGTGGCGCGGGCATAGTCGCTGTCGGGCAGGAACTTCGCCGCCGCCTCTTCAGACAGGGCGGACGCCCGGATCGGCCGCAGGAAGGCGTTGGCCCAGACCTTCTGGCCCTGGTCCGACATGATGAAGTCGAGGATCCGCTTGCCCTTGTCGGCATTCGGCGCGTCCTTCACCAGGCTCATGACATAGGGCACCACGACCGTGCCTTCCTCGGGAATGACGAAGACCACATTGGCGTTGTCCTTGTACTTCGCGCGGTAGGCGTTGAAGTCGTAGTCGAACAGGATGGGGATCTCGCCGGAGAGCACGCGGGCGTAAGAGGTCTGCTTGGGAACGATCGGGTCGTTCTCGTTGAGCTTCTTGAAGTAGTCGATACCCGGGTCGAAGTTATCGAGGCTTCCGCCCATGGCCCGATTGACCGCCACGGCACCGGCATAGCCGACGAAGGCGGAGGAAGGATCGAGATAGCCGACCATGCCCTTGTAGGCCGGGTCCAAGAGGTCCTGCCAGGAGGTCGGGACCGGCGCGCCGCCCAGGGCATCGACGTTGACGAAGAAGCCGAGGGTGCCGGAGTGGATGGTGAACCAGTGCCCTTCCGGATCCTTCAGGCCCTCGGGAATCTCGTCGAAGTGCGCCGGCTTGTAGGGCTCGACCACGCCCTTCTCGGCGGCCTGAATGCCAAAGGAGACGCCGTAGTAGGCGACGTCGGCAACGGGGCTCGCCTGCTCGGCCAGGAGCTGCGAGAGCGTCTGGCCGGAGTTCTTGTTGTCGTGCGGGATCTTGTATCCCAGCTCCTGCTCGATGGCTTGGAGCTGCGAGGCCCAGTCGGCCCACTGCGGCGGACAGTTGTAACAGATCGCGTCGGCGGCCTGCGCGCTGGCAGCGCCGAAGCCGAGCAGGAATGCCGTCGCGACGGCATGGCTTTTCAAGGCCCTTCCGATCATAGTCTAGGTCTCCTCATTTTCGAATGCAGGGGAGTCTTGGAGGTCGGTCGGGCTTGGCTTAGCGGCGGGTCCCGCCGACTCTCCGAGACGCAGTGAATGGGGCAGTGTCACCGTGCTGAGCGGCACCTCCCCAGAAAGGCGGTCGAGCAGCTGGGCTGTCGCCGCCCGCCCCATCTCCCGCGACGGCTGTACGATGGTCGCGAGGGTGGGATGCAGTTGGGTTCCGATGGCAAGGCCGTCGAACCCGATGACCGATACGTCGTCCGGCACGCCGAGGCCGAGGCGGCCCAAGGCGCCGACGACGGCCATGGCAAGCAGATCGTTGGAGCAAAAGAGCGCACTCGGTCCTTCGCCTGGGCGGCCATAGAGCGGCCGCAGCGCCTCTTCGGCATTGAGATCGACGAAGTCGACTTCCAGAACCAGCGGGTCCGGGCAGCCGGCTGCACGCGCGCCGGTGAGAAAGCCGTCGCGGCGCGCCAGGGCGCGGTCGGACGCGCTGAAGCGGCCGGCGACCATGCCAAGGCGACGATGGCCGAGAGCAACGAGCGCTTCGGCCGCCTCCCGACCGGCGGCGACGTTGTCGACGGTGACCGTCGGCCGCCCCTTGGCGTTGGGCTGATTGTAGATCAGCACGTAGGGCACGCCTTCCCGCTCCAGCAGGTCGAGCACCGGGCTGTCCTCCGGGTCGGCGACGGTCAGGACGAGACCCTCGACGCGGTAGGCCAGAAAGGCATCGACGATACCCTGCTCTTCCGAGCGGTCGTAGTTGGTGGCGGTGAACATCAGCGCGTAGTCGCGCGCCCGTGCCTCTTCGTTGATGCCGGCGACGGCGTCGGCGAAGACCGGGTTGGTCAGCGAGGGAATCACCACGCCGAGCGAGCGGGTCTGCGAGGTCGAGAGGTTGCGCCCCACCGCGTTGGGGCGAAAGCCCAGCGTTTCGATCGCGGCCCGAACCCGCGCGGCCGTGTCGTCCCGGACCTTGCCGCTGCGGTTCACCAGGCGAGAGACGGTGGCCACCGACACTCCCGCCAAGCTTGCCACGTCTCGAATGGTTGCGGGCATTGCCCCCGGCCTCGCTGTTCAGATCGAGGCTGCAGGCTAAGCGGCCTTCATGAATGTAAACGGTTACATTTGTTAAAATTACATGACGGCAGTGGATAGAGCGGCATGCCTTAGTGGTCGAATGGCGATCAAGCCACGGACGACGCCCGCGCCCAACAATTGTCGGGTTCAGTGCAAAAGACCACAGGCTGTCATCCCGGCCCCTAGGCGAACCTGGGACTGCTTGCAGTCCCAGAGCGCGAGACTTGGGAGCCGGGAACCATGTCTCGGCCCGTGCGGAACTGCGAGATAGACCCCGGCTCGCGGCCTTTGCTCACGCAAAGCCCTTGGCCGGGGTGACAGGAGGAGCGGCGGCGGGATCGGTGCAACGACCGATGCCCCCTCCCGACGCTGCACAGCAGTGCGCGCTACTCCTCGAACTCGATCAGCACCCCGCCGGGCGCCGGCGCGCTGAGGCGCACGCCCTGGCTCTCGGCATCGACCTCGATGTAGACGCAGTTGTCGTTGGTCAGCACGGCGGAGCCGGTGAGCCCCTCGATCAGGGTCAGGCCCTGGCTGATCGCGGCGTAGTCGCCGGGAAAGTCCTCCAGCTTGTCGAGATTGTAGACGTTGCCGGTGAACTGCACCTCGGCCACGCCGGTCTCCAAGAGCTTGGCGCCGGAGGCGTTGAAGTCGCGCGTCGTCCCGTCGTTCAGGGTCAAGGTGCCCTCACCCCAGCGCGCGCCGACGATGAAGCCGGCCGTCGTCATGGTTCCCTTGACCGTGCCGGCCAGCACCGGCTCCACGTCAGGGCAGTCCTTGTCCTCCGCCGCGGCCGGCACGGCGGAAACCAGACATGCACAAATAGCCACTGCGGCCGACATTCCGAGAACAGACTTCATCGGCTTTCCCCCCTTTATCGACTGTTTATTGCCGTGGCGGCCGAGGCCGCAGCGGCTTACTGCTCGACGGACTCGACGGCTTGCGCCCGCTCGAGACGCGCCTCCTCCATGTGCTTATAGGCGACGTAGTACTTGTAGATGTTGCGCACATAGATGACCGGTTCCCGGCTGATCGCCCGCCCGGCCGCCACCTCGACATTGCCGAACCACTTGTTCGGATCGAGGCCCATCTTCACGGCCCGCTTGCGTGCCTTCGAGATGTTGCCGGGCCCGGCGTTGTAGGCACCGAAGGACAGCAGGATCTGGTCCACCGGCTCGATCTCGGGATCGTCGAAGTACTGCTCGCGCAGGAAGCGCAGATACTTCACGCCCGCATGCACGTTGTTCTCGGGGTCGCTGATGTCGGGGATCCCGACGTTGGGGTCGGCGGCCGTCGTCGGCAGCACCTGCATGATGCCGACGGCACCGGCATGGCTGCGCTTGCTCTGGTCCAGCCGGGACTCCTGATAGGCCTGCGCGGTGATCATCAGCCAGTCGAAGTCGTACTTCTCCGAAAACGTCTTGATCAGATCCACGGTGTCTTCATAGCGGGAGCGCGCATCGCCCCGGGTCACGTTGTCGACCCAGGTCTTGCCCCCGAAGTGACGCTTGATCAGGACGTTGCCGACCATGCTGCCCTTGCGGATGGTGTCGACGAACTCGTTGACCGCAGCCAAGAGCTCGGGGCTGTCCTGGCGCACGACCCAGGCGATCTCGCCGCCGCTGTTGACCGCCAGGTCTTCGTGCACGGTGATGTTCTCGAAGATCTGCGACCAAAGCGCGGCCTTGTGGCTGTCGACGATCACCGCCGGGATGATGCCGCTCTCGACCATCTCGAGCAGGTCGTAGTCCTCCAGGCGTTCATCGGCGGCCTCGATCGGGATAGCGTCCTTGCCGTCGGCTTCCCGCTTGGCATTGAGCGCGGTGAGATGCTCGAAATAGCTGCTCGACTCGCGCACATGAACCTCGGTCTCGACGAGGTCATCGAAGCTGGCGACGTCCGGCGCGGCCGGTCCGGTGATGACGAGCTCGCTGACCTCCTTGTAGGTCGGATCGCTGAAGGCCACCTGCTCCGCCCGCTCCGCGGTGATGGTCAGATTTGCCGCGGCGACATCCGCCCGCCCTTCGATCACGCTCGGCAGGATCTGGTCGCGCGGCATGGGCATGATTACGACAGCGATCTTCTTGCCCTTCGGGGCGTGCTTTGCGTTGAGGTACTTCTCAAGCTCCAGGGCGATGTCGTAGAGGATGCCGCTCCGCTCGATGCCGTCATAGGAAAAAAAGAGTGGGTTGTAGGCCGTCGCCATGCGAAGGAAGCCACGCTCCACGATGCCGTCGAGATCGCCGCTCCAGGTCTCGCGAGACAGGGTCAGCAGCGCTTCTTCGTCATCGCTCGATTGGGCGGCCGCTGTGCCCGCAAAGCAGACTGCGACGGCGAAAGCGCCAAGCAACGCCGATACCCGGCGGCTCCAAGTTCCCATGACGATTGGTCTCCCCTCGTTCCCTCTATCGCGGCACGTCAGGCGCGTGCATCTCTGATTAGTTGCAGAATGTTACGCAGGTTAACCTGCGAGTCCACGCCTCGCGAGTCACCTATTGGTCGACCGCCTCCAGCGCCTTGTCGCGCGCCGCCTTCAGATTCTCCATGTACTGATAGGCGACGTAGTACTTGTAGATGTTGCGCACATAATCCACCGGCTGGCGGCTGATCACGCGGCCCGCGGCGATCTCGACATTGTTGAACCACTTGTTCGGGTCCAGGCCCATTCTGACCGCACGCTTGCGCGCCCTGTGGATGTTGCCGGGCCCGGCGTTGTAGGCGCCGAACGACAGCAGGACCTGGTCCACGGGATCGATCTCCGGGTCGCTGAAGTACTGCTTGCGCAGGAAGTCCATGTACTTCACGCCCGCATGCACATTGTTCTTGGCCGTGTAGATGTCGGGAATGCGGACGTTGGGCCCCGCCGCGGTGGCCGGAAGGATCTGCATGATGCCGACGGCGCCGGAGGCGCTGCGCCGTTTCTGGTCCAGCCTGGACTCCTGATAGCCCTGTGCCGTGATGATCAGCCAATCGAAGTCGTACTGGCCGGCGAAGGTCTTGATGATATCGAACACCTTGCCGTAGCGGTCCCGGGCCTCCCGGGCCATCACGTTCTCCACCCACCTGGGGTTCTTGAGATAGCGCTTCGCCAGGATGTTGCCGAAGCGGCTGCCCTCGCGCACCTCCTTGATGAAGCCGTCCACCGCTTCCTTCAGCTTCGGCGCATCCTTGCGCAGGGCCCAGGCAATCTCCTGGCCGCTATCGACTGCCAGATCTTCGTGCACCGTGATCTTGTCGAAGACCTTCGCCCAGAGCCCCGCCGTGAGGCTGTCGACGATCACCGCCGGGATGGTGCCGGCCTGCACCAGCTCCAAGAGGTCGTTGTCTTCCAGCCGTTCGTCCGCCGCCTGGATCGGGATCGGCGTCAGCCCCTTCTCCTTGCGCGCGGCATTGAGCGCCTGGAGGTGCTCGAAATAGCTGCTGGAGCGGCGCACGAAGACACCGACCTCGGCAAGCGCATCGAAGCTGGTCACGTTCGGGGCGGCAGGACCGGTGACGACGAGCTCGCTGATGTCCGTATCCGTCGGTGCACTGAAGGCCACCGTCCTTTGCCGCTCGGGCGTCACGGTTAGATCGGCAATGGCGATATCAGCCCGTCCGTCGGCGAGGCTCGGGATGATCCGGTCGCGCGCCATGGGCATGACCACGACGTCGATGCGCCGCCCTCTATGCGCATAGGCCCTGGTGAAGTGCCTCTCCAGCTTGTGGGCGATGTCGTGCACCGCGCCGCGTTGCTCGATGCCGTCGTAGAAAAACAGAATGGGATCGTAGGCCGTGGCGACCCGCAGGAAGCCGCGCTCGACGATGCCGTCGAGATCGCCGGTCCAGGTCTCGTTGGCCAGATCCATCAGGGCGCTTTCGCCCTCATCCTGCTGCGCCACCCCGTTGTTCGCCAGCGGCAGCGCTGCAAGAAAGGCAAGCGCAGCGCATAGCATGCCCTGGACCAAGCGTTTCATGACGTCTCCTAGCTGCCGTTGTCCCCTGGCCCGGCCATCTGGCCGGAGCGCCTGGCAGCGCCTGCCGCAGGCACGCCTGCAATCGGCCTTGCCGGGAAAATCTTACGACGACTTGAGCCGGAGTCCAGTTGCCCTTGCCAAAGCGCTGACGGGCAGGGACCTTTGCCGCCCGGCGGTATCGCGCCGCCGCCAAGATCGGGCTGATTTGGCCAAAGCCGAGAGGATGAGGGTGACCATGCCGGTGACGCTGTCGTTGCAGGACGTCTATGAACTAAGCAAAGCCGCCTTGATCGCGTGCGGCGCCAACGAGGCCAATGCGGAAAGCGTCGCCCGTTCGATCCGCGAAGCGGAAGCCGAGGGCATTCGCAACGTCGGCCTCGCCTATCTGCCGCACTACTGCGAGCATGCCCTCTGCGGCAAGGTCGACGGGAAGGCTCAGCCGGAGCTCAAGCAGACGGCACCGGCCGCCCTGCTGGTCGACGCCAAGCACGGCTTTGCCCATGCGGCCTACGAGGCCGGCGAGGCGGCCTTCGTCTCCTTGGCCAAGAGTCAGGGACTGGCCGCCATGGGCCTGGCCAATTCCTACGCCAGCGGCGTGATCGGCTATTTCGCGGGCCGCATCGCGCAGCAAGGCCTGATCGGGCTGGCCTTCACCAACGCCTCCGCCTCCATCGCGCCGTGGGGCGGGACCAGGCCCTTGTTCGGCACCAACCCGGTGGCGCTCGGCGTGCCGCGCCCCGATGCCCCGCCGATCATCGTCGATCAGTCCTCCAGCACCACGGCCCGGGTCAACGTGGTGCACGCCGCCCAGCGCGGCGAGGCCATTCCCGACACCTGGGCGCTCGACGCGGAGGGCCGGCCGACCACCGATCCGAACGAAGGGCTGAAGGGCTCGATCGCCCCGCTCGGCGGCTACAAGGGTGCCGGCTTAGCGCTGCTGGTCGAGGTTCTGGCGGCCGGACTGGTTGGCGCCAACTGGTCGTTCCAGGCTTCGCCGCTGGGCAACAACGAGGGCGGCCCGCCCAACATCGGGCAGCTCTTCATCGCCATCGACAGCGGGCTGTTCGGCGCCGAGGATTTCGGCGACAGGCTGGAGACCTTGGTTGGCGCCATTCGCGCGCAGGAGGGAACCCGCTTGCCTGGCGACGGCCGTCACCAGGCACGGCGCAAGGCGGAGGCGGACGGCGTCAGCCTCGACGAGGCGCTACACCAGCGAATGATCGACTACGTGGAACGGGCGTCCCTCGGATAGCCGCTGAGGCTTCGGGGCGCAGCGGGCGTCGATGCGATCGAGGCATTCGGCAAGGGAGTTGCCGTGCTCGCTGTCGACGACCAGCAGGTGCGACACCCCTCCCTCGGCATCCCCGAACGGCAGGATGACGCGCGCATAGGACCACTGCTTCTCGGTCGTCTGCAGAACGATGACATGGGTCAGCGGCTCGCAGCGCTCGCAGCACTCAAGATAGTGCCGGCCGACAAGACGACCGTACTCGGTCGGCCGCATGTCTTCGGGGTAGAGATCCTTCAGGTCGCCGCCGTGGGCGTTGCAGATCGCCGTCCCGCTCAGGCGGTAGCGAAAGCGCGGCGGCTCGCCGGGCAGGACATCCACTAACATAACCCGCGGGAGCAGCGGCTTGATGTCGGCCGGGTCCAACGCGCCGCGAGGCGGCAGACGGCGGCCATCGCACAGGCAGCCCCAGTATTCGAGAGCCAGGACAAGGTCGGGATAGTCGCTCAGCCCGTTGTCCAAGCCGATTTCGGCCGATTTGATGCGGTGCACACGCTCCATGAGGACACTTTCCCCGCGCCCGCCTTAGCAATCGATTAACGAGAACCAGATTCTTGGGTACGATCATAAATAGTCGCACTGGATCGGTCAGTTCAGGCGCAGCTAGCGCGGGTCAAGCACCGCCATAGTGCATATGGAGCACCGACAGCAGCCGCTCGACCTCGTCCGAGGGTGTGCTGCGCGTCGGCCTTGCGCACTACAACACCTCGGACGAGGTC
>JANQIA010000496.1 GCA_028282405.1 Rhodovibrionaceae bacterium
CTCCTCGACCTGCTCCACCGCCTGGGCGGCCTCGATCTGGCAGATGATCAGCAGCTCGCGATCGGCCCACGCGGCGTAGTCGGCGGCACCGGCCCCGTAGGCCGAGGCCCTGACGATCGGCACGGCATTGCCGCGGATGCCGGCTGAGGGATAGAGACAGGCCGCAACCGCAGCGCAGGCTTCCTCGGCGCTGTTGACGGCCGGGATGACCAGCCCCTCCACGCCCGTGTCGAGGGCGCGCTTGATGGGGACGGGGTGGTTCTCCGGCACGCGAAGCAAGGGCGCGCAGGCGCTGCCCTTCAGGCTCATCATGATCTGGATGGCTTCAAGCGGGCCGCCGGGCCCGTGCTCATGGTCGATGGCGCAGAAATCGAAGCCGGTTCCGGCAAGGACCTCCGTCGCCAAAGGCGCGCAAAGCTCCGACCAGAAACCGACGGCCGTCGCCCCGTCGTAAAGGCGCCGCCGCAAGTGACCGAAGTTCGAGAGCACCGGCGCCTCCCCTGTTCTTTTCTATGTTAGTTGAGCGCGACAGGAGCGCAGAAGATGGCCGGGTCGGCTTCCTTCATGCTCAGGCAGGCCGAGACAGCCGCCGCCCGGTCCGGCCAAGTGGTGGCATAGACCCTGAGGGTGTCGCCGCCCTCGCCCGCCGGCTCGATGCGATAGGCCTTGTCCGCCAACGCCGGGAAGCCGCGGCCGTGGAGAGTGCCCCACAGCGACTGCGCCGCGTTCCGGTCACGGGTGGAGCCGATCCACAGCCCATAGCTGCCGACCGGTGCGGCCTGAGCCGCGGGGGCCTCGCTTGCCGTGGTGCGGGCGGCCTGCTGCCGCGGTGCCTGCGGTTCCTCTTTGGGTGGCGTTGCGGTGGGCAGCGCCGCAGCGGGCGCCGGGGCGGGCTTTGCCTCCGCCGTCTGAGGAGCCGTCGAGGGAGCTGCAGTGGGAGCTGCTTTCGGCGCGGGCGGCTCGGCCGTCGTGCGCGATTCGGCAACCATGGTCTTTTCCGCGTCGTCGTCCAGGACGATGCCCGCCTGGCGCAGCTCTTCCGCCTCCCGCTCGGAGCTACCGTGCCCTTGGGCGGCCGCCTGCTCGTACCAGAAGAGAGAGGTGCGCGCGTTGCGCGGCACGCCGATCCCGAGGCGATACATCTGCGCCAGCGCATACTGGGAGTCGGCGAGCCCGCCGGCCGCCGCCTGCTGGAAGAGCTGCGAAGCCCGCCCGATGTCGCGCTCGACGCCGCTGCCCCGGAAGAAGGCCAAGCCGGCGTTGTACTGCGCTTGGACATGCCCCTTGTTGGCCGCCGACAGCCAGAGCCTGAGAGCGCTCGTCGGGTCCCGCTCCACGCCACGCCCGGTCGCATAGATCAGAGCCAGGTTGTTCTCCGCCGAGGCGACACCCTGATCCGCCGACTTGCGGTACCAGATGATGGCCTTGGCAACATCCTGCGGGACGCCGGGATAGCCCTGCTCGTAGAGCGTGCCGAGCGCGTATTGCGCCTGACCATCGCCCTGGTCGGCCAAAGCCAGCCAGATCTGCTCGGCACGCGGCGCGTCTTCGGACCGAAGCGCAGTCAAGCCATCGTCGAAGCTCTGGGCCGAGGCGAGAGACGACGCCAGCACCAGCACGGCGAGCGCCGAGGCAAGGCGGCAGAAGAAGCGGTGTGGGGCCAAAGCGCGAACTCGCATGATAAATACGCCCATTCCAGTCGAAACTAATCCTCGCCAGAGTCGGGAGCAAGCGGGCTTGAACGGATGCCCTGCGCCAGCAGGACCGGCTTCGGCAAGGCCGTATCGGTGGCCTTACCTGTCGTCCAGCGTCTTCTTACTCTCATCCATCCACTGCTCGAGGCTGCGGCCCTCCTCCAGCATCTTTTGCTGCAGGAAGCGCGTTAGGGTGCTCAGCCAGTTGAGCTCATAGGGGCGCAGCTCACGCGTGCTGTCCTCGACGGTGAA
>JANQIA010000500.1 GCA_028282405.1 Rhodovibrionaceae bacterium
GTCCTTGCAGTACTCGACATCGAAGCCGGCCGGCTCGTTGTTGGCGTCGCGAAAGCCGATCGGCGGAAAGTCCAGAACCACGCCGCAGCGGACTTTGCCGGCGTTGATCACGTCGTCCAGCTTGTCGGCCTTGGCGCTCTCTACCTCGCCCAGCGCGAACAGGCCGAGCACGGCGCCGGCCAGTAATGCAGTCCCGATTCTCATGATCATTCTCCCTGCCTTGAGCCTCTTGTGATGCGATCGCATCCGGTCGCAGGAGGATAGTGCCTTACATACAACCTGTCGACAACGACGAGGCGGCCATTCCCGATCGCAAGCCTGCACGAGAGATGGCTTGCGAGAGCCTGCGCCGCACGGCTTGCTTGCCCGGCAGAAGACAGTGGGAGTCATCATCACGCCATGACGGAGTTCCTCGCCGGCCCGGCGCTCTTCGACCTGGTCATCGCCGTTCTCGTTCTGGAGGTCGTGCTGCTGCTCGCCTGGCGCCGCCTCAGCGGCCGCGGCGTGCCGGCGGCAGACCTCTTGCCGCCGGTGCTCTCGGGCCTCCTTCTACTGCTGGCCTTCCGCATCTGGGTGGGGGACGGCGCCTGGCACTGGGTCGCCGCGTGTCTGCTGGCCGCCTTGGCGGCGCACCTCTTCGACCTGCGCCGCCGCTGGACCTAGCGCCCGAAACCGGGATCGTCGGCCTCTGCCTCCTCGCTGCGGATCGGTGCCGCGTAGGACGGCGAGGAGTAGTAGAAGGCGATGGCTTGGGCCCGGCTGTTGACCGAGAGCTTCTCGAAGATGCTGCGCAGGTGGAACTTCACGGTGTTGACCGAGATCGAGAGCTCGCGCGCAAGCTGCTTGTTGCTGTAGCCCTTGGCCAGCATGCCCATCAGGATGCGCTCGCGTTGGGTCAGGGTATCCATCGGGTCCCGCTTCAAGGTGCGCACGTCGAGGAAGGGGAAGACCATGCGGCCGGCGGCGACCTGGGCGACGATGTCGAGCAGGCGTTCCGGCGGTTCGCTGCGGTCGCAGAAGCCGGCCGCACCGGCGGCCATGGCGCGGCGGGCGACCTCCGAGTGCGGGTCGTGAGAGTAGACCACCATCCGCGGCGGCGTGTCCTTCGCGCGCAGCATCTCCAAGAGCCGCTCGCCGCCGAGATTCGGCAGGGTCCAGTCGATGACGCCGACCGCGACGCTGGTCCTCAGGACCAGCTCGAGGAAACCCTCCGCCGTCTTGGCCGTGGCCACCAGGCTGAAGCGCCGGTCGCGCTCCAGGAACTCGGAGAGAGCGCCCAGCATCAGCGGATTGCTGTCGGCCAGAGCCACGTTCACGGCGGCCCGAGCCCTGGTCATGTCGCTCATCGCAGTTGCGTCCTTCTGCGGCGAAACCCACCCATTCGGTGGCAGTTTAGCACGCTGCACCGCAAAAACAATTCATATAGGTAGTAAAATACCTACCCATAAAGATACTCGAAGGTAGGAGTTCTGGGTGTTGTGCCCTTGTCGGCTTCCATGTGATCTGGAGGAAAGGCGGCAAGGTTCCGAAGACCACGCCGAATGGCGCCAGTGCGCAGCTCAGGAGGAAAACCCAGATGACCCGTAGCCTTGTCGGCACCCCTGCTCTCTTCATTCCGGGGCCCACCAACGTCCCTGAGCGCGTGCGCAGCGCGATCGACATTCCCATGGAGGACCAGCGGGCGCCGGACCTGCCCGAGTTCACGCTGCCGCTCTTCGACGACCTCAAGAAGGTCTTCAAGACCGAGAGCGGCCAGGTCTTCCTCTTCCCCGCCTCGGGCACCGGCGGCTGGGAAGCGGCCATGACCAACACGCTGTCGCCGGGCGACAAGGTGCTGATCGCCAGCTTCGGCCAGTTCTCCCATCTCTGGG
>JANQIA010000220.1 GCA_028282405.1 Rhodovibrionaceae bacterium
GCAGCGCTGACCGCCGGACACCATGAAAGGAATCCAGGTTGTCGAAAGAAGACCTGCTTGAGTTTGAGGGCGTCGTGACCGACGTCCTGCCGGATGCCCGCTTCCGTGTGAAGCTGTCGAACGATCATGAAATCACGGCTTACGCATCGGGCCGCATGAAGAAGCACCGTATCCGCACCTTGGTCGGCGACCGTGTGACGGTCGAGCTGACCCCTTACGACCTGGACAAAGGGCGGATTACTTTCCGCCACAAGGACACCACGCCAGCCCCGGCCAACCGCTCGCAGCAGCGCCGCAACTTCCGCCGCCGCTGAGTTGCCGTCTGGCGGCGCCGAGCCGGTCTAGTCCTTGGACGCCGGCAAGAGCATGACCGGGCAAGCGACCTTGCCAATCAGCTGCTCGGAGACGCTGCCGAACAACAGGTCGCGCAAGAAGCTGGACTCATGGGCGGCCATGACCAGGAACTCCGGCGCGAGCTTCTCTACCTGTTGCGCAATTTTCTCGCTTGGAGAGCCTTGGATGAGCAGAGCCTCGGCTGTGACGCCCGCGGCTCTTGCGCGCTCGCCGAGTGACTGAACCTCTCGGTGGGCCTCTCGGATCTGAGCGGCAATCTCCGTGCGGTCGGGTTGGGCGGACGCGACGATGCCGACCTCAGGCGCCGGCGGCATCACCGGCAGCTCCGCCTCTCCGGTGTCCCCGGTCACATGAATGATGGTCAGCTCGGCGTTCAGCCGCTTGGCATAGTCGGCGGCTGCATCGACCACCCGCAGTGAATCGACGCTGAGGTCAACCGCTGCCAGAATGCACGTCATCTCCGTCTCTCCCGATGCTCCGGCCCGCTGTCGGCTTGGCCGCCGGTCATCGTTGATAGCGGAAGCCGATCTTCAGGCCCACCTGATAATGCGCAACCTTGCCATCCTCGATATGGCCGCGGATTTCCGTGACCTCGAACCAGTCGAGATTGCGCAGGCTTTCCGAGGCCGTTGCGATGGCGTTGTCGATCGCCTCTTCGACCGAGCTTCCCGAGGAACCGTAGATCTCGCTGACGCTATAGACATGATCGGTCATGATGACATCTCCGTTGGGCTGTATCGACGGTTGGCGCCTGTTCGGTGCCTCACCGATCTGCCAGCCTAGCACGACTTGTCTCGCACCGGTGCTTCGGCGTCCGATGGTGCGGCAAACGGCAGAGGGAAAGGCCAGGCAGGATGTCGAACGAGACGAGAGACGGGGACGGGGCCAGACCACTCCGCGTGCATATCAAGACCTCCCCCGACAGCGATGCGGTCTTCCGCATTACCCCGGCGCTGTTCGAACAGGCGGCTGCTCGCCATCCTGCGCTCGCCGGAAAGGTCGCGGTCAGCTTCAACGTCGGCCTCGAGGGCTTCGAAGACGCGATGGCGGATGCCGACGTTCTGGTCACTTGGGATCTGCCGCGGGAAAACGTCGCCGGCTATGCGCCGCAGCTCAAATGGGTTCACGTCATTGGGGCGGGTATCGAGCATCTGCAGCCGCTCGACTGGCTGCCGCCTGGTGTCGTCCTGATCAACAACCGCGGCGTTCATGCCCCGAAGGCCGGCGAGTACGGCCTGATGGCGCTGCTGATGCTCAACAGCGCCATGCCGCAGCTGATCACCCAGCAACGCGCCCACCGCTACCAGGAGATCTTCACCGGAACCTTGGCCGGCAAGACCTTGCTGATCGTCGGTCTGGGTGAGATGGGCGGGGCCGTGGCACGCGCCGCGCAGCCGCATGGTCTCACCATCCGGGCCATCCGCCGCAACGGCGAAGACAGCCCGCTGGTCGATGCGGTTCACCGGCCCGATGCGCTCGATGCGCTGCTGCCGCAGGCCGATTTCCTGTTGCTGACCACGCCCTTGACCGAGGAGACCCGGGGGCTGATCGACCGCCGGCGCTTGGCGCTGATGAAGCCCTCGGCCGGCCTGATCAACATGAGCCGCGCCGGCGTCGTGGACTATGCGGCGCTGGCCGAGGCGCTCACAGGCGGCCGCCTTGCCGGCGCGTTGCTCGATGTTTTCGACCCGGAACCGCTGCCGCCCGACTCGCCGCTGTGGGAGGTGCCGAACCTCATCATGACACCGCACGTCTCCTCGGACGACCTGGAGGCCTACATCCCCCGCACGCTCGACCTCCTGTTCGAGAACCTGCGTCGGCATCTTGCCGGAGAGCCGTTGAGAAACCGCGTGCGGCCTGAGCTTGGCTATTAGCACCTGTCTCTAAAGCACTCGAACAGGGACCGGTTCGTCTCGATTGCGCAACTGCTGCGGCGCTGCCGGACGCAAGCCCTCAGCTTGAGCAGGGTCGTGCAAAGCGGCGATTAGCGCCTCGCTGACCACGAGGGTCACGCCAAGCGATCGGCTGCAGCCCTCCAGTCGGCTGGCCACGTTGACCGTGTCGCCAAGCACGGCCCATTCGAGGCGCCGTTCCGATCCTACGTTGCCGATGACAACGGGGCCGTAGTGGAGCCCGAGAGAGAGCTGGACCGAGGCTTGGCCCTCGCGGATACGCTCCGCGTTCCACTGCCCGATGCTGGCCATCATGGCGCGCGCCGCATTCAGGGCGTTGTCGGCGTCATCGGGGTCCACCGTCGGGTTGCCGAAGGTTGCCATCAGTCCGTCGCCGAGGAACTTGTCGAGGGTGCCCCCATGGCTGAAGACGCAATCTTCGAGCCGGCTGTGGAAGTCGCGCAGCAGCGCGATCGTCTCTTGCGGGCTTTCTTCCTCGGCCAGATGGGTGAAGCCGACGATGTCGGCGAAGAGCACCGCGACGGGCTGTTCGCGCACCGAAGCCAAAGGCTCGTCCTGATGCGAGAGAGCGTCGACCACGGTCGGCGCGAAGTAGCGGGCGAGATTGGCTCGCTCCCGTGCCGTGGCCGCCTCCCTCAGGACCAGGTCTCGTGCCCGGGACACGGCCATGGCGATGAGCACACCGGTGATGGCGATGGCGACCGCTTCGTTGAGTCGAGCCTGCAGCAGAACCGCGGACGGGTCCAGCACGAGCTCCAACGGACTGTCGCCCCCGAGCGGCACCGTCTTGCTGTCCAGGAAAAGAACCTGTCCAACTGCGCCCAACATCCAGAGCACACCTGCGGCGATGCCGGTTGCCAAGGCAAGGCGCGGTTCGTAGGTCAGCGCCGCGCCGGCCAGCAGCATGAAGTAAAATGCGAAGATGCCGTAACGCGCCATCATCTGCGGGTAGTCGTCGCCGGCGGCCCAAGGGTTGGCCACGAGCAGCAGCAGTGTCATGACCAGGAGATCGAGTCCGGCGAAGAGGTAGCTCGTCCAACTGCGCAGGCCCTTGCGGCGGGCGTAGTAGAGCTGCAGCCAAGGCAGGGTGGCAAAGACGGCGAGGCCGACGGCATTGACGGCGAAGTTGCTTGGAGGTTGCACGGCAGCGAAGAAGATCGCCAGCGCGGCCAAAGTGACGCAGCGCCCGCGCGCAGCATCGGCCAGGCCGGCCAGAGATTCGGTTTCCAGCGTTCGCTCAACCCGGAAACCCTCGATTTGCCGGGTTTTCGGCCTATCAAAAGTGTCCTGCGCCGTCATGGGGTCTTTCCTGGTGGCTTGCCCGCAACTTGGAGGCGCAGCATGGTGATCCGGGCCACCCCGTGCAATCTGCGACTACTCTTGAGGAGCGACCCGCATGCCGCTAATCGTCTGGCCGCCGTCGATTTGAAGACAGCCGCTCGCGGGGGCGGGGGCTAGCGTCCGCCCGCGTGCGTCCGCACAAGCAACCATAAAAAGTCCGGTCAGCAATCAGGTCGGCCTAACTGTGCCGAAAGGGAGTTGTCGTCATGCCGAAATCCGATATCGAGATTGCCCGCGAAGCCACCATGAAGCCCATCGCCGAGGTCGGCGGTGAGAAACTGGGCATTCCGGGCGACGCGCTGCTCAACTACGGCCCCTACAAGGCCAAGGTCTCGATGGACTACATCAACGGCCTGAAGGAGCAGCCGGACGGCAAGCTCATCCTGGTCACGGCGATCACGCCGACCCCGGCCGGCGAAGGCAAGACGACCACCACCGTCGGCCTCGGCGACGGCCTCAATCGCATCGGCAAGAAGACCGCCATCTGCCTGCGCGAGCCCTCGCTCGGCCCCTGCTTCGGCATGAAGGGCGGCGCGGCCGGTGGCGGCTACGCCCAGGTGGTGCCGATGGAGGACATCAACCTCCATTTCACCGGCGACTTCCATGCCATCGGCATCGCCCACAACCTGCTTTCCGCGTTGATCGACAACCACATCTATTGGGGCACGGACCCGGCGATCGACAGCCGGCGTGTCGCCTGGAAGCGGGTGGTCGATATGAACGACCGGGCGCTCAGGCAGATTACCAACTCGCTGGGCGGGGTCGCCAACGGCTTTGCGCGCGAGGACGGCTTCGACATCGTCGTCGCGTCCGAGATCATGGCCATCTTCTGCCTTGCCAACGGCCTGCAGGACCTGACCGACCGCATCGGCAACATCGTCGTCGCCCAGAACCGCAAGCGCGAGCCGATCTACGCCCGCGACGTCAAGGGGCCCGGCCCCATGTCCGTGCTGCTGAAGGATGCCTTGGCGCCCAACCTGGTGCAGACCTTGGAGAACAACCCGGCCTTCGTGCACGGCGGGCCTTTCGCCAACATCGCCCATGGCTGCAACTCCGTGCTGGCCACCAAGACCGCGCTCAAGGTCGCCGACTACACGGTCACCGAGGCCGGCTTCGGTGCCGATCTGGGGGCGGAGAAGTTCTTCGACATCAAGTGCCGCAAGGCGGGACTCAAGCCCGACGCCGCCGTCATCGTCGCCACCGTCCGCGCCCTCAAGATGCACGGCGGCGTCAAGAAGGATGACCTCGGCAGCGAGAACGTCGCGGCGGTTCAGGCCGGCTGCGCCAACATGATCCGCCACATCAAGAACGTGAAGAAGTTCGGCGTGCCCGTGACCGTGTCGATCAACCGCTTCATCACGGACAGCGATGCCGAGTTGGCGACGGTCAAGGCCGCAGCCGAGGCCGAGGGCGTCAAAGCCTTCATCGCCACCCACTGGGCGGACGGCAGCGCCGGAACCGAGGAACTGGCCCGCCATGTGGTAGAGCTGGCCGACAGCGGCCTGAGCGAGTTTGCACCGCTCTATCCCGACGAGATGCCGCTGTTCGAGAAGATCGAGACCGTGGCCAAGGAGATCTACGGCGCCAAGGAAGTGGCCGCGGACGCCAAGGTGCGCCAGCAGCTCCGCGACTGGGAGGCTCAGGGCTACGGCCATTTCCCCGTTTGCATGGCCAAGACCCAGTACAGCTTTTCGACCGACCCGGACCTCAAGGGGGCGCCGACGGGCCATACGCTCAGCCTGCGCGAGGTGCGCCTCTCGGCCGGTGCCGAGTTCATCGTCGCCCTGGCCGGCGAGATCATGACCATGCCCGGCCTGCCGCGCGTTCCCTCTGCCAACAACATCTACCTCAACGAGGACGGCCGGGTCGAAGGGCTGTTCTAGTCGGGCGGTGCTTCGGCTGCGGCGGTCGCCAGGGCGCCGAGGGCCTGGATGCCCTCGGCGATGCGCCGGTCCCAGGGATAACCGCAGCTCACCCTGAGACAGTGGTTGTAGCGCTTGCTGGCTGAGAAGACTTCGCCGGGCGCGAAGCAGATGCCCTCGGCCAGTGCCGTTTCGAACAAGCGGCCGCTGTCGACCGCGGGCGGCAGTTCCACCCAGAGCACGAAGCCGCCGGCCGGCCGTGTCACCTTCGTGCCGGCGGGAAAGCAGCGGTCGACAGCGCGCAGCGTACGCTCGACGTTGTCCTTGAACACCCGCCGCATGCGCCGCAGGTGGCTGTCGTAGCCCCCAGAGGACAGCAGCTCGGCCAAGGCGGCTTGCGGCAGCGCCGGGCTGCAGAGGGTGAAGGCGAACTTGTTTTCCAGAATCTTGCGCATGCGGCGGCTGCTCGCGATCCAGCCGACGCGGTAGCCGGGCGCCAAGGTCTTGGAGAAGGAATTGCAGTAGAGGATGTCGCCGTCAGGGGCGAGCGCCATGAAGGGCTTCGGGCGCTCAACGTCGAAGTAGATCTCGCCGTAGATATCGTCCTCGATCAAAGGCACCTCATGGCGTGCCAGCAGCCGCAGGAGCTCCCGTTTCTTCTCGTCCGGCATGGTGCAGCCGAGTGGATTGTTGAAGCTGGACGAGAGGAGGCAAGCGGCAACACCGCCGCTGGCCAGCGCCTGGGCCAGGCTATCCAAATCGACCCCGTCGCTCGGATGGGTCGGCAGCTCCAGCGCTTTCAGGTTCAAGGCCTCGATGACCTGCAAGAGCCCGAAGTAGGTCGGCGACTCGATCGCGATGGTGTCGCCCGGTTCGGCAACGGCCTTGAGTGCCAGCGTGACGGCCTCCGTGCAGCCGCAGGTGATGGCAATGTCGTCGGGCGCCAGAGCCTGGCCCCAACGCAAGGCCCGCCGGGCAATCTCCTGACGCAGCGCCAGGTCGCCCCGGGGCGGCGTGTAGACGTTGTACTCCAGCCCCTTCATCCGGGCAGCCCGAGCGAGATAGCGGTCGAGCCGTCCGGCCGACAGCAGCTCGGCGCTTGGAATGGCGCAACCCAAAGGAACGAAGTCCGGATCGGCGGCATAGTCCAGCAACCGAAGAACCAGGCGCGAAACGGACACATCGGTCGCACTTCCCGGCGGTTTCGACGGGCCAGGCACGTCGAGGGTCAGCGTGCCCCGCCGCGCGACGTAGAATCCCGACTTGGGCCGGGCCTCGAGCACGCCTTGGTCCTCCAGCAGGCGATAGGCCTGCAGAGCCGTCGACAGGCTGACGCCGCGCTGCTTGCTGATCTGGCGGAGGGAGGGGGCCTTGGAGTCGGGCAGGAGGGTCCCGCTCTCCACGAGCCCGGTCACGAACCGCGCCAGCTCCTCATAGCGATGCAAATCCGGCTGCTGCATGAGTGGTCGGCCACCTCTGCTCGTTTCGACACGGTTAGGTGCCGTAGCATAACAGTCCAGCTCGGCTCAATCTGTTCCGTATACAAAACAAGTTGACTGTAACTGTTTCCCTTCGTCGGAGACGGCTAGGTTTCCGGCATCCCAACGACGAGAGGAAGAGGCCGATGGCGCGGTTCCCGAAGAGTGACATGATTTCCCTGACCCAAGAGAGCGTGCGCTACGACTTGGCGGAAAGCGTCGGCCCCGATCTGCTCTACGGAGAGCTGCTTGGCGACGCTGCGCCCGACGGGCTGGCGAACCTCGCGCTCGGCTATGGGAAGGCGCAGGGCGATCCGCGCTTGCGTGCGGCGATCGCCGAGCGGCATGGCGTGCAGCCTGACCAGGTGCTGGTGACGGTCGGCGGCATGCATGCCTTGTTTCTGCTGGCTTTCACCCTCTGCGACAAAGGCGATGAGGCGGTGACCACGACGCCGCTCTTCCCGCTCGCGCGCAACGTGCTCGAAGCTGTCGGGGCCAAAATCACCAGCATCCCAGTGAGCTTCGAAAGCGGCTACCGGCTCGATCCGGACCGCTTTGCCGCGAGCCTATCGTCGCAGACAAAGCTGGTTCTGCTGACCTCGCCGCAGAACCCCTCCGGCATTGCTATCAGCCAAGAGGATGCAAACGCGCTCTTGGCGGCCATGAGGGAGCACGCACCGGATGCTGTTCTTGTGATGGACGAAACCTACCGGGAGGCAGCCTATGGCGAGGACTCCGTGGTCGAGAGCGCGGCCCGATTGGGAGCGAAGGTCGTTGCCTGCGCATCGCTGTCCAAGTGCCATGGTGCGCCGGGACTGCGCATCGGGTGGGCCATCGCCACCGACGAGGAGCTGCGCGAGGAGCTGTTGCGCGCCAAGTTCAACACGGTGATCTCCAATTCTCGGGTCGATGAGGCGCTGGCGATCGAGGTGCTGGCCCAGCAGGCGCGTATCGTTGGTGAACGGCGCCGGCATCTCGCCGAGGGCCTGGCAACGACGCAAGCCTGGGTCGAGCGGCATGCCGCCATGGTGGATTGGGTTCGGCCGGACGCCGGTGCGCTCTGCTGCCTGCGGCTCAAACCCACCGTGTTCGACGATGCCGCCGTCCGTCGGTTCTACGATGCCTTGCGCGCCGAAGGCACTCGGGTCGCCAACGGCAGTTGGTTCGGCGACGAAGACCGTGTCTTCCGTCTCGGCTTCGGCCTCTTGTCCATGCCGGAGCTCGAGGCCGGATTGGCGGTGCTCTCTTCAGCTCTGCAGCAGGCGGCGCCGAAGGCGGCCTGAGCCGAGAGGCGGCGCCTGCAGTCGCAGGTGCCGTCACCGCGCTCCGCTGGAGAGGAAGTCGGCGACGGCATCGAGCAAAGCAGCAGGCTGCTCCCGGTGCGGGATGTGGCCGCAGTTCTCCAGGATGAGTGCCGAGGAGGGGCCACCCGCCATCTCGGCGATGGTCTCGGGAAAGCGGCGAGAGCCGTACTCGTCGCCGTCGCCGTGGATGGCCAGTACCGGGCAGGTGATTTGGGGGAGGACGTCGAACAGCGACCAGTCGGCGAAGCCGGGGGAGAGCCACGTTCCGGTCCAGGCATCGAGCACCCACCGGGCCTTGTCACCATGGTAGCGCTCCAACCGGGCGAACCGGGCCGGGTCTTGGAAGCCTTGCTGAGCGTCCCGGATGCCGGCGGTCGTCCGGTCCTCCACGAAGGCTTGGGTGGCGACTGTGACGAGCGCCTCGCAGGCCTCCGGATGCCTGGCGGCGATGTTGGCGGCCATGCCGCCGCCGACGCTGTGGCCGAAGAGAGCGACGCGCGTGAGCCCCAGAGCTGCGCGCAGGTGCGGGAACACCTGTTCGGCTTCTTCCTCGACGAAGCGGAGGGACGGCCGGCCGCTACGGGGGTCGGACCGGCCGAAGCCGAGGCGGTCGTAGGCGATGACCCTTCGCCCGAGTCGTGCGCAGAGTGCCTCGGGGACGTCACGCCAAAGCGCCACGCAGCCCAGCGAATCGTGCAACATGAGCAGCGGCGCCTCTGTGGAGGCTGCGTCGGGAGCCCATGTCTTGACGAAGATGCGTCCGCCATCCAGGGGCAGATAGGCCTCGCTGACCTGCGTCATGAGTCGGGGAGGGATCGGTGCATAGGGTCTTTATCTACGGAACGCTGAAGCGCGGTTTCCCCAATCACGAAGCCGGCCTGCCGCAGGCGACGTTCTTGGGTCGCGTTCGAACCCTGGAGGCGTTTCCTTTGGTGGTCGGCGGGCGTTGGTTCTCCCCTTACCTGATCGATGAGCGGGGGCAAGGTCAAAGGCTGTTCGGCGAGCTCTTCGCTGTCGATTCGGCGGGCCTGGCTTTGCTCGACCGGATGGAAGGCGTTGGGTTGCCGGAGGGATACCGCCGAATTCGCATTGAAGTTGCGGAACCGGCCGGCGAGGCTCGGCTCAATGCCTGGACTTACGCCAAAGACCGTAGCGCAGTTTCCGTAATCCACTCCGCGCCTATGGCGGAGTACGCGCACGACCCGCGCTATGTGAATCCTGCGAAGCGCGATAGCGCGTTCTGAGCGCTGGCAGCGCTGAACTCGCCATATAGATCAGCACCTTACCCCTGGGCACAATTTTGTCCCAGTCCTTAGGGCCGTTGCTTCAAGCTCTGTAAAGCACCCTTGGCCAAAGATCTTTGCGGATAAGAGGCGGCCTATCCTCAAGGAATTTGAGGTTGTGGTGCGTACTGCTTCTCCGCCACAGCCAGAGCGTGACGGTTTTTTTGACGAGATTGTCATGACTAAGGCATAGACGTGGCACAGGCTATCAACTACTCAGGACCCACCGGAACAAAGAGGGGAAATACCGTGCTCTTCGTCAGTCGCTTGACCAGGTATCTCTTGTCTGCTGGGCTCTTGGCCGCCGTTTCGTTCGCTGGACAAAGCGCCGTTGCGGCCGGCGATACCCATAGGGTGCGTATCGATGCAGAGGTGGTGACCGGCGCGGGACCGATCCGCGACGGTGTCGAGTTCACCATCGAAAGCATGACGGGCGATTACCGGGCCACCCGGATTGCAGAGCCGGTCGGGCCTGTGCAGCTCGATCTGACTGCCGGCCGCTACATGGTCACGGCTGTCTATCAAACGGCCGTGGTGCGCGACCACATCGTGGTCGACGGCATCGACGACTACCTCACGATCAACCTCAACGCAGGCTGGGTCGAGCTCGATCTCATTCACGGCGTGGGCCGCGCCGTGAGGGGTGAAACCGTTTGGCTGGTCGAGAGCTACGGCAAGATGGCCAATGGCAATCGGAAAGAGATGCACAAGGCGGCCAGCACCAAGCCTCTCATCCTCGCCCTGCCGGCCGGCTGGTTCGTGGTGACGGCTGAGCACGGTGGCGTGGCGACGCGCCATACCATCGAAGTCACTGCCGGTGTCACCTACACCTACGACATCGTCAAAAAGCAGGTCGCCCAAGCCAAGAAGAACTGCGCTCAGGGAACCCAGACCGGGCAAAAGTGCTGACGCAGTTCTCGGGTTTCTCTCGACTTGTTCACCCTCCTCGCCCAGATAAGGGGTGGGGAGGGCCAGGCGCTTAGGCCTTCCGGCGGGAAAGGCGGGAGCGCGCCCTGAGGCATCTCTATCTCATCGCAGGGTTTTTATTCACCGGCCTCGGCTTCGTCGGAATTTTTTTGCCGCTCTTACCGACGACGCCGTTTCTCTTGCTGGCGCTCTGGTGTTTCGCCCGCTCGTCCAAGCGCTTCCATGATTGGCTCTACAATCACGCGCGCTTCGGCCCCTACCTGCAGGACTGGCGCTATCACAGCGTCATCCCGCCGAAGGCGAAGTTCCTCTCGGTGACCATGATGGGGGTGAGCTTCGTGCTGGTCGCCACGCGAGATGGCGTTGCGACCTGGCTCTTGGTCGTGGTGGCCGTCGTGCTGCTCTCCGTCGCCGCCTATATCCTCACGCGCCCTAGCCACCGCCCGAAACCGGCCTACCTGGCGGACCCGGCGCGTAAGACCGAGCCTAGCCCTCCAGCATCGGCAGCTTGAGCCCCTGGTCCTTGGCACAGCGCTTGGCGGTGTCGTAGCCGGCATCGGCATGGCGCATGACCCCGGTGGCCGGGTCGTTCCACAGCACGCGCTCCAGCCGGCGCGCGGCGCCCTCGCTGCCGTCGCAGACGACGACCATGCCGCTGTGCTGGGAGAAGCCCATGCCGACGCCGCCGCCGTGGTGCAGCGAGACCCAGGTGGCGCCGCTGGCGCAGTTCAGCAGCGCATTGAGCAGTGGCCAGTCGGACACCGTGTCGGAGCCGTCCTTCATGGACTCGGTTTCGCGGTTGGGGCTGGCGACCGAGCCCGAATCGAGATGGTCGCGGCCGATCACGATCGGCGCTTTCAGCTCTCCGCTGGCCACCATCTCGTTGAAGGCGAGGCCGAGGCGGTGCCGCTCGCCGAGGCCAACCCAACAGATGCGCGCCGGCAGGCCCTGGAAGTGGATGCGCTCCCTGGCCATGTCGAGCCAGTTGTGGAGGTGCGGGTCGTCGGGGATCAGTTCTTTGACCTTGGCGTCGGTCTTGAAGATGTCCTCCGGGTCGCCGGAGAGCGCAGCCCAGCGGAAGGGGCCGACGCCGCGGCAGAACAGCTCGCGGATATAGGCCGGCACAAAGCCCGGGAAGTCGAAGGCGTGGTCGACTCCGACCTCGAGCGCCATCTGGCGGATGTTGTTGCCGTAGTCGAAGGTGGGCACGCCCATCTTCTTGAAGGCCAACATGGCGTCGACCTGGGCTGCCATCGAGCTCTTGGCGGCAGCCACCACCTCCTCCGGCTCGCGCTCCTGCTTGCGCTCCCAGTCGTCGAGGCTCCAGCCGAGCGGCAGGTAGCCGTGCAGCGGGTCGTGGGCGCTGGTCTGATCGGTCACCGCATCCGGACGTACGCCACGCCGCACCAGCTCGGGGAAGATCTCCGCCGTGTTGCCCAGAAGGCCGACGGAGATCGCGCGACCCTCGGCGCAGGCCTCCTTGATCATGGCCAGGGCGCTGTCGAGATCGTCGGCCTTGGTGTCCAGGTAGCCGGTTTCGATGCGCCGCTCGATGTGGCTCGGCCGGCATTCCACGGCCAGCATGCAGGCGCCGGCCATGGTCGCCGCCAGGGGCTGCGCGCCACCCATGCCGCCCAGGCCGCCGGTCAGGATCCACTTGCCGCGCCAGTCGCCGCCGTAGTGCTGGCGGGCGCACTCCACGAAGGTCTCGTAGGTGCCTTGAACGATGCCTTGGCTGCCGATGTAGATCCAAGAGCCCGCGGTCATCTGGCCGTACATCATCAGGCCGTGCCGATCGAGGTCGTTGAAGGTCTCCCAGGTCGCCCAATGCGGCACCAGGTTGGAGTTGGCGATCAGCACGCGCGGCGCGTCCTCGTGGGTGCGAAACACGCCGACCGGCTTGCCGGATTGGACCAGCAGGGTTTCGTCGTCCTCCAGCTCCTTGAGGCAGGCGACAATGCGGTCGAAGCAGGCCCAGTCCCGCGCCGCCCGGCCGATGCCGCCGTAGACGACCAGCTCTTCGGGCTTTTCCGCGACCTCGGCGTCCAGGTTGTTCATCAGCATGCGCAAGGGGGCTTCGGTCAGCCAGGACTTGGTGTTGAGCTCCGGACCGCGCGGAGCGCGGATCTTGCGGCTGTTGTCGAGGCGGGGATTGGCAAGGCTGGGATTGTCGTTCACCTGAGGCATCCTCCCATGGTTGAGTAGGTGGTCTTTCCTGCGCACGGTAATGTCTTTAAACCCAAGGCGAAACCACGCAGGAGGGGTATGCGATGGTGGTCTACGATTTTCTTCAGGGTACGGCGCCGCTGCTGATCTCCTGCCCTCATGTGGGAACGGTTGTGCCCGAAGAGATTGCCGGGCGCATGACCAGCGATGGGCGTAGCGTTGCAGATACGGATTGGAACGTTCACCGGCTCTATAGCTTTGCGGCCGACATCGGCGCCAGCCTGATTACGGCGCGCTATGCCCGCTATGTCATCGATCTCAATCGCTCGCCTGAAGGCCAGGCGCTCTATCCCGGGGCCAGCAATACCGAGCTATGCCCGACGACGACCTTCGGGGAGCGACCGATCTATCGCGATGGCGGGGCGCCGAACGAGGCAGAGATCGCCGAGCGCCGAATGCTCTACTGGGAGCCCTATCACGATCAGGTCGCGGCGACCTTGCAGACGCTGAAACAGCGGCACGGCCGCGTGTTGCTATGGGACGGACACTCCATCCAAAGCCAGGTGCCGCGCTTCTTCGACGGCAAGCTCCCTGATTTCAACATCGGCACCGGCGGCGGGACGACGGCCGACCCGGCCCTGGTCGAGAAGGTGGCCGCCGTGGCCAAGGATAGCGGCTACAGCCACGTGGTCGACGGCCGCTTCAAGGGCGGCTACATCACCCGCACCTACGGCAAGCCGGCAGAGGGCGTCCACGCCGTCCAGCTCGAGCTGAGCCAGATCACCTACATGTACGAAGGCGCGCCCTTCGGCTTTCGCGAGGAACTGGCCGACCAGGTTCGGCCCGCGATCCGCGCCATGCTGGAAGCGGCTTTGGGCTGGGTGCGCAACGACTAGATACTGTGGGCCTGGCTGATGGGCACGCCTGCCTTGAGCGCGAAGGCGAGGGGATTGTAGCCTACCCGGTAGGCCAGCTCCGCCGGGGTCTCGATATCCCAGACGCAGAGATCGGCGACCTTGCCGACTTCGAGGCTGCCGTGGGTTTGCTGTAGGCCCAGTGCCTTGGCCGCATGTCGGGTGACCCCGGCCAGCGCCTCCTCCGGCGTCAGGCGAAAGAAGGTGCAGGCCATGCTGAGCATCAGCAGCAGCGAGGTCACGGGTGCGCTGCCCGGGTTGCTGTCCGTGGCGATGGCGATGGGCACGCCAGCCGCGCGAAAGCGCTCGATCGGCGGTAGCTTGGTTTCCCGCAGCACATAGAAGGCGCCGGGCAGGAGGACCGCGACAGTGCCGGCCTCGGCCATGGCGTCCACGCCCTCCTCGCTGGTGTACTCCAGATGATCGGCCGAAAGGGCGCCGAAGCGTGCCGCCAAGGCGGCGCCGCCGAGGTCGGAGAGCTGGTCGGCGTGCAGCTTGACCGGCAGACGGTGATGGCGCGCCGCCTGGAACACCCGGGCGGTCTGCTCCGGCGAGAAGGCGATGGTCTCGCAGAAGGCATCGACCGCGTCTGCCAGGCCCGAGGCGGCGACCTCCGGCATCATGGCAACGACCGACTCGCTGTAGGTCTCGGCGTCGCTGTCGGGTGGCACGGCGTGCGCCCCGAGGAAGGTCGTCTTGACCGTCACGGGCAGGACGGCGCCAAGCTGCCGAGCGACCCGAAGCTGCTTCAGCTCATGCTCCAGGTTCAGGCCGTAACCCGATTTGATCTCGACGGTCGTCACGCCCTCGGCCAGGAGCGCGGCGAGACGGGGCAAAGCTGCTTGGAACAGGGTTTCCTCGTCGGCCTGTCGCGTTGCCTCGACCGTTGAGATGATGCCGCCACCAGCCCGGGCGATCTCTTCATAGCTGGCCCCCTTGAGGCGCAGCTCGAACTCGGCTGCCCGATTGCCGCCGTAGACCAGATGGGTATGGCAGTCGATCAACCCCGGCGTGACCCAGCGGCCATCGAGGTCGCTCACAGTCCGAGCCAAGCTTTCGGCGGGCCCGGGCAGCTCGCTTTCCCGGCCGACCCAGGCCAGGCGGCCCCCTTCGATGGCGATGGCGCCGCCGTCTATGGCGCCGTAAGGGTCGGTCCCGGCCATGGTCGCCAACCGGCCGTCGCGATAGAGATGATCCCACATTGTCCTGCCGCCGTGATGCACTAAGCTTCCGGCATCCTATTTGGGAAGCCGCCCACGTCCATGCCCGAAAGTGCCCTTTTTGCCGATACCGCGCTCTTGCCCGAGGGCTGGCGCCGCAACGTGCTGCTGACCTTCGACGCCGATGGCGATATCGCCTCCATCGAGGTCGACGCAAGCCCGGGAGAGGCCGCGCGCGCCGCCGGTCCGCTGCTGCCTGGCATGCCGAACCTGCACAGCCACGCCTTTCAGCGGGCCATGGCCGGCCTCGCCGAGCGGGCGGCCAACCCGGAAGATTCCTTCTGGACCTGGCGCGAGGTGATGTACGGCTTTGTCGCCAAGGTGACGCCCGAGCAGCTCGAAGCCATCGCCGCGCAGCTCTATCTCGAGATGGCCAAAGCCGGCTATACGGCGGTCGGCGAGTTTCACTATCTGCACCACCAGCCGGACGGCACACCCTATGCCAACCTGCCTGAGATGGCGCTGCGTACCGTGGCGGCAGCGCGGCAGGTCGGATTGGGTATCACCCAGCTCCCGGTGCTTTACGGCTACGGCGGCTTCGGTGGCCAGCCGGTGGGCGAGGGGCAGAAGCGCTTCGCCAATCCGGTCGAGCGCTTCGTTCAGCTCACCGAAAAGCTCATGCGCGATGTCGGCGGCGACCCGCAAGTGGCTGTCGGCATTGCCCCTCATTCCCTGCGCGCAGTGACTCCGGAGAGCCTTGCCCAGGCGCTGGAGGCCCTGGATGCGCTGGCGCTCGATGCCCCGGTCCACATCCATATCGCCGAGCAGACCAAGGAGGTTGAGGACTGTCTCGCCTGGTGCGGCCAGAGCCCGGTGGCGTGGCTGCTCGACGCGCAGCCGGTCGGCGAGCGCTGGTGCCTAGTGCATGCGACGCATATGACGCCGGAAGAGACAACCCGCCTGGCCCGCTCTGGCGCCGTGGCGGGGCTTTGTCCAACCACCGAGGCCAATCTCGGCGACGGGTTCTTCCCGGCGCCGGACTACTGGCAGGCCGAGGGGCGCTGGGGGATCGGCTCGGACAGTCACATCTCGATCAGCCCGGTCGAGGAGCTGCGCTGGCTGGAGTATGGCCAACGTCTATCGGCTCGGCGGCGCAACATGCTGCGAGATGCGAGCGGTCATGTCGGAGCCGGGCTCTACAAGTCGGCCCTAGCCGGCGGGGGCCAGGCACTCGGCCGGGCGACCGGTACCATCGCCATCGGCCACCGCGCCGATTTCGTGGTGCTCGATGCCGAGCATCCCTTACTGGCCGAGCGCGAGGATGATCTGCTGCTCGACGCCCTGGTCTTTTCCGGCAACCAGTCCCTGGTGCGAGACGTGATGATCGGCGCTCGCTGGGTGGTCGAGCATGGACGGCACAAGGAGGAAGAAGCAATTGCGGAGCGCTATCGCACAGCGCTGCGTGCACTCATGGGGTGACGGACTTACTTAAGCTATGGACAACAAGAAGAAAGCCAAATGCACGGAAATCAAGAGCTTTACCTGACTTATCTCAATGGTCCCGACGTCGCTCAGCTCGCCCTCACCGATGGTGAGATCCTGGACGCTGTCGAGGAAGGACTGAGGGCGCAAGGCGCCAAGGGCGGCGCTGTGATCGAGCCGCGGGTTCACCTGGAGCCCAATCCGGAGTTTCGCGGCCATTTCAATGTGTTGCGCGGCTATCTTGCGACCGCGCCTGGCCGTGCCGAAGGCTACGCCGGGGTCAAGGTCGTGGGCGACTACATCGACAACTACCAGCGCGGCCTGCCCTCGGAGATGGCGCTCTTGAACCTCTTCGATCCGCGCAACGGCCAGCCCTTGGCGGTGGTCGATGCCGCCGGCATCACCGACATGCGCACCGGCGCGGTGACGGCCTTGGGCGCCAAGTACCTGGCCCGCAAGGACAGCAAGGTGCTGGGCCACGTCGGCGCCCGGGGCACGGCCTACTGGAACGTCCGACTTCTGGACAGTCTGTTCGACTTCGAGGAGATCCGCGTCCATTCTCGCCGGCCGGAGAGCCGGGATGCCTTCGCCGAGCGCCTGCGCCGCGACCTCGACAAGGAAATCGTGGTCATGGAGGACTGGCAGAGCTGCCTGGAAGGCGCGGACATCATGGTCGAGGCCTCGCGCCTGGAGAAACCGACGCCGCTGTTGAAGACCGAGTGGGTCAAGCCCGGTGCCCTGGTCGTGCCCTACGGCACGCAGAGCGCCATCGAGATCACCCTGACTGACGTGATGGACAAGATGGTGGTCGACGACTGGGGCCAGTGCAAAGGCGGCAAGCTGGGCAGCCTGCGCGCCCACGTGGAAAGCGGCAAGCTGAGCGAGGACAGCCTGCATGCCGAGCTCTGCCAGATCGTGACGGGCGAGCGGCCCGGCCGTGAGCGGGAGGAGGAGACCATCCTCTTCTGGCACCGAGGGTTGTCGCTGTCCGACGTGGCGCTGGGTGCTGCCATGCTGGAAAAGGCGGGCCGTCTGGGCATCGGCCAAAGGCTACGCTACGCTTAGGGGCCATGAGCAAGATCGTCTTCGAACACGGTGACGACCCCATTGCGGCCAACCTTGCCGAGGTCTGCCACCGGGAACGCTATGTCGCGACGCTGATCGAGCGCCTCGAGACGGCGCCGCGCGAGGAGACCGAACTCTACGGCGACTACGACGCTTGGTATCTCGGCGCCATGGAAGACAGCTTGATACGGCGGGTCTTCATTATCGAGGCGCAGGAGTGGCACCGCCAGATCGAGGACCTGCTGCGCGACCAGCTCTCGCGCAGCGGGCTCGATTCCGGGCTTTGGGACACGGTGAAGGAAGGGCACGACAAGCGATCGCTGCTGGTCCGTTTGCGCGATGTGCTGGCCGATGATCTCGACGCCCGCATACCGGAGGAGATCTGGGCGGGCTTGCAAGAGGTGATCGACGTGGCCGCCGCCCTGGAAAGCAGTTCGCCGCGCAGCTTGGAAGTGGTGCGCGAGCGCTACCCCAGCTACTTCCCAGAGATCGATGCCTTCGGCTTCGGGGCGCTGCGTCTCGACCTCAAGCCGGGGCATGCCCACCGCGCCTTCGCCGCCATCAAGGCCTTCTGGGACCCGCTCAAGGGTTTGCCGTATCAAACGACCGCGGAAGCGTCTTAAGCGGAGGGCTTCGTGGCCGGGACAGGGGCCGGCAAGTCCATCAGCCGTCGTCCGGCAATCAGCGCAGCGACTCCGGTCAGCACATTGGCCAGGAAGATACCGGCGAAGATGCCGGTCAGACCAAACAGGGCCGAGCCGAGAAAGCTGAGCGGCACGTAAAGGCCAAGCGACCGGGTGATCGTCAGCGCACTGGCCGGCCAGGGCCGTCCCAGCGCGTTGAACACGGCGGCGGACATCATCACCGCCGCGTAGCCGGCGTAGCACAGCGGTACGATCCAGAAATAAAGCACTCCGGTTTCAACGACTTGCGGGTCATCGTTGAACAGCGGCACGAGATAGCTGCCGCCCAGGATCAAGACCGCGGAAACGAAGAGGCCGTAGCCGAGGCTGAACAGCATGACCAGGCGGCGGGCCTCGTGCGCGCGCTCGGTCAGGCCGGATGCCCAGTTCTGGCCGACCACCGGGCCGATGACGGCCGAGAGGGCGAAGATCGGCACCAGGCAGATGGCCTCGATGCGGGTCACCACGCCGAAGGCGGCGACCGCGGCCTCGCCGTAGCCGGCGACGATGGCAGTGACGGCGCCGAGGCCGACCGGCACGATCACGTTGCTGAGCGCGGCCGGCAGCCCGACGTGCAGGATGGCGGCCCAGTCGGCGAGGAGCTGCCGGGGCGGCGGCAAGGCCCAGAGGATCATGCGCTCGCGGTAGTGCAGCAGCCAAAGCGAGATGCCGAGGCCGACGGCCCGGGCGATCACCGTGGCGATGGCCGCGCCCTCCAGCTCCAGACGGGGCATGCCGAACAGGCCGAAGATCAGGATGGGGTCGAGCACCAGGTTGACCAGCGAGACGATGGTCATGGCCATGCTGGGCCAGAAGCTGTCACCGGCGGCGCGCAGGCAGGAGTTCCCCACCATCGGCACCACCAGGAAGACCATCCCCAGGTACCAGATACCCATGTACTCGGCGATGCGTGGGATGAGGTCGGGTTCCGCGCCGAGCGCGAGGAACAGCGGCTCGATGGTCAGAATGCCGATCACGCTGATCGCGGCGACGATCAGCAGCGCCAAGGAGAGGGATGCCGAGGTCAGCCGCCGCACCCGCTCCCGGTCGCCGCTGCCGATGGCGCGGGCGATGACCGAGGAGGCGCCGACTCCGAGGCCGACGGCCAGGCTGATCATGAAAAAGACCACCGGGAAGGTGAAGCTGATCGCCGCCAGCTCCCGGGTGCCGAGCTGGGCGACGAAGAAGGTGTCGACCAGGTTGATGCCGATGATGGCGAAGAGGCCCCAGGACATGGGGATGGCCATGCGCGTCAGATGGCGCGCGATGCTGCCGTTGGTCAGGCGCCCCCTCGGTTTGGGCTCGGCCGTTGCTTCGGTCTGTTCGCCGTCGCTCACGATCCTTCCCGCTGCCAGTCCTCAACCCAAAGCGTCGTAGTGCCTTGGTGCCCGGTCGGACGCACGCCGTCCAGCCATTTGGGCAGGACATAGGGCTGCGCCCGCCAGTAGAGCGGCAGGACCGGCAGGTCGCTGGCGTAGAGACGCTGAAGCTCCGCCCACATGGCTTGGCGCTTGTCGCGGTCGAGCTCGATCTCCAGGCGGTCGATCAGGTCGTCCATCACAGGGTTGCTGTAGCCCATGTGGTTCTGCCCGCTCCAGCCGTTCTCGGCCGAGGGAATCTGCTCCGAATGCAGGGTCGTGCGCGGCACGTTCTCCGGGCTGGACAGCCAGGCGAACATCGCCATGGCGTCGAACTCCCGGCGGCTCACCGTCTCGCCGAAGAACACCGCCGCCGGCTCGTTGCGGATGGCGACATCGACGCCGACGTTGCGCCACTGGCTTTGCAGCACCTGCTGCACCAGCTCGCGCGAGCGGTTGCCGGCCGTGGTCATGATCTGCAGACGCAGCGGCTCGCCGGCCTCGTTGTGGCGCACGCCGTTTCTGATATCGGACCAGCCGGCCTCGTCGAGCAGGCGCGCGGCTTCATCGGGATCGAAGGGATAGCGCGGCGCGTGCTCGTCGTAGACCCAGTCGAGCGGGCTGACCGAGCCGTGGGCCACCGGCTGCCGGCCTGCGAAGAGCTGCTCGCTGATCGCCTCCCGGTCGATGGCGTGCAGCAGCGCGTGGCGCACGCGCTCGTCGGCCAGGATGGGATTGTCGAGGTTGAGGTCGATGTGCTCGTAGATCAGGCCCGGCTTGTAGAGCACGTTGTAGCGGTCGCCGTGGCGCTGCTCGAAGGCCAGGGCCTGGTCCAGGGTCAGGCCGAGCTCGCCGGCGATCATGTCGACGGCGCCGGACAAGAGGTTGGCTTCCAAGGCGGCCGTGTTCTCGATGCTGCGCACGGTGATGCGGTCGAAGGCGGGCTTGTCGCCGTACCAGGTCGGGTTGGGCTCCAAGATGATCTCGGCGCCGTTCTTGACGTCGACGATGCGGTAGGGGCCCCAGTAGAGGCCGGGATTGGTCGGGTCGGTGTCATAGGCCGTGCGGCTGCGATAAGCGGCGGGGTCGGCCTCGAAGATCTCCCGCTCGATATGCTCGGGCACGAGCCAGAGTCCGGCGGCAGAGGGGTAGTTGAAAGACACGCGGTCGACGTGGAGCGTGAAGGTCTTGTCGTCGACCACGGTGATATCATGGATGCGGCGGAAGGCCTCGAAGTTGGCGACGCCGCTCTGCGGATGCCGGCCCAGCTCCCAGGTGAAGACCACGTCGGCGCTGGTCACCGGCGTGCCGTCGCCCCAGGTCGCATCCGGGTGGATGGTGTAGGTGACGGCGATGCCCTCGTCGCTTGGCGAGTCGATGCCCTCCGGCAGCGGCTCGAGCACGGCGCCGCCGTTCTCCAGGGTCGGCAGCTCGGTGCAGAGCAGGCAGACCGCCTCCCAATCCTGATCGTAGTGCGTCAGAGGTCGCATGGTCATGGCGAGCACGTAGCTCTTGGCCAGCATGGACTCGATGTTGGGATTGAGGGTGTAGGGGTACTGGGTCATGCCGATGGTCAGGCTTTCGGCCCGTGCCGCATTGCTCGGCGCGGCGGCAAGGCCGGCCAGAAGCAGAAGGCCGAGGGCGAGGGGCTTAACGTTCAACATGATTGGCTCCGCTGGATGAGGGCATCACCGAAGGCTTGCCCATTATGATGTCGGCGGCAAGGCGGGAAAGAGGACTCGGTCTTCATGCCAGCAAAAGTTGGCGCGATTGGGCGAATCGGCAAGCGGTTTGCCCAAACCGCACTAACCCTAGCTCAAGCAGCTGGCTCTAACTTAGAGTCGTAGTAGTTCAGCGAACGAGCTCGGCAAACGCCAATGAGTAGCCAAGAAGAGACAGGGCGCGTGAGCGCAATGGAGAAACCTCGCTCTCCGACGAAACGGGACCGGAACAGGAAGCGCCGTGAGGCCGGCGATCTCTCGCGAGCCGGAACCATACTTCTGCCGAACGAGATCGTGGCCGGCTTCGACCGAAGACAAGCAGTTTCCGAAATCGTGACGCTGTCGATCTATCCACTCTTCTTTTCAGTCATGGCGGCGTTCATCTCCTGGGGAGACACTTTTTCCTTCAGAAGCATGGTCGAAGACTTGATACGTTTTAGTCCGATCATACTGGCGTTTTCGGTACCGTTATTTCTTTTGCTGAATCACCTTGTGCGGATCAGGCGTCTCCGGGGTCGATATCTCAGGTTCGACCAGCAAGGCATCCATAGTGAGTACAAAGGCGTTTTCATCCCTTGGAATCAGGTGCAGAGCTTCGAGATCAAAGGGTCATTCTCGACCAATATCTTGATCTACGAGAGTCTGAACGTTCAGGCGGCCGCTCGTGAAGGCGGCGACAAGTCCAAAGCGACAACGGATACGGTTCGGTACAAGTGGCGACTGACTGCCACGGGTATCGATCCGTTCCTCTTGGACTACATGGCGCAAGCATGGCCAATGCGCGCCGAAGAAGAAGCGAGAAAAGAGAAATGGAGGAGCGGGAGTAGGACTACCGCTATTCCGGCTCGGAGCCAGGCGCGAGGCTGAGGCGCAGGCCGTCGAGGGCCTCTTGCGTCAGGATCTGGCAGCAGAGGCGCGAGCGCTCCTCGACCTCGAAGGCGCCGTCGAGCATCTCCAGCTCTTCGTCGCTCGGCGGGTGCAGTTTTTCCGTCCAGTCGTCGGCGACATAGACGTGGCAGGTGCCGCAGGCGCAAGCCCCGCCGCACTCGGCCTTGATGGGCAGGCCGTAGTCGCGGATGACCTCCATCACCCGCCAACCCTCCGGCGCTTCCAGGCGGTGCTCCTGGCCCGCCTGGTCCTCGACATAGATGAACATCCGACCCTCTGGCGAAAGCGCCTTACTCTGCCGCGGCCTGCAGGGCTTGGCCACGCAGGCGGGCGGCGCTGGTCCGCGTGTCGCCGGCGCTCTGGTACCAGATGGAGAACTCCTTAAGGGCCTCGACCCACTCCTCGGCGTCCTCCTGCTTGGCCAGCTCGAAGGCGTCGAAGCCGCAACGCTGCATGAAGAGGAGCTGGTCTCGCAGGACTTGGCCCACCGCGCGCAGCTCGCCGGTGAAGCCGAGGCGTTCGCGCAGGATGCGCGCCGCCGTGTAGGCCCGACCGTCGGTGAACTTGGGGAACTCCAAGGCGACGCTCTGAAAGTGGCGGATGTCGTCGGCGAGGTCTTGCGGGCGCTGGTCGCTTTTCAGCCAGAGCCCCAGCGGCCGGCCGCTCTGCAACAGCGTCTCGCGCGCCTCGGCCCAGAGCTCCGGCGTCACGTAGAGCGGGCCCAGCGGCGAGATCTCCTCGGCCGTGGTCGCCAGGCTCCACTCGTTCTCGGTCACGCGGCCTTGTCTAATGAGCGCCATAGAGTCTCTCCTTGAAAGGGGCCGGACCGAGCCGGCGATAGGCCTCGACGAAGCTCTCTTCTTCGTTGCGCTCCGCGAGGTAGGTTTCGACGATGCTTTCGATAGCGTCGGCGACGGACTCGGCCGGCACCGCCGGGCCCACGATCTCGCCGAGCGCGGCGCCCTGGTCGGACGAGCCGCCGAGGGTGATCTGATAGAATTCCTCGCCGCGCTTATCGACGCCGAGGATGCCGATGTTGCCGACATGGTGATGACCGCAGGCGTTGATGCAGCCGGAGATGTTGAGGGTCAGCCGGCCGATGTCGTGCTGCCGCGCGATCGAGCTGAAGCGTTGGCTGATTGCCTGGGCGACGGGGATCGAGCGGGCGTTGGCCAGGTTACAGTAGTCGAGGCCGGGGCAGGCAATGATGTCGCCGAGCAGCCCGGCGTTGGCTTCTGCAAGGTCTGCATCCCGTAGAGCCTGCCAAAGCGCATAGGCATCGGCTTTGGCGAGGTGGGGCAGGATGAGGTTCTGCTCCTTGCTGACGCGGATCTCACTCAGGCTGTAGCGGTCCGCCAGATCAGCGATCAGGTCCATCTGCTCGGCCGTGGCATCACCGGGAATGCCGCCGGCCGGCTTGAGGGAGATGGTGGCAATCAGATAGCCCGGCACCTTGTGCGGCACGCTGTTGGAGCGGATCCAGGCGGCGAAGGCTTGGTCTTCGAAGCGCTTGGTCTCGAAGCCGCGGTCGGGGTCCTCAGCGGGCGGCAGAACCGGCGGCTCGAAGTAAGCGCCGATGCGCGCCGCTTCCTCGGCCGGCAGATCGACGGCGCCGTCGCGAATCTGTTCCCATTCGTCCTCCACCATCGCGGCGAAGGCCTCGGCGCCGACCTGATTGACCAGGATCTTGATGCGCGCCTTGTAGATGTTGTCGCGCCGGCCGAGCTGATTGTAGACGCGGAGAATCGCTTCCAGGTAGGAGAGCAGATGCCGCTCCGGCAGGAACTGCCGGATGGTCTTGGCGATCACTGGCGTCCTGCCCTGACCGCCGCCGACCACCACCTCGAAACCCAGCTCGCCGGCCTCGTTCCTGACGATCT
>JANQIA010000229.1 GCA_028282405.1 Rhodovibrionaceae bacterium
TCGTCCCCTTCGCCGCCCTGATCGGCATCACGGCCCTCGAGATTCTGGTGTCGGTCCTCCAGGCCTACATCTTCACCATCCTCACCTGCGTCTATCTGCACGACGCCCTGCACATGCACTGAGCGCCGCAGCGCGTTCGTCTTTCCGTTTCAACCCGCCATACGCAAACTCGTTCAGCAAAGGAGCTAACTGTCATGGACGTCGAAGCCGCAAGGTTGATTGGTGCCGGCCTCGCCACCCTCGGCATGATCGGTGCCGGCATGGGAGTGGGCAACGTTTGGTCCAACTACTTCCTCTCCCTGGCCCGCAACCCCGCATCGAAAGACGAGATCGGCGCGAACATCTGGATCGGCTTCGCCGTGACGGAAGCCATCGCCATCTTCTCGCTGGTCGTCGCGCTGATCATTCTCTTCGTGTAAGGGCCCGGCCCGCCGCTCCAGGCGGGTCCAACGGCTCGGGTCCCATTGCTCGCGTCGGGGGCTTCCCCCGGCCGCAGGCGAGCCCAGGCGAGAGGCGCAATGCCACAGCTTGAACAGATCGATACCTTCGCCAGCCAGATCTTCTGGCTGATCGTCAGCTTCGGCATCCTCTACTACATGATGTCGCGGGTCGTGCTGCCGCGAATCTCCGATATCATGGCCGACCGCGAGGAACGCGTGGAGCAGGATCTGGCCCGTGCCCAGACCCTGAAACTGCAGGCCGAGCAGATCATGGACGAGTACGAAGCCGCCCTGGCCGAAGCGCGTGGCAAGGCCGCCACCGCCTTGAAGCTGGCGACCGACGAGGTCTCCACCGAGGTGGCGTCACGCCAAGACGAGGTGACGGCCAAGCTCAACGCGCAGGCCGCGGCAGCCGAAAGCCGTATCGACAAGGCCAAGCAGGAAGCTCTCGCCAACGTCAAGGTCGTGGCCAGCGACGTCTCGCAGGCGGCCGTCGGCAAGCTGCTCGGCAGCGCCCCGCAGCCGGCCGAGGTGACCCGCGCCGTCGAGCAGGTCTTGGGAGGCAAGGGCTGATGCTGAGCAGCATCTATACCTGGACGACCCTGGCGCTGATCGTGGTGATCGGCCTGATCGTGTGGAAGGGCAAAGGCCCGATCATCGGCGGGCTGGACCGGCGCGCCGAGCGCATCCGCAGCGAGCTGGACGAGGCGCAGAACCTCCGCGAGGAGGCCCAGCATACGCTGGAAGAGTACAAGCGCCGCCAGCGCGAGGCCTCGGACGAAGCACAGGCCATCATCGAACACGCCAAGGAAGAGGCGGTGCGTCTGCGCCGCAAGGCCGAGGCGGAGTTGGAAGAGAGCCTGGCCCGCCGCGAGCAGCAAGCCATGGACAAGATCGCCCAGGCCGAGGCCGAGGCGCTGGCCGAGGTGCGCGGCAAGGCCGTCGACGCCGCCGTTGCCGCCGCCGGGTGCCTGATCGCCGACAACCTGGACGAAGCCAAGTCCAACGAGGTGATGGGCCGCTCGATCGAGGAAGTGAAGGCGAAGCTCAACTGATGACGACTGGATCGACCAGCCTCGTTACCCGTCTCTGGTGGCCGTCCTTCTGAGGGCGGACCTCCGGCTGTTTCTCTAGAGATGTGACAGCAACAGCAGGCCGCCCCCTTGGGCGGCCTTCTTGCTTTCCGGCTTGGCGGCCGCGCGGGGACGGCCCAACCAGCAAGGAGAGCACGACCGATGCCGCAAGCCTTCGATTTCAAGACGGCGGTGCCCTGGGGCCGCAGCTTTACCGAATACCAGGCCTTCTTCGCACTCGAAGGGCACGCACCCGGCGCGCGTGTCCTGGATTGCGGCGCCGGCCCCTCCTCCTTCGCCGCAGAGGCCGCCGAGCAAGGCCTTTCGGTCTGCGCCGCCGATCCGCTCAACAGCGTGTCCGCCGCCCGCATCGCCCGGCGCATCGAAGAGGTCCGCCCGACGATGCTGGCGAGCATACGGCAAGCCCAGGCGCG
>JANQIA010000262.1 GCA_028282405.1 Rhodovibrionaceae bacterium
GAAGGCCTTGTTGACCGAGATCTCCGGAGATTCCGGATCGAAGCTGCCGGCCACCGCCTCGAAGCGCAGGCCGCTGATCGTCACGTTGGGAACCGTCACGTAGAAGTTGGTGCCCCAGCCCGACTCTGCCCCTGAGACGACAGTGGCCTGGACGGATCCCGAGTCCGTGATCGCCTCGCCCGCCGCGGTCACGCCGACGATGCTGACGGACTTGTCGACGATCAGGCCGATATTGGTGCCGGGGTTGGAGGGGCCGGCATCCCGCATCTCGTTGTAAGTGCCGGGATAGACGTGGATGATGTCGCCGTCCTCGGCCGCATCGATGGCGGCCTGCAGCGAGGCGAAGTCGGCGTCCGAGCCCTCGGGCCCGACCGTCCAGGTCACGACGCCGCGCAGCTCTTGCGACGTATAGGTCTCATTGTTCTGGAACCACCGGAAAGTCTCGGCACCGCTGACGGTATCCGAGCCCTGCGGCGAACCATTCCGGATATCCGTGATCGTCAGACTGCCGTCCGCTTTGTTGAAGGCAATGGTGTAGTCGCTCTTCAAGCCGCTGAAGAACGCGGTGTCGTCGCCGGCACCACCGTCCAGCACATCGTCGCCCTCGTTACCGTTCAGCGTGTCGTTGCCCTCGCCACCGTTCAGCGTGTCGTTGCCGGCCCAACCGGTCAGCGTGTCGTTGCCGGCACCACCGATCAGCGAATCGCCTCCGACTTGGCCGTGCAACCCGTCGTTGCCGGCGCCACCGTCCAACACATCGTCACCGGCATCGCCAATCAGCGCATCGGCCCCCTCGCCGCCATCCAGCGTGTCGTCACCGGCGCCGCCGAGCAGCGTGTCGTTACCGGCATGGCCCGAGACGCTGTCGTCGGCCTCGGTTCGGAAACCTGAACCTGAACCAAAAAAGTTGTCGTTCAGGCCGGTGCCGTGGCCCTGCAGGCCCTTGTTCGTGGTCAAGCTGTTGTCCGATACCTCCACGGCACCGGCGAACGCATCGGGCAGGGCACCGAAGTCCGGGCCGATGACGAAGATCGAATCGCTGTTCTGCGCCGAGGCCGTGACGCTATTGCCGGTTACCGTCAGGCTCTGCTCCTTCGAGGTGCCGTCGCCGGTCTGGATGCCGATGATGCCGTGCAGCAGGGTGTTGCCGGTGATGCTGACGGCATCGACCCCCACGGCGTTGATGGCCGCGTTGCCGATGCTGCCCGCCTGGGCCGCGCCCGTGCGGTCGATCAGGTTGTCCGCGACCTGGCTCCCCTCGCCGCTGATGCCGACCGCATGAGGCGTCACGCCGGTATCGATCGCCTGCACGAAGACGGAGTTCCGCAGCGTGCCGCCGTCGCCCTGCAGGTCGACGACGTTCGCGCCGGGGCCGGCGGCGGATTTGTTGATGTCGAAGGCGAAGCCGTCGATCACCGCGTCCGCCGCCGTGACGACGAAACGGCCTTCGATCTCGCTCTCCGCCCCGCGGCCCTGGTCGTTGCCGGCCAGGGCCGCGTTGGCGCCCAGCAGCGTCACCGCCTTGCCGAGCGTCACCGTCTCGGCGTAGGTACCGCTGGCGACCTCGACCGTACCGCCGGCCTCGGCCGCGTCCACCGCCGCCTGGATCGACATGCCCCCGGCCACGAAGAAGAAGCCGTCGTCCGCGCCGGCCGTCTCGATGAACAGCGCCTGGCCCGTGACGGTACCGTCCACGACCGCCTGCTTCGCCGCCTCCACGCTGTCGTACGAGCCGACCAGAGTCGCGCCGTCGAAGATTTCGACCACGGGCGGCGGCGCGGTCAACACCGCGTCCTGGATCGTGACACCAGGCTGGCCACCTGAGACAGTGTTGTAATCTAGCCAGCTATGCCGGACGCCGCCCACGGCGCTCGCAATGCTGTCCGCCGGATTAGACACCACCTCGGTGAAGACCCAGTTCCCATCGGCGTCGTAGAGGTTCATAGCGACCTCGAGAACACCTTCGGAATTCTCATATAAGTTGTGCTCTAAGGTATACCAACCCGAACTCCCTATCTCCGCGTGGTTACCGTTTTCCAACCCCTGCTCTGAGCTGCCGCTGACGCCGAGGCTATCGTTGGCGCCAACCAGCAGCTTTCCGCTACTGACGTCCTTGGTCACATGAAAAACGAAATCCCGCAGGTGATCGCCGTTCTTATCGTTGACGGCGACTGAATGGACGAAGCCCTCGCCGGCGACCCAGCCGGTATCGAGATAGGCCCTCATCTCAAGCTGGAAGCCATTACCAAAATCAGTAGGGGATACTGTTTCGAAGTACGTCACAAATGCTCCAGCGGCCAATGTCGCCTCGGCATAGTCACTTTTTAACGTCACATAGTTCGAGGTGTCCGGGCTGTTGGCGTCGAGCTCGTAGACGATGCCGTCGGTGAATTGTACCCCCTCGACCCCGGTCAGGCTGTCACTACCGTCATCACCGAAAGCGATGGGATCGTCATCGACGACGTTGTAGCTGCCGTCCGCATTGCGGGTGATGGTGTAGTCGGAACGGCCGCTGCTATAGAACGCGATATCGTCGCCAGCACCGCCGCCGAGCCAGTCCCCGCCAGCGCCACCGATCAGCTTGTCATCGCCGGCACCGCCGACCAGCGAATCGTCTCCGAAACCGTCGAACAGCGTGTCGTCGCCGGAACCGCCGAGCAGCATGTCGTCGCCAGCACTGCCGTTCAAGGAGTCGTCCCCGTCACGGCCGACCAGGAGATCGTTTTCCTCGCCGCCCTGCAAAGTATCGGGGCCGGCAGTGCCCTTGGTGAGGACCAGGGCCTCGCTCCGGCTGCCGCTGTCGAAGACGATGGCGTCCCCCGTCTGCCCGAAGGCGATCGCCTCGTCGATGGTGGCATGCTGAGACGCCTTGGTATCGATCGAGCCGTCGCTGTCCGTATCGGAGAAGAGAACCGCACCCGTCAGCGTGCGGCCATTGCCGTCGAGATTCAGGCCCAGGTCGCCGTCGAAGGCCAGACCGTCGACATTGTCGTTGACCGAGTTGCCGCTGGATCCGGAGAAGATCGGGCGGTCGCCGAACAGCAGCTTGGCGTCGTTGGACCGCGGATCGGGGTTGGAAGGCTCGCTGAACCGGCCGGCGATGGGCGCGTTGTTGAGATTGCCCAGGATGTTGTCGTGCACCGACTGCCAGTTGGCGCCCGTGCCGTCCCGATACTTGCCGGCCTCGTTGATCGCCGCGCCCCCGTCCATCAGGTAGTTGACGTATTCGTTGCCGAGATGGACGAAGGCGGCGTTCACCGCGTCCGAGCCACCGGAGGGGCCGACGCCATACTGCCTGTCCAACTCGGCCCAAACGGCGAGGAAGGCCGTCTGCTGGCTGCCGTTCACCGTCAGATTGTCATAACGATCGAGGGAAACCTGGCTGAGGTCGACGTCCACCGATGCGGCGATGCCGCCGCTCTGATCGAAGCTGGCCGACGTATAATTCACGCCGGTTACGTCCAGAGTGCCGGCGCCCGAGACGTCGAGGCTGCGCCCATCGGCCTCGCTGCCCGCCAGCGCGATGTCGATATCCGCGGTGCCTGTGGTGATGGTGTCGACAACAGAGGACGAGTCGAAACCGCTGAAGGAAACCGTCGAGCCGGCGGCCAGCGCCGAGAGGTCGAGCTGGGTGACCGTGCCGAGCGTGCTCACGTCATGCGACTGCCCTGCGATCGATACTTGATTGCTGCCGAACAAAAACTGCACGGCCACCACACCGGGGTCGCCATCGCCCATCACCTGGAAAGACAAAACGCCGTTGTTGACCACTGGCTGATAGACGCTTCCGACCATGTTGGTTTCCCCTGTGTTTTCGTTCTATCGAGTCGCTGCCCGGCAACGAACAGGCGGCCCGGCAGCACGGCCATACGGCCGATCCTCCCGGGCGCGCCTGCCCGCTGGTTGTTGGCATCAACAGCCCTAGCAATTGCCTTTCGGCGCCACACGGCAAACAAGGTCCAGATCGGTGGTAACTGCGGCGGGCGGCAGCGGCGCGCGCGGCGCGCGCATCCTTGGCAACGCCAGGCCTATTCGCGGAAGGCCTTTTCCTGGACCTTGGCGACGGGCTTGAGGAAGTAATCCAGAATGGTTCTTTGCCCGGTCAGCACATCGACCTCGGCCATCATGCCCGGGATAACCGGCAGCGGCCTGCCGTCGGCATCCTCGAGCGTACCCTCCGTACGCACCCGCATGACATAGTGGAACTGCCCGCTCTGCGGGTCCTCGACCGCGTCGGCCCCGATGTTCACGAGATGGGCGTCGAGGCTGCCGTAGCGGGCGAAGTCGTAGGCGGTCAGCCGCACCCGTGCCAGGTCGCCCGGGCGCAGGAAGGCGATGTCCTTGGTCGACACCATGGCCTCGACGAGCAGCGTGTCGTCCATGGGCACGATCTCGAGCAACGGCTCGCCCGGCTTGGCGACGCCACCGATGGTGGTCAGCAGCACCCGGTTGACGACGCCGCGCACGGGCGAGCGGATCTCGGTGCGCTCGAGACGCCTCCGCATGGCCGGCAAGGCCGGCTGCAACTCCGAGAGCGACGCGGTGGCATCGCTCAATTCCGACAGCGCCTCGCGGCGCAAGGCCCAAAGAAAAGCGGTCCTCTGCTCCTCGACCTCGGCAATCGCCGCCTCCAGCCGCGCAATCGCAAGCGTCTCGGTCTCAAGCTGGCCACTCAGCTCGTTCTGCCGACGCCGCAGCTCGAGCAGCGACTTCTTCGGCTCGAGCCGCCGCTCGACCAGCGGCTCGGTGATGCCGAGCTCGTCGTCGATCAGTATCAGGCTGCTTTCCAGCGTAACGGCGCGCGAGCGGGCCTCCCGCAACTCCTGCTGGCGCTGGAACAGCTTCCGCTCCAGCACACGCAACTCGGCCTCGCGGCTCGCCGTCCGGCCCGCGAACAAGGCTTCTTCCGCGGCGATGACGTCCGGCGCCTGCACCCTCAGCTCGTCATCGAACCGAGGGTGCTCACCGCGAACCTCAGCGGTCAGTCGCGCGACCCGCGCCCGCAGCGCATAATACTGCTGGCTGCTGCGGTCGAACTCGCTCAAGGCGATCGTCGGATCGAGCTCCATCAGCAACTGCCCGGACTCGACGACGTCGCCCTCCCGCACCTTGATGGTGCGCACGACGCCGCCATCGTAGCTCTCGATCACCTGGAGCTGCCGGGAGGGGATGACCTTACCCTGGCCGCGCGTGACGGTGGCGATTTCGGCGAAGGCCGCCCAGGTGATCAGCAGCACGAGCAGCGCGGTGATGGCATAGAGCAGATGGCCGGCGTGAAAGCGGCGGTTGCGTTCGATGGTCGCGATCAGGGAGTCGTAAGACATTTGCGGCATCCGTCCTGAGCTCACTGATTGGCAGCCTGCCGGCTATCTGCCGGACCTGTTGCGTCGCCCGCCTGCCTCGTCGTTGCCGCCGCGCGGTTGAGGATGTCCTTTGGTCCGTCGGCAACGACCTTACCCTGATCCATGACGATGACCCTGTCGACGAGTGACAGCAATGCAGGTCGGTGGGTCATCAGGACCAAGGTCTTATCCTTGATCGTGTCGGCCAACCGCGACAGCAAAACCTGCTCGCTCTGCATGTCCATCATGCTGGTCGGCTCGTCCATGACCAAGACGCTGGGACTGCCGAGCAGCGCCCGCGCGATGGCGATCGCCTGACGCTGGCCGCCGGACAGCCCCTCGCCGCGCTCACCGATCACCAGGTCGTAGCCGTTGGCCGTCTCCTTGACGAAGTCATGCACACCGGCGGTTTCGGAGGCTTGCAGGATTTCGTCGTCGGTCGGGCGAAAGGCGCCGAGCGCAATGTTGCTTCTGATCGTTCCACTGAACAGCCAGACATCCTGCAGCACCGTGCCGATGTTGGCGCGCAGGTCGACGGGGTCGATCTGGCGCATGTCAGTCTGGTCCACCAGGATGTTGCCGCTGTCCGGCTCGTAGAGGCCGAGCAGTAGCTTCGCCACGGTGCTCTTGCCCGAGCCGACACGTCCGAGTATCGCCACCTTCTCGCCGGCCTCGATGCTGAAGCTCACGCCCTTCAGCGCCGTACCCTTCTGGTCGGGGTACTGGAACTCGACGTCGACGAACTCGATCTTGCCCGCCAGCTTCGGCCGGCTCAGGTAGCTGCGGGCCCGGTCGCGCTCGGGCGGTTCCTTCATCAGGGTGTTCAGCGACTTGTAGGCGGTCAGCGCCTGATTTGCCCGCGCCAGGGTCTGGGCGACCTGGCCGAGCGGCGCCAGGCAGCGGCCGGACAGAATGACCGCCGCCACCAGTGCTCCCATCGACATTTGGGCTTCGCTGAGCAGGAAGACGCCGTAGACGATAATCAGCACCTGCGAGGCCTGCTGGGCAAAGACGGTGAAGTTGAGCGCAAACTGGCTGAAGGCACGCATACGGAAGCCAATTTCCGACTGGTGGTCGATACTCTGCTTCCAGCGCTCGCGCATCATCGGCCCGGCTCCAGTGACCTTGATGGTCTCCAGGCCGTTGACCGTCTCCACCAGGACCCCTTGCTTCGTCAGCCCCTCGCTGTGATTGGCGCTGGCGAGCCGCGCCATGAAAGGCTGGATCACGACCCCTACGATGATCACCAGCGGCACGATCACGGCCGGGACCAACGCCACAGGGCCGCAGATGAGGTAGATCACGAGGATAAAGAAGATAATGAACGGCATGTCGACGATCGCGACGAGCGTGGCCGAGGTGAAGAAGTCCCGCAGGCTCTCGAACTCACGCAGCATGCTGGCAAAGGCTCCGGACGAGCCCTTGCGCAAGCGCATCTGCATATTGAGAAGCTGGTCGAAAATCAGGCGACCGATTTCCACGTCCGCGCGTTTGCCGGCCTTGTCGATGAAGGTCGCCCGGAGGGTCTTGATCAGGAAATCGAAACCGAGTGCGATCGCCACGCCCACCGTCAGCGCCACCAGGGATTCGATCGCCTGATTGGGAATGACCTTGTCATAGACGATCATGATGAAGATCGACGTGCTGAGGCTGAGCAGGTTGGTCAGCACCGCCGCCAAAACAACCTGCGCATAAATCGAGCGGTTGCGCCACAGCGGTCGCCAGAACCAGCCCTTAGAACTCTGCCGTTCCTCACTTGGCGCATCCCCGGCCGCCCGTAGCTCACGGACGACAAGAATGAGATGCCCGTCATAGGCATCTTCGACCTCTTTGCGTCCGCGCCGCAGCGGACGGTCCGACAGGTCCGGGTCGAAGACACCGAAACCGCCGTCGTCGAGCAGTTCGACCAGAACCACCGCCCGGCCATCCTTGGACGGCATCACGGCCGGCAGCAACGCTCCCGATATCCGCTCGAACGGCAAAGGCTGTAGCGTCGCGGTCAGGCCGTAGCTTTCCGCCCTGGCAACAAAAGCCGGAATGTCGAGGTCCGCCTCCACACCGGTGGACTCGGCCAGAATGGACGCCTTCGACACGCCGAGGTCGTGATAGGCCGAAAGAAAGAGAAGGCAATGCTCATAGTAGCCAAGCGGCCGCCCGCCGCCCTGGCGGGACGGAACTGGTTGCACGCCGCTCTTCGAAGCGGTTGTGACCGCGGGTGCGTGCGCAGGCCCATGCCCCGAGGCGGCATCGTGCGGCCCCTCGACCTGTGCCGAAAGACCGAGGGCCTGGCCGCCAGAGCCGTTGTCGTTTCTGAAGAATAGACCGCGGTACCCGGATATTGCAGTCCGAAAGAGATCAAGCACGTCCTGTCTTTAGCTCCACTCATTGCTCTGATCTGCCAGTCAGAGAATTCGGGAGCTAACTAGTGCAAAACGGCAATTTGACTCAGGAATTTCTGCTTTGTTTCGGACCAAGTTTTTCTAGCCATCCGCCCTAAACAAACTCGGCATGACAGCTATGTAGCGGAGCGCCACATGCATAAACTGAGCATACGAGAAACAATCTCAACAATAACGCTAAATCAATTTATTTTAATACACCATTTTATAAATATAAAATTCCTTTTTATTGTAAAATCACGTCATTTTCAGGAAATTGAAATAAATTTTCGCGCATTCTCCAAGATAGCACTCTCTCGTCGAGTTCTCTTTCTGATGCTCTCTGTCCACACAAAAATCTATTCTTTTGAATAGAGAGACAAGACGCCACACCACAGATGCCCACCTTTAATTGCAGATCTTTCGTGGGCTCGGGCCCGAATCAGATGACTTCATGGCATCGCTCCACGCAATCGCAATCCATCCAAGCTGACGTCGTGTCACCCGATTGGTCCGATTTGGAGCAAAGACGAATACCCCACAAACCCTGTGAGATTGTAGCAACAAAGCAGTCGAGGCTTCGAAAGAGCTCTCACGCCATAGCAGAACTGCGGGCGAAAAGAGGCGGAAGTAGTCGCGTAGCCTACTCAACTCGGGATGCCCTGTTGGACTGATAGCGCTGGAAAGGCCCAAGTTCTGGCACAACTGCTCATCATCGATGATGATCTTGCAACCCTCGACAGTGTTCAGCAGATTCTGATCGCCGCGGGTTGGTCCGCCCGTGCTACGTCCGATCCGCACATGGCGCCGGAGATCTTCAAAGGCGACCGGGAAGTTGCCGTCGCGATCACCGGCGTCCACATGTCAGCCATGGACGGTTTCGCTCTCATCCGCCGTCTACGCCAGACGGCCCCCAGTTGTCGAACCTTCAAACCGCTCATCATGACCCACTCTGTGGACCTGAATTTCGCGACGAATGCGATCGAGCACCAAGTCTCGGGCATAGTCGCCAAACCGGTGAGCCCGAGTTCTCTAAAACAAAAGGTGAGCGAGGCTTGGTCCAGCATGGATGCAGCGGCTCCTCATCCAAATACCAGACCGTTTCAAGATATGAAGCCCAGCGTCTACGGACGAGAAAGCGACGAGGACGATGATGGGGCTTTGGAGCAGCCGTGGAGCGGGATCGCGTCCGCAATTGCGCGTAAAGCGTGCCATTTGCTGTTGGATCGAGTTGGCAATGTGCTTTCGGAAGCCGCTGTCGAGGGGAACGACCCCACGTTGGCATCGCTACAGCAATCCGCCGCGGCCAACACAGCCCCATGCGTTGATCTGATGCTCAGCATCATGAAGCTAAAGAGATCGCATTTCCCGGAGCCCCTATTCAGCGACCCCTGTTGGGACATGCTGCTGGACTTGGGCATGTCCCACATCGAGCAAAGATCCATCAGCGTTTCTAGTCTTTGTATCGCTGCTGGAATACCGCAGACGACTGCCCTGCGGCGTATCGCCGATCTAGAGAACATTGGCCTGGTCACGCGGGCTAAGGACCCTAGTGATGGCCGGCGGATTTACATCGCGTTAACCGATCTCGGATTGGAGCGGCTTTACGGATTTATTGAAAATCTGCCCGACGAAATGCATCAAAGATGGCACTCGCCGGCTATCTGGTCCTTGCTGCAGAGGCGCCAACAAGCACCAGACTACTCCGAGGCCTCCCCCTGATCTCATAGCCGACACCATGATCGCAAGCTGCACGGACAGCTCCAAACGGTGTCGAACTGCTCCATTCTGGACCAAGTTGCCACAGCGTTAATGGCCCCATCCGCCTATCCTCGGACCAACTTCGCAAACGCCAGCGAGGCGATGCGAGAAACAGTTCGAAGCCAGGTAGCGAGGCAGGCCATGAAAAACGAAGCACACCATGACATCGTCATCGTCGATAGCGACGAACGACATCGCATGCTCATGTGTCGCGGTATCGAAGCGGCAGGCTATCGGGCAGGAGGCGCCGGTGATGTTCCGTCTGCCTGTGCTCTCATAGCGCTCGACAGGCCCCGACTGGCGGTCATCGATACGAACATCTCTGGCAAGGGCGCTGTATGGCTAGCCAGTCGCTTCACGTCGCTGGATCCTCGCCTGCAAATTGTGTTTACCGCTCGATCCCTTGAAGAACTGAAACTGATCGAACAGTCGTCGCTGCCCTTCCTCAGCCTGCTTCGGAAGCCGCTGGATCATTCAGACGTCCTGCCAATTCTGCAGGCCGTGATCCTCAAGCGCGCCCCTGACCCGGTGCACGAGACCGTGTTTGACCGGATGTCCGCATAGCTTCGGCGCAGGGGAGTTGGTACTGCCATGAACATCACCGCTATCTCCCGCGAAGGGGAGAACAGAAGTCCCGCAATCCCGGCACCGGCAGCAGAGAACGTTCACACATCCCTCCTCCTCGCCGGATGCAATCGGAACCTCCGCGATCTATGCCGGTCTTTGGGAGACTCCTTTCGTGTTAAGAATCAGCATCAGCTGACGAAAGACCGCTGCGGCAGCACGACCGATACGGCGCCTTTCGTTATCATGCTGTTGGACCCGAGGGCTGGTTACGTCGACCCACGGCAACTCGCAGAGGAGCTTTCGGCATGCGACACTCAGGCCCGACTGATGCTTGTCGGCGCGCACAGCGACCCGCTTGTCGATTTGTACATGGAGCTCTTGGCGTGCCACGACATTCGCGTGGACCATGTGCTGCAGCTACCGGCAACCAAAGAGATGTTGGAAGCGGCGATCGCCAAGGTGCAAAACCTGCCCGATCGTCGTCTTTCCCAGCCGGCCACGCTAGACTGGCAGGCTCCGACGGCAGCAACTTTCCTGTTTCAGCCCCAGTTCTCGGCATGCACGTTGGAGCAGAGCGGAGCGGAAGCGCTGGCGCGCATACACCACCCAAAGCTTGGTCTCATCAATCCGCTGCAGATACCGGAGCTAAAGAACGATCAGAAGTATCTCGACGGTCTGTTCTGGGAGGCAATCGATCAGTCGTTGTTGGCCCTACGGAAATGGAGCAATAGCGGATATGCGGGCACCGTATCGATCAATGTGTCGGCGGCAACGTTGCGGCAGCCCGATCTGACGACATGTTTGAACGAGCGAGTCGAGGCCTACAACCTGCAGCCGAAGCGTGTTGTCTTGGAGTTGGTTGAATCAAGCCAGATCGACGATGATCCCGTCGTCTTTGATACTCTCGTTCGATTATGCCGAGAGGACTATCTTCTCTCCATGGATGACTTTGGGCAGGGATACTCGTCGCTTTCGCAGCTTTCCCGAATTCCATTTGGCGAAGTTAAACTCGACTACAGCCTGACAGCCCGGTTGCGGTGGAGCGACCGTGCCCGAAAACTCATACCAGCCATTATCGACCTAGCCCACCGCTTGGGCATGAACATCGTTGCCGAGGGTATCGAGGAACAGGCGCAGTTGGATTTTGTCAGGCTTCATCGCTGCAACACTGTACAGGGCTTTCTATTGGACCCCATGCAAGAGTTTGGAAACCCCACCAAACCTAATTATCCCGTGGCTTCTCGGTGAACAAGCGCTCTTTCCTCACCAAGGGTGGCAGTGCCTATAACAACTGACAGATTTGGAAACAGTCTCGTCTACTCCCACTCCCTTGTTTCCGAGCCCTCTACGGCATTGAAAACGCTGCACTTAAAACTGCGTCAATCTCCACATACCGTCATCCGTACCGTCAAGAGCCTAAGATGTTGAAATCAGAGCCCTGTCTTCACGCCGTTGTGGGTAGCTTGCGCCAGCGCCGGCATCGAACTTAAGTAGCAGGGCGAGGCCTTCGCGATCGGGGGCGTCGCCGGCCCATTCGCTCAGCGTCCGCACCGCCGCTTCCGCCTCTGCTTGGCTGGGCCGTCGGCGCCCACCTGGGCTAGTCAGAACCGATTCTGGGGGCCGGCCACTGACCACTGCTGTGTCCATGTCAAACCCTTTCCTGCATGCCACGACCAGGGACAATCGGCTCTCGTAGTGACTAAATGCAACGTTATAACGTTGCATTTAGTCACTACGCCAGATAAGGATAAGGCCATGGTGTTTCTATCGATCAAGCTCAGGCCCTGCACCAACCCCAATTCCCGCGGGTAGCATGCGCCGGCTGAACGGGTTGCGCTGGCAATGTCCCTTTGCGATGCACGCGGAGCGCAGCTTACAAAGCTGCGGCGCAAGTTACTGGAGTTGCTCTGGAGAGCGGTCGCCCGACGGGCGCCTACGAACTGGTCGAAGCGCTCAAGCTCAGGGACTCCCCACCGGTCGGGTCGCCCACCGTCTACCGGGCGCTTGAGTTTATGATATCCCAGGGTCTCGTCTCGAAGATCGAAAGCCGGAACGCCTACGTCCCCTGCGCGCATCCGGAGCGCCGGCACGATTGCCTGTTCTTCATCTGCAGCAACTGCGGGGCGGCGATCGAGTTGGAAGACCAACGGCTTGAAGGCCTGATCTCCGAGGATGCCGCCCTTATCAGGTTCCGCGCTACGCGGTGCGTGGTCGAGGTGGAGGGCACCTGCGCGCGTTGTATCGCGACCGGCGCGGCCTGAATGGGCAAGAGGAACCCCATGGAAAGCAAGACTCTCGATGGGTCATCGCAGCATCTGCCGGTTTCGGTGCTGACCGGGTTCTCTGGCAGCGGCAAGACGGCTGTTCTCAACCATCTGCTCCAACAGCAGCCCGCGCTGAACCGGGTTGTCGTGCTCATCGAGGAGCAGCCTGCAGAAGCTGCAACAGGGTAACTATGGTGCTGTCTTTGAAGACTTACGACGATTGGAAGCACTGCATCACAGTGCTTTGCGGTATCCCACTCACCCCGGCCTACGTCGAACAACGTCTCGCGGCGCTTCGCGACCCCGCCAACCACGGAACGCAAAAGTTCATCGCGACCTGGGGTGAGGCCCATCTCGCGCGTATAACCGGCTGGTTCGAGCAGGCGGAGCGTGAACTGCAATGATCCTCAAAACGCACGGCCGCTACCGCTATAGTCCTATCTCTGGTCGACCGCATTACGAGTGGCCAGGCGGCAAGCGGCTGGCCTTCTACGTCGCCGTCAATGTGGAGCACTTTCATTTCGGCGAGGGCCTAGGTCATACGCCGTCCTATGCGACACCTCAGCCCGATGTGAGGAATTTTGCCTGGCGCGATTATGGCCTGCGTGTCGGCATCTGGAGACTCTTCGATCTTTTCGACGAATTGCAAATTCCGGCCTGCCTTCTCGTCAACTCCGCGGTCTATGACTATGCGCCACAGATTCTCGAACGCGCTCGGGCACGCGGTGACGAGATCGTCGCGCACGGTCGGACGAACTCCGAACGCCAGGGCGATCTCGACGAAGCAGCGGAACGCGCGCTGATCGACGAGGCGACCGCAACGATCGCCCAACATGAAGGCCGTATGCCACGGGGTTGGCTGGGTCCGTGGATTTCGGAAACGGGGATCACCCCCGACCTGCTTAAGGAGGCAGGCTATTCCTACGTTCTCGATTGGCCGCTGGACGACCAACCGGTCTGGCTCGCGACGCGTGCCGGTCCGCTCTTGGCGATGCCGTATCCGGTTGAGATCAATGACGCGCCAGCCATGCTCACCCGCCATCATACGGCCGCTGACTTTACCGGCATGATCGTCGACCAGTTCGACGAAATGCTGCGTCAATCGGCACAACAGCCGCTCGTCTGCGCAATCTCACTCCATACGCCCATCGTCGGACAGCCGTTCCGGCTGGTCCAACTCCGACGGGCGCTCCAGCATATTCGGACGCACGCCGACAGTGGGCATGCGTGGTTCACGCGGCCGAGCGAGATCGCGGACCACGTCGCCAGTCTGCCGCCCGGCGTCGTACCCGGCTCGGAGACATAGACGTCGAAGTTGGCCGAGAGTTCATTCGTCGTGGTCGTGGTCGTCGACATCCTCATAGCCCAGCGCGATGCCATACACCCGGTCGGTCGCGCCAAGCAGCAGCGCGCCGGCATCGGACGTCGCCAGGCTCGCGTCAAACGCCACCTCCACTCGACGGCCTTCCACCGCTGGGAAACCAAACAAATGAACGCTACACTCTGTTTGCATCGGGGAACTGCTCTGGCCTGGTTAGGCGGTTGTCAGAACAGAGATTCTCTCAGATTCAGGCCCCCGATGCACATAGGGTCTGAGATATCCGAGCTAGGCGTTCAGTCCGGGCATGTGGCGTTCCGGCCCCTTCCCTAATCCTAGTCGAACCAGGAAATCCCGCTCCATCCATCCGGTGTCCACCACTCCGGCGCGGAAGTCAGGGTCGCGCAGCAGGGCGCGATAGATCGGCAGGGTGGTGGAAATGCCATCCACTTCGAAGGCCTCCAGAGCATCGGCGCTGCGCTCGATCGTGTCCGCGCGATCGCGACCGTGGACGATCAGCTTGCCGACCATGGAATCGTAGTAGGGCGTGACCCGGTAATCGGGATAGGCGCCACTGTCGCAGCGGATGCCCTTGCCAGCCGGTGGGCGCCACGCGGTCAAGCGACCTGGAGAAGGACGGAAGCCGGCGCGTGGATCTTCCGCGTTCAGCCGGAACTCTATGGCATGGCCTTGCGGGATGGGCGGTTCCTCGAAGCTGAGGCGCTGGCCATCGGCAACACGTAGCTGCTCGGCGATGAGATCGAGGCCGGTAATCGCCTCGCTAACCGGATGCTCCACTTGGATCCGAGTGTTCATCTCGATGAAGAAGAAGGTATCTTCGGCCACATCGTAGAGAAATTCCACGGTGCCGGCATTGCGGTAACCGACATGAGACGCAAGGCGCATGGCGGACTCGCACATCGCCCGCCGCGTCTCTGCGCTGAGCGCAGGCGACGGGGCCTCCTCCACCAGCTTCTGGTGACGGCGCTGAACGGAGCAGTCGCGTTCCCAGACGTGCGAGACTTGGTCGTGGCTGTCGGCAAAGACCTGCACTTCGATGTGCCGGATACGCTGGAAAAAGCGCTCGAGATAGAGCGCGCCATCACCGAAGGCGCTTACGGCTTCCGCCTTGGCCTGTCCGAAGAGGTGGCGAAGGGCCTCGCTATCCTCGACGACCCGCATGCCGCGCCCGCCACCGCCGGAACGCGCCTTGAGCAGCAGGGGAAAACCAATTTCTTCGGCCGCCGCAGTGGCCGCATCGATAGAAAGATAGGCGGCCTCGGAGCCGGGAACGACCGGCACGCCGGCCTGTTCCGCCGTGCGCCGGGCGCGCGCCTTATCGCCCATCAAGTCGATCGCTTCCGCCGGAGGACCGACAAAGCACAGTCCAGCTTCCCCCACCGCACGGGCGAAGGCCGCATTCTCCGAGAGGAAGCCATAGCCGGGGTGCAGCGAGTCGCAACCGCAGCGACGGGCCGTCTCGAGCAGCAAGCCGGGATCGAGATAGCTCTGGCTCGCCGGGGCCGGACCGATTTCGACCGCCATATCGGCCGCCCAGACATGCGCGCTCGCCGCATCGGCGCTCGAATAGACAGCCACCGTCTCGATGCTGAGCGCGCGGCAAGCACGGGCGATCCTGAGCGCGATCTCTCCCCTGTTAGCGATCAACAAACGCTTCATACTCCCCCGCATTTCTCATGACCTTAGTCTCGCTCCAGACGCAATTGCGCCACGATATCAACTCGGCCATACTGTTGTTGAGCACTTGCCGGCGCCTTCCCTTATATAGAAAAAACCAATTAGGAGCAGGAGTTTGGAACAAAATGAAAAACAAGCTCTGCGGACCGTTCTGAAGAGAAAGCCCTTCGCCGTTCTCACAGTCTTGGATTCTAAAGGCTTGTGTTACCGTTATCAATACGATCCCCTCTCCGCCTATGGCCAAGCGGTGAGAGCGCCTATGGCGGGTTCGCTCTCGTGGCGGGTGGCTCCCGGCCCGATCCGGAGCGGAGAAGACCTGGCCGAGATCGCACAAGGCGAACGACGCACCACCCTCAAAGCGGCGCATTCGGGCCGTCTGGGACGGCGGCTTCTGCCGGAGGGCGCATTCGCCGGTCATGGTGCAGCTTTGGCCATCCTTTACGATGCCGACGAGACCCATGGGGAAACGACGGCTCAGACGGCGCCACCGGGAGAAGCTGGATGACTCTGACCCATGCCGATGTCGAGGAGATCCTGCGTTTGCTGGACAGCGCAGGTGCGGAGCTTCTTGTTGAAGAGGGCAGCTTCCGCCTCGAAGTGAGGCGCAGTGGCGAGGGGCTGCAAGCGTCCCGTCCCGGCTTTTCGCAGGTCGTCGACGACCGCCAAGCCAAGCCGGACGCCTCCTCCCCCGAATCGATATCGACGCGAGCGCCCGCCCCCTCACATGACAGCACTGGCGACATCGAGATCGAAGCGCCAATGACCGGAACCTTTTTCCGTGCCTCGGCACCTCAGGAGCCGCCATTTATCGAGGAAGGTGACTTTGTCGAGGCAGGGACACCGCTTTGCCTGATCGAGGTGATGAAACTCTTCACCACGGTCGAAGCCCCACGAGCCGGGACAGTGGTTCGGATATTGGCTAAAAATGCGGCGGTCGTTCAGGCTGGCGAACCGCTGTTCGCCATTCGGCCGGAAGACACGCCCCGCACCCGGTGACGAGACGGACGCCGGGCGCTTCGGACGGCCGCAGACGAGAGCCAAGTGACGGCGCGCAGCCCTGTCCCCTTTTCCGCCTTCGCCGACAGGCATCGACGCCTCAGCTTCGCCCAAGCGCGGTCTTCAGCGCTGCGGCTATCTCGGCCTGTCCGGCAAGAGCAGCCCGCTCCAGAACTTGCGAAACCACCGGAGCGGCGTTGGTCCCCGATACCCGCAGCACCTCGTGGTCCAGCCAGTCGAACAGCCGTTCTTGCGCCTCTTGAGCGAGACGGGCCCCATGCCCGGTTCCGCGTGCGGTTTGCTCGGCGATCACCAACCGATTGGTCTTACGCACACTGACTTCGATGGTATCCCAGTCTAGACCCAAGGGGTCGAGCGTGCGCAGGTCGATGACCTCCGCATCGATGCCGGTGCTTTCGGCAGCAGCGATGGCATCGCCAACTGTGGTAAGATAGCTCAGTACCGTTACGTCCGATCCGCTCCGCCGAACGCTGGCCTTGCCGAAGGGAATGAGATAGTCCCAGTCGCCCTTCGGAACCGGTCCTTCGTCCTGGTAGAGATCGTTGTGCTCAACGACCAACACCGGATCCTCGCAGAGCAACGCGCTGTTCAAGAGCCCGATGTAATCGAACGGCGTCGAAGGCGCGACGATGCGCCACCCGGGATAAAGCGCAAACAGGCCGCTGGCATCCATGGAATGCTGCGAGCCATAGCCGGCGCCGGCCGACACCCGGCTGCGCACGACCAGCGGCACCGGAAAGCCGCCGTTGAACATGTGCTTCACTTTGGCGATCTGGTTGAAGAGCTGATCTGCCGCGACCAAGCAGAAGTCGGGGTACATGATCTCAACGACGGGATGCAGGCCGTTCAGCGCAGCGCCGAGCGCCAGCCCGGTGAATGCGTTCTCGCAAATTGGCGTGCCGATCAAGCGGTCGGGATAGAGCTCGACAATGCCGCGAGTCGCGCCAGCGGTCCCGCCACGCAGTCTGTGCACATCCTCTCCCAGGACGATGATCTGCTCATCCCGCGCCATGCTGTTGGCCATCGCGGCAGAGATCACCTCGACGAACTTGCGAGAGTCCAGCTCGGCGGACTCGAAATCCGCCAGTTCGGCCGTGCGTAAGTCTGCGAGCTCGGCAAGGTCCCCGCGTATGCTGTGTTCGACGCTCTGAGGCGATGGCCATAGCGCGGGCACGATACGCCGACGATTACTGTTTGGGCTGGGCTCCAAGAGGGAGGTCGCTGCCTGATCGACGGCTGCCTGCACCCGGCGATCGATCTGCTCGGCCTGCTCGGGCGAGAGGAGCCCGAGCGCGCCGAGCGTCTCGGGATAGCGGAGCACGGGATCACGCGAGCTCCATTCGGCCTCCTCCGCCTTGTCTCGGTAACCGAAGTTCGATCCCTTGAGCGGCCCCTGCTGATGATAGAAGCGATAGGTAATCGCCTCGACCAGAACCGGCCCGCCGTGTTCGGCAATCCAGCGTTTGGCACCAGCCATCGCCTTGTGCGCATCCAGTACTCCCATGCCGTCGATTTCGATCGAGGGAATGCCGAGCGAAGCGCCGCGCGCCGTTAGCCTCGGCTCGCGGGTCTGCTCCTCCAGATGGGTCGAGACGGCATAGAGGTTGTTCTCGACGAAGAAGACCACCGGCAACTCGTAGATGGCCGCGAGATTGAGCGATTCGTAGGCGGTGCCCATCATCATCGCACCGTCGCCGAAGAAGGCGACGGAGACGGCATCGCGACTTTGCAGCTTGTCCGCCATCGCATAGCCGACGGCATGGGGGATGTTCCCGCCGACGATAGCATTGGAGCCGAGCACGCCGGCTTCCGGATGACGCAGATGCATGGAGCCGCCACGCCCGCCGCAAAAGCCGGTGTTCAAGCCCATGATCTCGGCGAGCGTACCAGAGACGATGGCCTGCATGGGCTGCGGCAAGCGCTCAGCCTCACCCCCCTGCACGGGATCGTAAGCAGGCGGCATCGCGTGGTTCAGCAGCTTGGCCAGGAACTGATGATGCATACGATGCGTGCCATTGATCTTGTCTTGCGAAGTCAGCGCCGCCATGCCGCCAACGGCGGCACCTTCCTGTCCGCAACTGGTGTGCACCGGGCCGTGCACCAGGTCCTCGGCCTTCAGCTCCAGCAGCTTTTCCTCGAAGCGGCGGATCAACATCACCTGCTCGTACAGGCTGCGATGGCGGGCAGCCGGTATCGCCGCCCAATCCGACTCGTTTACGGTCAGCCGCCCCCAAGGCACCTCTACACTGTAGGGCTCAACATCGGCGAGGCTCGTCATCGCCAGTCGCTCCTTTCCATTCATCGCCGTTTTCAGACGGTCGCAGCGGTTCCCAGGATGGCGGTGGCGTTGGCCGTGAACTGGCCGCCGACGCCGTGGCACAACGCCACGTCCACCCCTTCCAACTGTCGGGCGCCGGCAGCGCCCCGAAGCTGTAGGACCGCTTCGATCACCAGAAAGATCCCGTACATGCCCGGATGGCAGTGACAGAGCCCGCCACCGTTGGTGTTTGCCGGCAGCGCGCCGCCCGGCGCAGTCAATCCGTCAAGGACGGCAGCGCCCGCCTCGCCGCGCCCGAGAAAACCGAGGTCTTCGAGCGCAAGCAAAGGGACGATCGTGAAGGCGTCATAGAGTTGAACGAGGTCGACATCGTCCGGGCCAAGCCCGGCAGCTTCAAAAGTCTGCGCACCACTTCGCTGCGCCGGGGTGCGCGTGATGTCTTCCAGGGTGGTGACCGATCTGGACTCGATTGCAGTGCCGCCGCCCAAGACGAAGACCGGCGGCTGCCCGCTATCCGCCACCCGTTCGCTCCGCACCATGACAACGGCGCCAGCGCCGTCGGTGACCAGACACATGTCGCGGCGGCTGAAGGGGTCGCAAATCACCGGTTCGGCCAGCAACTCGGACAGAGTCGTCGGCGTCCGCAAGACGGCTTCCTCGCAATCGGCTGCCCAGCGTCGCGCCGAGAGCGCCACTCCGGCGAGGTGGCGCCGGTCCAGACCATACTGATGCAGATAGCGCGATGCCGACAAGGCATAGGCATAGGCGGGGTAGCGCGCGGCGTAGGGCGCCTCGTACCAGGCCGGCCTCGCCCCTGTGCTGAAGCCGCCAGCATCGCTGCGCTGATTGCTGCCGTATGCGATCAAGGCGACGTCGCAGCGCCCCGCACGCAGAGCCTCCGCCGCTTCCGTCAGGTAGTGGACGAAGGAGGCGCCGCCCAGGTTGCTGCAGTTCAGATGGCGCGGAGCGATCCCCAGGCTTTCCGCAAGCTCCATCGCCGAATAGAGGTTCCGGATGTCGGTCGTGAACAGCCCGTCGACGTCCTGAACGGCCAGGCCGGCTTCGGCCAAGGCCGCGCGCGACGCAGCGGCAGCCAGCTCGATAGCACTGATTCCCTTAGCCTCGCCGATCCCTGCGGTCGCCGTTCCGACGATTGCGCTGCGCCCGGACATGTCTTTCATCCGTCCGGGCCCTTCGTCGCTTGCGCCAAGAGGCGTGGACCTTCGGCAGCGGTATCCGAAACCAAGCGCACCGCGTCGCCGATCGCCAAGCTACCGGGCGCATAGGCCGCCATCACCCGCACGCCCTCGGCAAGATCGACCAGAACGATACCGCAATCGCCACCTTGCTCCGGTCGTCGCTTCACGATGGTCAAGGCATAGACGACGCCGTTGCCGTCGACAGAACGCACCTCATAGTCCGCCGGGTTCTGGCTGCTGCCAGGCGCCGGAAGGCCCGGAGGATAGGCATAACGCGAGCAGAGCGTGCAGAAGGGCAGCTCGATCCGTCCGCCCGCAAGCGCTTCTTCGAAGCGGGCGCGGGCCCCGAGTTCGATCATGACGCCGTCCCCAGACTCGAACTGCCCGGGCCCGAACTACCGGGGCCCGAACTACCGGGGCCGGAGCTATACGTCATCTCGAAATCTGCCTTGCGGACGGAGACTCGGATGGGACCAGGGCGTTCCGTCAAGTTGCGAACGAGGCGGACAAGCGGCGTTTCCAGAAGCGCGTAGGCGCCGTAATCGGGGCGGCTCGTCGTCATCACGTCGACTTCCGATCCTTTGAAGGCATGCCGGAGAATCAGCTCGTCGTCTGTGGCGTTCGGATAGAGCTTACGCAGCGACGCAACCACAGGGCGCCGCTCCGGCACCGACTCGCTGACCGATTTCGGCCCGTTCTCCGCGATCCGATCGAGCACATCGGGCTCGACGGGCGCCAACAGCTTGCCGTAATAGCCAAAGGCGTATTTCTTCACTTCATCGGGCACTTTGGAATAGCGCTCGCCACCGCCGATCACGTTCAAGGTCGCCTGCACGCCGATGAGCTGGGCGAAAGGCGTGACCTGGATGGGCCAACCGAGCTCGGCGCGCACCCGCCCACATTCCTCAAGCACGGCCGGCAAGCACTCTTCCTGGCCGAGCGAGACGAGCTGCGCCTTCAAATTACTCAAGACACCGCCGGGAATCTGATGCTGAAGGCTGGGTGCATCGAAGTCTTGCGGTTGACCGACCGGCATGCGCTCCCGCTTGGCGCAAGCCATGAAATGCTCGCTTACAGGAGCAAGGACCTTCTCATCCACCGGCACCTCATAGCCGCAGGCTCTCAGATTGCCGATGGTGGTGAAAACGTTAGGCGGCGCGTTGCCGTCGGCCACCGGAGGCACGCAGGTATAGAGCGTCGCGATGCCGAGCTCAGCGGCAGCCAAGTAGCTGCGTTGCGGCAAACCGATCAGACCATGGCTGTGCAGACCAAGCGGTCGCTCACCGATCACCGCCTTCACCGCAGGGACCAGAGTCCGCACCCGCTCGGGCGTCAGCACACCCGACGCATCCTCGATCATCACACTGGCAGCGCCGCAATCCTCGACAAACTCCCGCGCCTTTTCAGCATAGAGCGCATCGCTATGCACCGGGCTGTCTGAGAAGGTCAGCCAGCCGGTCGTCGGCACACCCAGCTCGTTCGCCCGGCGGATCGCCGGTTTCAAGTTGTCCAAGTCGTGAAGCCCATCGAAGGCGACAAAGCTGCGGATTCCGTTGGCCACCAGTCGTTCGGCCCAGAGAGCGTTGAGGTCGTCCGGCTGCGGTTCGAAACCTAAGACGCAGGCACTCCGGATGAGCGCTTGCAGCGGCGTTCCCCCGATACGCGCACGCATCATCCGAAGTCGCTCCCAAGGGTCTTCCTTGAGATAACGAACGGCTGTGTCAAACTGCACCGCACCGAACAACTCGATCGCTTCGAATCCGGCCCGGTCGAGGCGTTCCGCCACCGGCAACATCATCGCGGTGGACATGCGCGTGGCCCAAAGGCACTGCTGGCCGTCTCTCAGCGTGGTGTCGATCAGCCGAATCTCAGCCATATGGCGTGTCACTCTCTTGTCTTCGCGGCCTCAGCCAACCGATCGATGGCCGATTCAACAGCTACGTTGCGCTCAAGCGAAAGCCATACTAGAATTGTTAGCGCTAACTAAGCAATCCTGATGTCGTCGGGAGTTCGGCATGAGTGATTTTGAGCAAAGCGCGAGGGTCCGTGCAGTTTAAGACTGCACCACGGCATGGCCCGGAAGAACGAAGTGAACAGCGCAGGAAAGCTCGTACTGAGAAACGTTTTACACCTGCGATTCAAAAAAACGACTCTGGGAGGAGACAACTATGAAATTCCTAAGAAATTTTCGGCGCGACAGGGAGTCGGCCTTCATAATCGACAACCTCAGCGAAGAGGAACTTGATAGCGGTACCTCGTTCAAGCAGAAGCTTGCGGGCGTCTCGCGGCGGGACTTCAACCGGCTTGTCGGCCGCTATGGCATGACGACAGTGCTGACGGCTGCGGCCGGGATGGGCGGCCTCTTTTCGGCCAACGCATTGGCCCAGACGGCCAACTCGGCCTACGAAAAGCGCTTCAAGAACGAGCCGAAGCATGTCTTGAAGCTGGGCACCATCTTCAACCAGCGTCAGCACGACATTCAACGCGCCGGCATCTGGGAGTTCGTCACCGATCTGGAAGAACGCACCGAAGGCGAGATCCGTGTCGAGATGCTGGACTCCAACGGCGTATGTGCGGAGACCAAGTGCATCCAGCAGACCATGCAGGGCATTTTGGATATCGGAACGAGCTCAACCCAAAATGCGGCTGCGGTCGCGCCGTGGCTCAACGCACTGGACTGGCCCTACATGTTCCAGTCGCACGGCCAGATGTACAACTTCTTCTTCAACCCAGCCTCGGAGCGGCTGTTCCGCAAGCAGTACCGCGAGCGGCATGGCATGGAGTTCCTGTTCTCCCTTTGCGAGCTGCGGCAGCTTTTCATGGGCTTGAAATGGAAGGATCGGGAGCCTGTGACCAGCGTCACCCAGCTTGCCGGAACCAAGAACCGTGCGACCAATACTCAGCTCGGCCGCATCGCCATGCAGCTTATGGATCTGAACCCGGTACCCGTTGCCTGGGTCGAGGTTCTGGACGCCATGAAGTCGGGTCTCGTCGACGGAATGGAGACCTGGCCGACCGCCACCACCGCCTTCAACATCACACCGGTGGTTTCGAAGTACGTCGGCATCAACTTCATCCCGGGAACGGGCCATTGCGGGATGCGCACCTCGACGTTCGAGAAGCTCGAGCCGCATCTCCAGGAAGCCGTCCTGGAGTCCGCCTTCTACGCGCAGGCTCTGACGATGCTGAGCAACGAGGCAGGCCTGACCAAGATCTCCGGACAGGTGCCGAATCCACCGCCGACAACGATCTTCGGCGAGAATGGCGTCGAGATGAATTTCCTCTCAAAGGAAGCGCTTGCCGAAGCGGAAGAGATCGCCTCTCCGACCAAGTCGGAGTACGACGGTTGGCACGAACGGTTGAACAAAATGGCAGGCTTCAACGTCTATGAGGAGATGACGGCGGAGGTTCGCAAGTTCCCGAGGGACGAGCTGGCAATCAACGTCGAGCCGCGGCGCTGGTGGCGGTCGGCGTAAGGCGCCGACAGGCGCCGCGGTCTCTGCGCCGCGGCGCCGGCCACTGATTACCGAGCCGAATCACAGCCAGCAAGGAGCGCGGTCCCGTGCGAGTCTATCATTGGCTGGATGCCAATCTGGAAAAGTGGATCCTGATCCTCGCCTACGTCACCTGCGCAGGAATCGTGTTCGTGGAAGTGGTACGCCGCTTCCTGTTCAACGATCAGGCGGCCTGGAGTACGACGGTTCCAGCCTACATGTTTCTCTGGCTGACCTGGCTTGGCTGTTCCTACGCTGTGCGGCTGCGTGTCCATCTGAGATTTGCCGAGCTGCGCAACCGGTTTCCCCGCTCGGTCCAGTACGCGCTCATGCAGCTTGATTACATTCTCTACATAGTCTTCGGTGTCGTCGTCATCTATTGGGCTATCGATCTGCTTGACCTGCAGATCCTGAACGAAAGCCTGGTGCCGGGAACCGACGATCTACCGGCCTGGTGGTTCTATATGGCCACACCGGTCGGCTGGAGCTTGCTGCTGTTCCGCGTCACGCAGTGCGCGGTTCAGGACTTTCTGGACTTCAAAAACGGTCGGCCGTTGAAGACCAGCGCCACGCTCGGCGACTGAGCTCGGGCGAGACGACATAACAACCAAAGAAAATAGGACCGTGGGGAGCCGAGAATGTCCGAGGGACTGCTTCTAATCCTGGCAAGCGGAGGAGCGGTGGCCCTTTTCGCGCTGGGAACCCCGATCTTTCTTGTCATGGGTCTCTGGGTGCTGGCCGCACACCTCGCCCTGGACTATTCGCTCGCCAACATCGGCAACGGCATGTTCGAGGGGCTGAACAGCTTCGCTCTGCTGGCGGCGCCACTCTTCATCCTCACCGGAGATCTGATCGCCGGTGGTGGTATCGCCAGACGCATCACCGATTTCACTCTAGCTCTTCTTGGCTGGTTGCGCGGCGGCCTCGGCATGGCTTCGCTGACGGCCTGCGGCATCTTCGCAGCGATCAGCGGCTCGAACTCCGCGACCACGGCGACCATCGGTTCGATCGTCTACCCCACTATGAAGAAGCAGAATTACGCCAGCGGGTTCTCGGCGGCGACGGCTAGCGCGGGCGGCTGCGTCGGGATCATCATTCCGCCCAGCATCCTCTTCATCATCTACGGCTATCTCAACAACGTGCCGGTGTCGGAGCTGTTCCTGGCGGGCATCGTACCGGGTTTCATGATGGTCGTTGCCATGATGCTGGCCTGCTGGTTCATCAGCCGTCGGAAGAGCTATGGCACCATCATTCCCTTTAAAGCCAGCAAGGTCGTTGAGACGGCACCAGGAGTCAGCCTGGCTCTTGCCGCCGTGCTGCTGGTGCTCTGGGGCATCTATAGCGGCGCGTTCTCACCGACTGAAGCGGCCAGCGTCACGGTGGCTTACTGCTTATTCGCCGGCCTGTTCCTGACCAGAGAGCTTAAGCTGCGCGAGCTACCGAACCTGATCTTTCGCTCAGCACTGATTATCGGCATCGTGATTCCGCTGGTGGCGGTCTCGATCATGATGCAGCAGATGTTCGCTGTGATCGGAGTTGCACGCTTCGTTGCCGACGTGCTCGGCGGCATTGGCGTGTACCAGATCGTGTTGATCGTTTGCATGGTGGCTGTGTTCGTTGCGGGAACGCTCCTGGAGTCGGTGCCGCTCACCATCATACTGGCGCCGATCCTTGCGCCTGTGGCTGTCAGCGTAGGTGCGGATCCTTTCCACTTCGCCGTGGTCTTCATGGTTGGCGGAGCGATTGGCTTCATCACGCCGCCGTTCGGTTTGAATCTCTTCGTCGCCTCGACGATTACCGGGGTTCCCTATCTGCGCATCGCCCGCGCCGTTTTACCCTACCTGGCGACCCTTCTGACGACTTGGATTATCATCGCCATCTTCCCGCAGCTGACGCTCTTCATGATAGAACTGGCCGGGCTCGGCGGCGGCGGACTGACGATGGAATAGGTGTGAGCCGACAAGGCGAACACCGAGCCGCGCCGACGAGCGGACGCGCTGCTGGCAGCGGCAGCGGGGTGGCCCACGCGCTGATGCTCGGGGCGGTCTTCACCTTCGCTTCCGGCATGGTGGTCAACAAGTCGCTCGTTCTCGCGATCTCCCCCAGCGAAGTGCTGGCAGGCCAGTTGTTGATCGGCCTCGCTTGTCTCTGGACCTACCTGATCGTCCGGGACGGCCTACCGCGGCTTGGGCCGGACTGCTGGTGGATGATTCTCATGGGTCTTTGCGCGCCCGGCCTGGTCAACGTCGCAAACATTCTCGGCATGCAGCGTACCAGCGCGGTCAACGTGGTGATAATCTGGTCCCTCATGCCTTTGCTGGTTCAGGTCTTGGGCCGACTCGTGCTACGCGAGCCACTGCGCGGTAGCCTCGTGCTCGGTTGTATCATCGCGTTTTGCGGCGTCCTGCTCATCCTGTTGAGCCGATACGACCAGGAAGCCGGGTCGCTGCAAGGCGACCTTCTCATCGTCTGCGCCGTTATGGCCTCGATCGTGACCCAGCTCCTTGGCCGGCGGGTCAACCAACACTCCGACAGCCTGACGGTCGCGACGATACAGGTCACGGCAGCCGCCGTCTTGGCGCTGGCCGCCTTTCCTCTGCTGCATGGCGGAGAACCGTACTTCAACGGATGGTCACGGAAGGTCGCAATCGAAATGGCCTATGTGGGTATCGTCTCCACTTTCCTGCTGTTCCTGCTCTACAACAGAGCGCTCAGCAACCTGCCGGTCGGCCGGGTCGGGCTGTTCATGACGCTGGTGCCGGCCATCGGGACCCTCGGGGCCGCGAGCTACCTCGACGAAGCCGTCTCGGCGACCGATCTGGCGGGCCTTGCCGTGGTGATGTTCGGGGTCGGGCTGCCGTTCCTGATCGACCGCTTGCGCGGCGGAGCGTGAGGCCGCTCAGCGCGGCACGGCTAGCTCTTCGCGGACCGCAGCGATCACCGCCTCGGGCCGTTCCTGGGCAAGCCAGTGATAATTGTCGGGAAAGGCGGTGACCGTCATCTGTTCAACCCAGGGACGGGCCAGGTCGTTGAGGACGGGCTCCAACGCCTCGTCGCGCAGGCCCCACAAGACCCGGACGGGGCAAAGAATCGGGGCAGGCGTTTCTTCGGCTAGGGCGGCGAGGCGCGCCATGAAGCCGCGGTAATAGTTGACCGTCGCTCCAGCCGCACCGGGCCTCTCGAAAGCCGCCCTGTAAACCGCGACCTCCTCAGCGCTCGCGGCGCGTGACAAGCGGATCGTACCGTCCCGAAACTGCTCGCGGTAAAGCCGCTCCGAGATACCCTCCGCCGCCAAGGTCAGAAAGACGTACCAGCCTTTGGTCCGCTGGGCCGGATGACGCAGTAGGCCCCGCGCCCAGGCATGCGGGTGTGGAGCGTTCAACTGAATCAGCCGTTCAACCCGCTCAGGCCTCGTCATGGCAAGCCAGTAAGCAAGGATACCGCCCCAATCGTGCCCGACGACTGGCAGCGGCTCGTGAATACCGACGGCATCCAGCAAACCGGTCATGTCGTCGACCAAGGTATCCAGGCCGTACAGGCTCGTAACGTCGCCCATCGGTTTGTCGGAGAGGTTGAAGCCCCGCAGATCCGGGGCGATGACCCGGTGATCCTGCGCCAAGTCCGGCATCACCTTACGCCAAGACCACCAAAACTCCGGGAAGCCGTGCAGCAGCAAGAGGGGCGAACCTTCTCCCATTTCGGCGACGTGGAGACGAACGCCATTCGTCGTCACCATCCGGTGGCGGCACCCCGGCAGGCTCGGCTCACCAAGCCCTGTAGCGGCCTCGCTCATGCTCTCGGAAAGCCGCCGTAGGGCACCCAGCCGGCCGCAGCCATCACGCCACCATCCGCTGGAAGGGTCACGCCGGTGATCGCGCTGGCGCTGGGGCTCAGCAGAAAGTGGATCGCTTCGGCGATCTCCTCCGCATGCATCAGGCGCCTTTGAGGCGTGGCGGCAATAATGGGCGAGAGATCGCGCGTTGTGCCGTCTGCCTTCGGTTTGCGCAGCAGGGGAGTATCGGTCCAGCCAGGGGCGACGGCATTGACGCGGACGCCCTTGGCCGCCCAATGAACGGCCAACGATTGCGTCAGACTCACCACCGCAGCCTTACCTGCCCCATAGGCCAGCACGGGTCCGGGCCGGAACGAAAGAACGGAGGCCAGCAGAACCATGGCGCCACCTCCACCCGCAGCCATCCGCGATCCGAAAGTGCGCGCCGCGACGTAGCTCGAGCGGACATGACTGTCCAAGACACGGTCGAAGTCGTCGGCGGAAAAGTCTTCGATCGCTGTGGCGGGCTGAGCGAGGCCCGCAGAGGCGACCAAAGCGTCGACCGGCGGCAGCCCGCTGTCCGCGACCCGGGCGGCGGCTCGCTCCACCGCAGCCTCATCGGTCACGTCGACCTCCAAAGCCAGGCAATCCTTGCCAATCTCCTCTGCGAGCTGTTGGGCGGCTGGCCCGTTGAGGTCGAGAAGCACAACTGCAGCGCCATCGGCCACCGCACGACGGGCGTAAGCGGCGCCGATGCCGCTGGCCCCTCCGGTGATGGCGATGCAACGGGGGCTGTTTCCTCGACCCAGACTTCCTTGGCCGGAACCTTCGCTCATGCGCATCCTCCAGTCGGGCGAAGCTCGATGAACTCCACGACAACGCGTTCCGGGCCTTCCATGTAAAAGACTTTGGTTCGCCCGCCGCGCAGCTCTTGTGGCGGCGATAGACAGGCATAGCCTGCCTCGGTGACGGCTTGATAGGCCAGATCGACATCGTCCACTTCCATCGCCATGTGAGTGTAGCCGACATCGCACTGCAGGCCGGGGTCGTCCGTGCCGTTATGGGAACGATAGGCAAAAAGCTCGAGCCGTTGGCCGCCGCGCCGCAACATCGCCCAATCGACGACCGCTCCCGGCAAGCCGACCACGGTGCCTAGCGCTGGCTCGTCGCGGGCCACCATCTCCGCCTCCACTTCGAAACCCAAGAAACCCGTATAGAACGACCTTGCGTTCGAGAAATCGCGCACGCACACCGCGGTATGATGAACCCCCCGGATCTGGTCAGCGATAGGCTTGCTCGCCTGCACGGCTTTCCCTCCCTTCATTTCTGTTAGCGATATCATACAAGCACTTGAACAAAATACCAGAGAAAGTGCTGTAAAACCTAATGTTTGGAATGAAACCAATCACCTCCGATCTCACATCGAGCACAGAGTAGCCTTGTAAATGGTAACGCTAACTCCTAAACTTGGTGCTAAACGGGATTGCCGTGCTTGGAGGCGGCCGTGTTACCAATCGAGTTCTTTCGCAGGGCCGTACTGCAACACCAAGATCGCATCGCGCTGGAAGATTCTCGCCAAAGCACCTGCTTTGCAGAGTTGGCGCATCGCGTGGACGCGATGGCGGCGGCGCTGCAGGATCGTATCCAGACGGCGGGCGCCCGGGTCGGCCTCTGCGCCACGAACAGTGTCGATCATGTGACCGCGCTCTTGGCCTGCCTCGCTGCTGGGATGACCTGGGTTCCCTTGAATCCACGCCTTGGCAAGGCGGAACTGGAGGCCGTGCTCGCTCTTGCGCGACCGGAGCTGATACTCTGCGAAGATGGCTGCCGCAACCGTCTGCCGGACTGGGATGGACCGATCGTGCGCCTCGCCCCGCAGAAGAACGGACCGAGCGGGCTCTGCGCCACGGACTGGCTGCGCCACTACGCTGGCAAGCGACCGGCTTCCAGCCTTCACGACCTCTCTGCCACCCAAGCGATCAAGTTCACCAGCGGTTCATCGGGCAAACCAAAGGGCGTGGTGCAATCCTGCAGATCCTGGAACGTGCATGCGGCATCCATCACCCAGGCCTTCGGCTTTGCGCAGGATGAGCGATTCCTCGCCGCTGCGCCGATCACGCACGGCACCTCCTGTTTCCTACTGCCGGTCTTGGCCGCCGGAGGCACCATCGTGATCGGCGAGTCGCCAAAGCCGGACGCGGTCCTCACCGCCCTCGTCGAGCGAGAGATCACGGCCACCTACTTGACGCCAACGATGATCTACAACCTTCTCTCGGAGCCCGGCGCGCGGGACAGCTCCTTTTCCCGAATGCGTCATCTGATTTACTCTGGAGCCCCTATGCGCCTGGAGCAGATCCGCGAAACTCTGGCCGTCTTCCCAGGTGCCTTGGAGACCTGTTACGGCCAAGCCGAGGCGCCGCAGATCATCTCCTACATGCGCGGACCCGACTTCATGGATCGGGCCAATCACGGCAGCGTCGGCTTTCCGGGCCTGCTTGTTCAGATTGGAATCTTGGATGAAACGATGCACCCCTTGGCGGCAGGGGAGGTCGGCGAGATCTGCGTGCGCGGCGATCTGATCGCGGATGGCTACTTGGACAACCCGGAGGCCGAAGCCGAAGCTTTTCGCGAAGGCTGGCTACGGACGGGTGATCTCGGCCGCTTCGATGGTAACGGCCGGCTTTGGATCGAAGGCCGGAAGAAGGAAGTAATCATCTCAGGGGGCTTCAACATCTATCCCAAGGACGTGGAAAATGCCCTTGGCCGCCACCCGGCCGTTCTCGAGTGCACCGTCTTCGGCGTCGAGGATCCGAAATGGGGCGAGGCCGTGCATGCTGCCATCGAGCTGCACGCCAACACCAACGTCGACGAACGCGAGCTGATCGATTTCGTCAAGCGCACGCTCGACTCCGTCAAGGCGCCCAAGCGCATCCATACCGTCGACAGCTTGCCGCGCAATGCTGTTGGCAAGATCATGCGCCGGGAAGCCAAGGCCATGGTCATGGAAACTGCAGAATGACCTCGGAAGCCAATAGGTTGGAGGAGATGAAGCGGCGCTTCGGCGCCGGCCACTTTGCGGACGTGCCCGGTGCACGCCTGCACTACGCCCGGATGGGCGAAAAGGGCCCGCCGCTCATCCTGTTGCACGGGTGGCCCGAGTTCTGGCTGACTTGGTATCGCAACATGCCAGCGTTGGCAGAGCGGTATCGTGTCTTCGCCCCCGACATCCGGGGATTCGGCGAGAGCCGCAGCCACGACCGTCCGGCTCATGCAGCCCTGACGCCCGATATCATCGCGGCCGATCTCGCGGCCCTGATGGATGCTCTTGAGATCGAACGCGCTGGCTTCGTTGCCCATGACGTTGGCGCCAACGCCATGCAGTGCTTCGCCCGCTTATACCCCGAGCGGGTCGCCGCGCTGTTCTTCTTCAATTGCCCCTACCCCGGCATCGGCCGCCGCTGGGCCGACGCGGACAGCATTCCAGAGATTTGGTATCAGACTTTCAACCAGCTCAGCCTCGCTAAAGCGCTGGTCGGCTACAACCGCGATACCGTTGCCATCTATATCGGCTGGATCCTCTCGCACTGGTCGCACGACCCGGCCTGCTTCGCGGAAGATGTCGAACTCTGGATTGAGAATTTCAGTGCGCCCGGCGCCTTGGAGGGCGGCTTCGCCTGGTACAAGGGCATCGACACGGCACGACGATCGATGATACGCGACGGCCCGCCCGTTGACCTATCACCGATTGATGCACCGACCCGTGTTCTTTGGGGAGAGTCGGACAAGGTGCTGAGACCTGAATGGGTCGACCGACTGGGCGATTGGTTCTCTGACGTCCGCGTCAGCATCCAGCCCAGTGCGGGGCACTTCGTTCACTACGAGCAGGCCGAGATGGCCAACCGCGAGATGCTACGGTTCCTTCGGGCTTCGCTAGCATGAGGCGGTGAGACGAAGCAGTGAGAGAAATCAGTATGGGAACGAAGCGTGACGTGATCGTGGTGACCGGTGGCTCCGGCGGCATCGGCGCCGCAGCGGCGCGGAGTATGGCACAGCCGCAGCGCGCCTTTGTCCTCCAGTATGCCAAGAACGTGGAGAAGGCAGAGGCTGTGGCACAGGCGGTGCGGTCGCGTGGGGCCGAAGCGATCACCGTCCAGGGCGACATGTCGCGGGAACAGGATATCGTCAGCCTTTTCGAGCAAGCTGCGGCACAGTTCGGGCCTGTGACCGGAGCAGTAGCCAGCGCCGGCACCGACCATCCCAAGATGCCCACCTTGGAGCTGACCGGCGAGGAGATCTCGCGTGTCCTGTCTCTCAACACCGCCGGCGTGCTTCTGACCTGCCGCGAGGCGGTTCGGCATATGCCGGAAAGCGGTAACCGTGCGATCGTCGTCGTCTCTTCTTGGGCAGCAGCCACGGGCGGGCGACCCGGCATGGCACTCTATGCCGCGAGCAAGGCAGCCATCGACGCCTTTACCATGGGCACGGCGCGAGAGCTGGCCCCGCGTGGCATTCGGATCAACTCGGTGCGTCCGGGCATGACCGAGACCGATATGATCGCCCCGGCGACTGACACGCCACAAAAAGCCGCGGCGGCGAAGGCAACGATTCCCCTCGGCCGGTTCGCCACGGCGGAGGAAGTCGGGGATACCATCGCATTTCTGATGTCGGAGAGTGCGAGCTTCATAACCGGGGCCCGGCTGGAGATCTCCGGTGGCGGCATCAAGATCTAGACGCACAGCGCACATTGCATGGGGAGTAAGACATGCCGGGTACATTTGAGGGCAGGAACATCATCCTGACCGGTGCCGCCGGCGGCATCGGCCGGGCCATCGCCGCACTGTTGTCCGAACAAGGCGCCCGACTGCTGCTTATAGACCCCGACGGCGAGAGGCTGGATGCGATGACCAGATCGCTCGGCAACGGCCCGCACTGGACAGCGACCTCCTACCTCGAAAGCCCCGAAGCCTGCGGAGCCGCACTGTCGTGCGTCGACGGGCCAATCTATGGCGTGGTGCATATGGCCGGCATATTCGAGAAGCACGATCTCAGCCCGGAAGCGCGCGAAGTCTACGACCGGACCCTAGCGGCGAACTTAACCAACGGCTTCGATCTGACAACGGCCGCCATGGCGCGGCTGGTGACGGATCAGCCGGCTCGCTTGGTGTTCGCAAGCTCTCTTGCCTTCCGACGCGGCAGCATGGGGCGTGTCGCCTATTCCGCCGCCAAAGGCGGGGTCGCCGGACTGGTTCGGGGCTTGGCCCGCAACCTGGGGCCAAAGGCATTGGTCAACGGCATTGCCCCGGGCGTGATCGAAACCCCGATGGTACGGCAGATCAAGCAAGAGCGCGGCGAGGCCATGGTCAAGGAGATCCCGCTCGGCCGGCTGGGTCGGGCCGAGGAAGTCGCCGGTGTGGTGTTGTTCTTGCTCGGCCCACATGCGAGCTACATAACGGGCCAGATCATCAACGTCGACGGCGGGCTGATCAATTCGTGACCCGGTCCTTCGGGCCGGCCAGATCTGACAGGTTCCAGCGATGAGTATCTCTAACGGAGACGATGCTGAGAAAGCGGAGGGACCGATCCGCCAGCGCCGCCGTGCCGGCGAGCAGGTGAGGATGACCGATGTGGCCGCGCGTGCCGGTGTGTCGGTCATGTCGGTTTCTCGGGCGATCCGAGATCCGGAACGGGTCTCGCCCAAGATCCGCGCACGCGTGGAAAAGGCGATGCGTGAAACGGGCTACGTTCCCAATGCGCTAGCAAGTTCGCTGGCATCGCAGCGCACCCGTATCGTCGCTGCGATCGTCCCCTTCATCAATGCCTCGTTCGGCGACACCATTCGTGGCATCACGGACGTCCTGCACCCCTCCGGCTACGAGCTTCTGATCGGCGAGACGGGGCATTCCATGCAGGTGGAAGAGCGGCTGACCGACGCCTTTCTCAGTCACCGCGTCGACGGGCTGCTGCTGACCGGACACAGTCATACCCAAGGCGTGCGGGAACGACTGCACAACCTGAAGGTTCCTGTGGTCGAGACCTGGAATCTTACGGAGCGGCCGATGGACCAGATTGTCGGCTTCTCCAACTATGAGGCGGCGCGCGCCATGACACGCTATCTCATAGGACAGGGGCGCCGGCATATTGGCTATCTCGGTGGCATCATGAAAGACAACGATCGGGCGACGGACCGGGAACGGGGATACATCGATGAAATGACCGTGGCGAACCTGCCTTGCGACCGCTCCTTACGCAGCTACCGCAAGCTGGAGTTCAGGCATGGTGGCGAAGGGTGCGAAGAGCTATTGGAACGCCACCCCGACATCGATGCGATTTTCGCTGCCAGCGATATGCTCGCTGTCGGCGCCCTCTTTCGCTGTATCAAGCGTGGGATTGCCGTGCCCGACGACATTGCGATCGCCGGTTTCGACGACTCCGATATCTCCTCGGCGATACACCCTGCGCTGACCACGGTTCGCGTGCCGCGCTACGAAATGGGGTCACGTGCTGCCCAAATGCTCTTGCAACGTCTCGACACAGATGAAGAGACGTACGGCCAGAAGGTCGTGGACCTCGGCTTTGAGATCCTGATCCGCGACAGCACCTGAGGCCCTGCCCTGCCCCCTTCTATACGACCTCGTCCGAGCGGTCGTCGGTTTCGCCGTAGCGGCGCAAGGTGGCAGGGCGCGTGCCCTCGTAGACCTTGGAGAGGTTGGCGCTGACTTCCCGGTTGGTCTTCTCGAAGAGGCTCTCGCCGGCCAGGTTGCTCTCGACCAGGAAGGGCCCGAAGTTCTCGACCTCGAAGACCCACATGGCCTGGGCGATGCTCAGCTCTTCGATCCAGTGCGCGGCCTTCACCTGCTTGATGCCGCGGCCCAGCAGCGCGCCCGTGCCGTAACCGACCGTGGTGAGATAGATCGCACCGTGCGGGACGAAGATATCCCGGTAGGTCTCGCTGTTCATGCCGCCCTTGCCGATGATAACCTTCGTGCCGGTGAGCGAGAACCACTGGTCGAGCCACTTGGCGAAGCGGAAGGAGGCGGTGGCGGTCACCGCACCGACCTTGAAGCTGCCATCGTCCAGTTGTGCGGCCGCAGGGGAGCAATGGAAATTGACATTGCTGAGCCCCGACACGTCCGTCGGCAGCGGCCAGCCGTCCTCGATGGCCGCTTTGTAGACGCCTTCGCGCCCGGTGTAGACGGTACCGTCGAGATAGACGACGGTGCCGAGCGCCAAGCCCGCCAGGTCCTCCGCGCGAAGCGGCGTTTTCAGGCGGACTTTCTGGAGCTTTGCGGCGTGCTCTCCCATTCCACCGTCTCCCGTCGCATGTAAGGGGTGAACCATTGCGGGTCGGTGCGATACGCGACCCGCCCGTCGCGATGCACGCGGGCCGTGGCCCGGCGTGAGCTGAGACAGAAGGCATGCACGCTCATGGGCATGCCGCCGGTATGGCAGTAGCCGCACTCGATATGGCAGTCGACGACCATGGAGGAGCCGACGAAGCCCATGGCCCCCATGCCGATGGAGTTGCCGAGTTCGATCAGCTCGTCTTCCAGGGCGGCCACCTTGGGGTCGGGATTGCGGTCGCCGACCACGCGCAGGCAGCAGGCCTGCTTACCCAAGGTCATGGAGATGTCCTTGGAACCGCCGAGCCCGACGCCGATGATTGCCGGCTGGCAAGCTAGGCCGCGCTTGCCGAAGGCGACCAAGGTGTCGAGGAAGAAGCGCTTGATACCTTCGATGCCGTCGCCTGGGAAGAGCATGCGATAGTCGGTGCCGAAGAGGCCGCCCTTGTGCACGCTGGTGAGCTCGATCCAGTCGGCGTCCGGCTCGAAGCTGTAGTCGATTTCCGGCGCGTTGATGCCGACGTTGTTGTTGTGATCGGTGCGCCAAAGCGGATGCACGCGGTTGGGCCGCAAGGGAATGCGCGTGGTCGCATTGGCCGTGGCCCGCCGCAGGGCGGCTTCGAGCGCAATCGGGCCGCCTTGCACCGTTGCTTCGTTGCCGATCTTGACGAACCAGCGCGGCACCCCGGTGTCGGCGCACATGGCGCGCCGGTCTTCCTTGGCGGCTTCGTAGTTCTCCAGCATGGCTTCGAGCACGAAGGCCGAGAGGTCGCCCTTTTCGCTGGCCACCATGCGCTTGATGCCGCCGAGATAGTCGTCGGGGATCTCGATGGCCGCCTTTTCCATCAGGCGGTCGGCGGCCGTTTCCAATGCGTCGATTGCGATCATGCCGTGCTCCTCAGGCCGCATCCTCTGCGATCAGGCTTTCACCCGGCTGAACGATGGTGAAGGCGACCGGGTCCTGCCGAGTCTCCAGTTCTCCGTCGTGCTGCTGCACCACCGTGTAGCCGGAGGTCTCCAGCGCGCCCGTCTCGGGAAAGTCCTCGCGGAAGTGGGCGCCGCGCGAATCCTCTCGCGCCAGGGCGGCCAATGCAATCACCCGCGAGACCTCGATCAGGCTCCTCAGGTTCAGCCAGTCGTGCCAGGTCAGGTTGAAGACGCGATTGTCCGGCCCGACGCCGCTCATCAGGAGTTCGTCTTCGAGCTGGTCGAGCGCAGCCAAGGCGCGCTTCAAGCCGTCCGCGTCGCGCAGCACCCCGACGTCGTCCCACATCAGGTTCAAGAGGCGGTCGCGCAGATCGCCGAGCGAAGTGCCCTGTCGACCGAAGGGTTGGCAGGCGCGCGCCACCTCCGCCTCCAGCAGCCTTTCATCGGGGTCGGGGGCGTGGTTCCGCTGCCTCACGTACTCGGCCATGCGCTCGCCGGCGATGCCGCCGAACACGGTCGAGTTGGCGACACCGTTGCCGCCGAGGCGATTGGCGCCGTGAATGCCGCCGGCGTCCTCGCCGGCCACGAACAGGCCGGGCAGCGAAGTGCGGCAGTCGTTGTCCACCACCACCCCACCCATGAAGTAGTGCGCCGTCGGCACCACCTCGACCAGACCGGCCGCAAGATCGAAGCCGCAGTCGGCGCAGCGGTCGACCATGCCTTTGAAGGTCTTGCGGACGTGGTCAGGGCCTAGGTGGCTCATGCGGATGTGAACCCCGCCGTTGGGCGTCGTACGGCCCGCACGCATCTCGGCGAAGATGCTGCGGCTGACGATGTCCCGGGTGGCGCGCTCCGCCTTGGGGTCCTGGCTCTCCATGAAGCGCTCGCCGTCGCCGTTCAGGAGATGGCCGCCGGCACCCCGCAGGCCCTCTTCCAGCACGGTGCCGGTCATCCGGGTGTCCTCACCGGCCAGAAGCCCGGTCGGATGAAACTGCACCATCTCCATGTCGCGCAGGGCGAGGCCTTGGCGCAGGGCCATGGCGAGACCATCCATGGTCTTGTCGCCCGAGGGCGTGTGATAGCGGTACATGGTCGGGCCGCCCCCAGTCGCCAACAGCACGGCTTTGGCCTTCACGAAGCGGAAGACGCCCGAGCGCATATCGACCAGAAGAACGCCGGAAAGCTCGCTGCCATCGGAAGATGGAATAAGGCCGAGGGCGCGGTGATCTTCCATCGTCTCGAGGCCAAGCGAGAGCGCCTGTTCCATCAGACGATTGATAATCTCGATGCCGGTCAGGTCGCCCTTGTGGACAGTGCGGTCGAAGCTCTGGCCGGCGAAGGCCTTCTGATGGATCGTGCCATCCGGATTGCGGTCGAAGAAGCAGCCAAGCTCGTTCTCCAGCTCGCGCAGACGGACCACGGCCGTCTCGCAGAGCGTCCAGGCCAGCTCTTGGTTCGGCAGCCACTTGCCGCCGACGATGGTGTCCATGAAGTGCCGCTCGACCGAGTCTCCCGGCGCCAGCGCCACGTTGTAGCCGCCTTGCACCATGCGGGTGCAACCGCACTTGCCGAGCAGGCCCTTCACGGCAACGGCGATGCGGAGCATCGGGTCGGCCTGAGCGGCGTGCAATGCGGCCATCAAGCCTGCGCCGCCGCTGCCGAGGATCAGGATGTCGGTTTCCAGGCGCTCGAGGTCCATGTTGCTCACCAGGCACTCAGGAGAAACAGCAGGGCGGCACAGACGGCAAAGCCAGCCGCTATCGCTGCGACGTTCTTTTGCCAGCCGCGCCAAGCCAAGAGCTCGAGGGCCAGCAGGCGCAGCCCGCCGGCCATATGCACGGCCAGCAGAAACACGAGCCCCGCCTCGGCCAGCTTGACCAGAGGCCTATCCGCCCAGGCCAGAAAGCCGTCGAGGCGCGCGCTGCCCTCAATCGCCAAACCCAAGACCAGGAAGTGGAACGGTAGGAAGAGAGCCAGCAGCAGGCCGGAGACGCGATGCAGCAAGAAGGCCCACCAGAGAGCATGGCGGCGGTGCGCGGCGAAGGGGCTGGGGCCGGCGTTGAGATCAGCCGTGCTCATATT
>JANQIA010000272.1 GCA_028282405.1 Rhodovibrionaceae bacterium
GAGATCGGATAGGCTGTGCCGCCAATAGCCTGAAAGAGCCCCCGCAACAGCCACTCGGCGAGAAGAGGCGGTGCAGCGAGCATCTGGGGCTCACGCAGCTCGACATACCCCAAGGGATGCGGCCGGCAGGCCTCCGCCGCCAGCTCCGCGCAACCGGCCTCCAGCCTGCTGCGCCACACGCCGAGCGCCTGGGCGGCCCCCGCCGCAGCTTGGCGGCTGCGTGCCGGCGCCTCACGGGTCTCCAGGAAGCGGCGCGCCTGAACGCGCCCGAAACGGCTGTCGTCGTTGCTGGGATCCTCCAGCCAGGGCACGGCATCCTTCAGCAGCGTGGCGCGCAAGCGTTCAGGCGGGATCGAGATCAAGGGCCTCAGCAGTCGGCAGTGAGCCAGCTCGCGGACTGGAGCCATCCCCGCCAAGCCGGCCAAGCCGCTGCCCGACCAAAGCCGCTGCACCAGGGTCTCCGCTTGGTCCGCCGCGTGGTGCGCCAGCGCCAGATGGAGCACCCCTTCATGCGCGCACCAGTCTGACAGCAGTTGCAGCCGTGCTGCCCGCGCGGCCGCCTGAACGCCCTGTTGGGGGCCATCATGGCGCCAGCGCAATACGACATGCCTGAGCCCACGGGCCGCGAGTGTCCGACCCACTTCGGCGGCTTCCTCCGCGGAGCCGGGACGCAAGCCGTGATCGACCGTCAGCGCCGTAAGCCTGCCGCCTCTGCTCTCGACCCAGGTCTGCAGCAGCAGCGTCAAGGCGAGGCTGTCGGCGCCGCCGGAAACGCCGACCGCGAGTCTCGGCGCGGGCTCGAACGGCCCGCACGCCTGCATCAAAGCCTCAAACTCCGACTTGCCTAGGGGGGACGGCTCAACCACGGCCGACCGATACTGCCCCTCAGGGACACTCCATGCGCTGCATCTCGCGTTCGGCGCGGCCGCGGATGGAGCTTGCGGCGCGCGGATAGATGCGCAGCAGCTCGGCGAGCGTGCCGCAGGCATTCTCGATGTCGCCCAGATTGGCCAAAGACATGCCGAGCTTCAGCAGGTTGTCGGGCGCCTTCTGGCTGTCGGGATACTCGCGGTAGGCCTCGGCGAAGATCAGCGCGGAGGACTGGTAGTCACCCCGCACGTAGAAGGTCTCACCCAGCCAGTACTTCGCGTTGCCGGCCAGGCCGTGTTCGGCGTTGCCCTGCAAAAACTGCTCGAGAGCCGACTGGGCATCGGCGTACTTGGCTTGGCGCAGAAGACCGAAGGCGAAGTCGTACTGCTCCTCCGGCGAGCCACTGGGGAGCGCGATAGAGGAGCCGGAATCCGACGACGGATTGGCGAGGGCCTGCTGATCTCCCTCCGATGCGGGAGCGCCGCTGTCCGCAGACGCGTTGGCCGTCGTGCCGCTCTCCATCTCAAGCTGGCTGCGCTCCACAGCGAGCAGGCGCTCATCCAGGTTGCCGACACGATTTTCAAGCTGCTGAAGCCTGAAATCGAAGGTCTCGACCTGTCCCGTGGTCTTGCGCAGCGCTTCTTCCAGGGCATTCATCCGCAGCTCGAAGCGCGCCGCCTGGGTCGGAGCTATCGCACCGGTATCGCTGCTGGCCTGGGCCAACTGCCTCAGGTCCTGCAAGGCGAAAGACAGGCGATCGGCATCCGCCGCCAGGACTTCGCGCTCTGCCTTGAGCTGCCGCAGCTCTGCGGCAGCTCCAGCGCCCTCTGCCGCGGCATGGCCGGCTGTGAAGCCGGCCATAAGCAAAGCGGCAGTTACACCAAGAAGGGCCACGGATTTGGCCGCCCAGGGCCCGTGGTGGATTGTCGGCATGGCGATCACTCCAAAAGCAGGTGCCCCAACCCCGACCCGCTTAGGATGGACCCCCATTGAGGCAGAACTAAGCCTCAGCGGCCCGACGCCGGAGGCAACGGCCTCAGTTCAGCACAACGAAGGTGGCGTTGCGGTTCATCGCCCAGGCTTCGGGGGTCGAACCGAGCCGGATCGGCCGTTCCTTGCCATAGCTGATCGTCGTCAGGCGATTGCCGTTGACGCCAAGGGAGATGAGGTAGCTGCGGACCGCCTCGGCCCGGCGATCGCCAAGCGCCAGGTTATACTCACGCGTGCCGCGCTCGTCGGTGTTGCCTTCGATGCGGATGCGCTTGTTCGGATTGGCCTGGAGCCAAGCCGCCAGATTCTGCGCGGTCGCTTGGGCATCGCTGCGCAACGCCGAGGAATCGAAGTCGAAGAACACCCGGGGCCCGACCAAGATGTCCAAGTCCTCCTGGGAACCCGGGATGGCTTGGACGCCCTGTTGAGGGGCCGAAGTGACCTGCTGCTGGGAGGACTGGGCGCCGTCCTGGTCCGCCGTGCTATCGGGCGTCGTTTCACAACCAGCCACGACCAGGGCACTGAGGGCAAGCGACAGGAGGGTTAAGCGCATGGGTAAGATCCTTTGATCAGACAGTGGGGACGGTGGGTGCTCCAATGCGGCATTCCCCGGCATACGGCAACTGGCGTTCACGCAGCGTTAATAGGGGCATTTGGCCGGTCTTGCTGCTTTCTCGAGTATGGTGAATGCCTCGCATGCGCGCGGACTATAGAGATCGCTCCGTTAGGGAATCAAGGGAGACCAAGCGGGATCCGACGCCTCGATCGGCGTTGTCACCTCGCGCTCGTTAAAGCCGGTCAGGTCGATGGTGTAGAGGCGGCTGCGCACGCGGCCCTGGGAGTCCGAAGGTTCCTGACGGAAAAAGGACAGGACCCGCCCGTTCGGGGCCCAGGTCGGGCTTTCCACCAGGAAACCGCTCGAGAGCATTCGTTCGCCGCTGCCGTCGGGTTTCATAACCCCGATATAGAAGGTGCCTTGATGGATTCGCGTAAAGGCAATGAGGTCTCCGCGCGGTGACCAAACCGGGGTGGCATAGCGCCCCTCGCCGAAGCTGATCCGCCGCACGTTGGTTCCGTCCGCGTTCATGACGTAGAGCTGCTGCTGGCCGCCGCGGTCGGAATTGAAGACGATCTGCCGACCGTCGGGCGCGTAGGACGGTGAGGTGTCGATCCCTGGATGATTGGTCAGGCGCACGACCTGACGCGTCCGCAGGTCCATGGTGTAAATGTCTGAATTACCGCCTTCGGCCATCGACATGATGATCTTGTTGCCGTCCGGCGAGAAGCGCGGCGCGAAGGTCATGCCGGGGAAGTTACCGACCAGCTCCTGCTGGCCGGTATCCAGGTTCAGCAAATAGACGCGCGGCTGATCGTTGACGTAGGCGAGATAGGTGATCTCCTGTGACGTCGGCGAGAAACGCGGCGTCAGCATCAACGTCGAGCCGTCTGTCAAATAGCTGTGATTGTCACCGTCTTGATCCATGATCGCCAGCCGCTTCACCCGGCGGTTCTGCGGCCCGCTCTCGGCGATGTAGACGATGCGCGTGTCGAAGTAGCCTTCCTCTCCGGTCAAGCGCTTGTAGATGGCATCGGAGACGATGTGCGCGACCCGCCGCCAGTTCGCCGGGGTGCTGACATACGCGAGGCCAGTCATCTGCTGCTCGGCGAGCACGTCCCAGAGGCGGAACTCGACACGCAGCCGACCGTCCGACTGCAGTTCCACCGCACCGCTGACTAGGGCATCGCTGTTGATGACGCGCCAGTCGCCGAAGCGTGGGCCAGCCCGTAGGCTGTCGATATCCTGAATGAAGGCCCGAGAGTCGATCGGCTTGAACAGGCCGCTGCGCTCCAGGTTGGCGGCGATGACCTGCGTAACATCCCGTCCGATCTGCGCCGAGCCCTCGTCGCTACCGTAGAAATCGGTGATCGCGATGGGCAAGGGCTCGAAATTGGGTCCGGTCACGTCGACGAAAAGCTCCGCCCGGCTCGGCGCAGCAGTGACAGCAAGAAGAAGAAGGGCGATCGGAAAGATCGCTCGCACTGGGCGCATCGTCAAAATGCCTCCGCGGGATTGAATCGAATGAGAAGACTGCTCCAAAGGGAATGCGACTCCCGGGGCAGGTTGAAGGGCTGACAATCCAGCACCGCCCGCTGGGCGCGCTCAGCCGCGCTGCGGAAGAAGGGGTCGGAGAGATAGCGCGACCGGTCAAGGATTTCGGGCTGACCGCTCAAGCTGCCGTCGGGATTGAGGAAGACCCGCATCTCGACGATCAGCGAGGCGGGATCCCGCGCCCCGGCATCGAAGCTCCAGCAGGGCTGCACCTGCCGCCGCACCTGGCCGGCCAAGCGGCTGCTGGAAGCCTCGTCGCCCTGGCGCACCGCAGCCGGCTGGGCCGCGCTCGGCGCCGCCTGCGCCTGAGGCTGCTGCAAGTTCTTCTGCACATTGCGCAAGATCGAGGCGAGCCGGTTGGTGTCCTGGCTTTCCGGTTCTTCCCTCTCGGACCGCTCGGCGCGCTGCGGCAATTCTGGCCGACGCTGCGGCAGCGGCGGGGCCAAGGCGGCAAGCTGCTGAGGCGCTTCCGTTTCAGGCTCCTCGGCGACCGCTTCGGTCAACTCCGTCACCGCAGGCGTTGCGCTCTCCGGCTCGGGCTCGGGTTCTGGTTCAACCAATTCAGCGAGTTGCAGCGTCTCGGGCCTGGACACTGGAAGCGGCGGCGGCGCCGGATCGTCCGCCACGTTTAGTGGCTCGGCCGCGGCTTCCTGCGCTTCCTGCGTCAAAGGTGTCGCAACGGCCGCAAGATCATCGAGGGCCGGCAGAGTCGAGATGTCGGGCGCGACGGCCGAGGCGGGCGGCGGACTGTCCGGGCTATCCGCCTGCTCGACGCTGTCGAGCTCGGTGACGGCCTGGTCTTCGACCGCCTCGGCCAGATCGTTCGGACGCACAACCTGCGGGGCAATCTCGTCAGCCTGCACCAGCCGATCCTGAGGCGTGAGATCGCTGATCTCCGGCAGGGACGCCAAGTCGGCTTCCTTCACATCGTCGAACATGACCAAGTCGACAGGAACGGAGGGCTGAACCATGTACTCACGGGAATAGAGCGGCAGGCCGTAGACGGCCACGGCCAGCACGCAGGCGTGCAACGCGAAAGAACAGAGATAGCCTGTTCGCATCGGCAGAATGGTATCGACAGCGTTCACGCCAGCTCGCGCCTTCTTCGCCGACGCCTACTGCAAGGCCGTCTCGGGGCGCGGCAGCTCCGCAATCAGCGCGACGCGGCGAAAGCCGGCGCTGTTTACGCGCCCCATGACTTGCATAACCCAGCCGTAGGCGATGCTTCGGTCTCCGCGCACGTAAATACGTGCCTCGGGATTCGAGTCGGTAATGGCGATCAGCCTCGGCACCAGGGCATCGAGAGAGACTTCCGTCTCCTGAATGAAGATCTGTCCTTCTCGATTGACCGAGATGACCAGCGGTTCGACCGGTTCCGAGATGTTCTGCGCCTCCGTTTGAGGCAGGTCGATCGGGACGCCGACGGTCAACAACGGCGCCGTCACCATAAAAACGATCAAGAGCACGAGCATGACGTCGACGAAAGGCGTCACATTGATGTCCGACATCGGACGCCAGCGGCTTCCGTGGCCGCGGCGGTTGCGCCGCGTTTCCATCATGCCCCCGGCCATGGCTCAGCGCTCCTCGAGCTGGCGCGACAGGATGGCCCCAAACTCACCGGCAAAGCTGTCCAGGCGCGTCCCGTAGCGCGAAAGCTCGTGATTGAGCTTGTTGAAGCCGATCGTCGCGGGGATGGCCGCAACCAATCCCAAAGCCGTCGCGAAAAGCGCTTCGGCAATGCCCGGCGCCACGACGGCCAGGCTGGTATTGGCCTCCGCCGCAATCGAGGTGAAGGCATTCATGATGCCCCAGACCGTGCCGAAAAGACCGATAAAGGGGGCGGCCGAGCCGACCGAGGCCAGGAAGGTCATGTGCCGCTCCAAGCGGTCCATCTCCCGCCCAACGGCAATGTCCATCACCCGCTCGATGCGGTCGCGCACACTCTGCCGAGCGGCCATGTCGCTGCTGCCCGCGCTCCCGCCGCTGCCCCGCGCGGCAAAGCGGCGCCATTCGCGCATGGCGGTGACGAAGACCACCGACATCGGGTCGGGCGGCGCGTTGTCGAGCTTCTCGTAGAGTTGGTCGAGCGAGCCACCTGACCAGAAGCCCTCTTCGAACTGGTCGGCACTGCGCCGCAGGCGTCGCAACCGGATGGCCTTCTCGAAAATGATCGCCCAGGTCCAGAAGGACGCAAGCACCAGCGAAAGCATGACGGCTTTGACGACGATATCGGCCTGAAGAAACAATCCCCAGACAGACAAATCATGCGCCGCCGCGGCTCCCAGCGCCGCTCCTTCAACAGCCGTCGTCTCCATACTCTCTCTCCTGGCTACGAATTTCGGCGATTCTGTGTAATAGATGCGAATATCGCTCTAACGTCGGGGGGAAGTCGCGTGGGCCGGCCATCGGCGGTCCTCAGACACACCAATTTGACGTCGAGACCGACAAGCATGCTTCCCTCTCGTTCGATTAACTGGCGAGCCCACAAGCTGGCGCCTGAAATTGCCGTAAACTGCGATCGCACTTGGAGTAGATCGTCGAGTCGGGCGGGCGCACGATAGTCGATCACCAGCTCGCGAACGGCAAAGACAACGCCACCCTCCTCCCGCATAGACCTTTGATCGATTCCCAGCAACCGGCAGAGTTCGCTCCGGGCCCTTTCGGCGAACTTAATGAAGTTGGCGTGGTAAACGATGCCGGCGGCATCGCTGTCCTCATAGTAGACGCGAACCGGAAAGATATGGTTGTCGCCCTCCAGCCAACCCGACCCGGCTGTGCCATGGTATTGGCTGTCACCCTCCGA
>JANQIA010000279.1 GCA_028282405.1 Rhodovibrionaceae bacterium
CGGCAAGCCGTCGAGCAGAGCGATCTCGCCGAAGACGTCGCCCCGCTCCATGACGCTCAGGATGATTTCCTTGCCGTTGGGCGCCGTCGTGCTGATGCAGATATTGCCCGAGCGCACGCCGTAAAGCGCGTCGCCTTCGTCGCCTTTGTTGAAAAGGACCTCACCTTTCTTCAGACGCCGCGTGACGGCCAGGGCGGCCAGCCGCTCCAGCGCGTTTCGGTCGAGATCGCGGAACAGAAAGTTGCGTCCCAGTAGTTCAAGTTTGTCCATAGCTGCGAAACACCAAACCGATGTCAGACTCCCCGAAATCACAATACATCGTAGTGCAGAAGGCGCGGAAGTTGAAAGCCTGTGAAAAGAGAGGTCTTTGGCGTCGATGAACGAAAAAATATCGACAAATTGGCTGGCCTACTACGATCAGACGCGGGATCGGCCGCCGCACGATACGCTCCAGCGCGCCTTGGCGGCCTTCGAGGCCGAATCCGAGGGCCCACGCAGGGCGATCGACCTCGGCGCCGGAGTCGGCCGCGACAGCTTGCCGCTGCTTCAAGCCGGCTGGCAGGTGCTGGCAACGGACAAGACGGAGGCGGCCCTAATCGAGCTGCGCCAACGAGCCGCCGCGCTCGGGGTCGAAGAGCGGCTGACCGCGCGGCATGAGGACTTCGAGGCGCTTGGGCCCTTGGGCACGGCCGAGCTGGTGAACGCGGGCTTCTCCCTGCCCTTCTGCCCGCCCGAGGCTTTCGAGTCCCTCTGGAAGACCGTCCGCGCCGCCATCCTGCCGGGCGGCCGCTTCTCCGGGCATCTCCTCGGGCCGCGCGACGACTGGTCGAAGCAGAGCGGCGTGACGATCCTAGCGAAAGACCAGGCCGAAGCGCTGTTCGAGGGCTTCACCATCGAGCATCTGCGCGAGGAAGAGGACGAAGGAAAGACGGCACAGGGCAAGCCGAAGCGTTGGCACATCTTTCATCTGGTTGCCCGGCGCAACCGGGCCTGAGCGCGGAGTGGGCGCTGCGGGCTCGCCTCAGTGGGCGTGCTCGCTGCGCGGGACGTAGCGGCCGTCTTCCATGCCGATGAAGAAGCTGTCGATGTCCGGATGGGGAATCGGCTCGCCGCTGTCGTCGGGCAGCAGGTTCTGCTCGGAAACGTAAGCCGTGTAGGTGCCTTCGGAGTTTTCAGCCAGCAGGTGGTAGAAGGGCTGCTCCTTGCTCGGCCGAATGTCCTCCGGAATCGCCTCGTACCACTCCTCGGTATTCGCGAACTCCGGGTCCACATCGAAGATGACGCCACGGAACGGAAAGATCCGATGGCGCACCAAGTCACCGAGCTTGTATCTGGCCGTACGCATCTTTTGCAGGTCCGTCATTCATATCGCCCATAGCCAACAGCAACTTGGCCCGAGACACCCGATCTGTCCAGGGGCGATAACCGGAGGCAATGGCCGCAGATTGTCTAGTTTTACACAGTGCTAGGACAATATTCGCCATGCAAAAAAGTCACAGCAGCCGTTCCAAAACCTTACCAGAGTGTTTACAAAATGGTCGCATAAGAGAGGATTCCACTTGTTTTTTTGACCAAAAACTGTCATGTCACTGCGTGAAACCCCACCATGAGTAACGGGCCTTTTGGAACGGTCTTGACCAGGAGCCGTAAGGTAGAAATGAGCGACTCATCACAGAACAAGAAGCCGCAAAGCGACAAGGTGTACGAGGTGAAGGCACGCAAGTGCCTTATGTGCCGGAAGGAGTTTTCGAGCTCCTGGCCCGGCGAACGCATTTGTTCCTCATGCAAGCAAACCTCCGCCTGGACGGATGGTGGCAGCTTGGCCGCTTAAAAGCGCTTCAGCCGGCTTGAAGGTCGGCTCACAAGATACAACCCGCCTCACGTAACGTCAGGCGGGTTTATCTTTTCTGCGACACCAGAACTGATACATCCCGCGGAAGCTGTCCGGACGCTCCGCCTCCAGCGCACCCCACGCCGCGAGGTCTCTCTTGCTCGCAGCGCTGCCGTAACGCTGCTCGAAGGCCTGCGGCACGTCGGCAAAGGGATGCTCGAAGGCGAGGAACTCCAGACCCAGGCTGTCCAAGGCCACCTGCAACTTCTCCACAGAAAATTGCTGTTCCTGCACGTGCAACAACAGATCGCGCAGACCGCTGGCGCTGTAGAAGTCGACTTCGGATAGGACCGCAGCCGCACTCTCGTCCCCGGCGGCGGCCTTTTCCTCGATGGTCCGGCGCAGGTGGCGAATGGAGGCGAGGTCCGGCGTTGTCTCTTCGCGGCGCGCCAGAGCTTGCATGGCCAGGATATGCCGCCGCCCCAACGCGCTGTAGAGCCCGATTCGCATGATGCCCCGCTCGCTCAAGAGCGTGGTGAGAATCCGCCAGCCCTGCAAGGGATCGGCCAGGTGATGCAGAACGCCGGAGCACTCGATGAGATCGAAACGGCGGTCCCAGCCCTCCAGCGCCAGAATGTCGGCCTGCAGGAAACGTATGCTGCCCAGCTTCAGCGCGGCGGCCTTCATCTCCGCATAGGCCAGCGCCCGGCGGCTGAGATCGATCGCCGTGACCCGGCTGCCGGCATAGCGGCTGGCAACCTTGATGGCGTGCGCCCCCGTGCCGCAGCCGGCCACCAGAATCTGCGGCTTTGCGCTTTGCGGCAGCGCGCTGTCCGGCAGGTCCGGGCAGAAGGCACGGACCACGTCGGCGAGCGGCCGGGCCGCGCGGCGCTGCACCCCGGTCCAGCGCGGATAGGGATTGCTCTCGTACTGCGCCTGGACGGCCTGCGAGACGCGGTCGTCGGACAGCTCGACGATGGAGATCTCTGCGAGTCGGCGCCGCTCCTCCGCCGGCTCAGTGACGAGGCGCCGGTAGAGCAGCCTGCCGAAGGGCCCGAGACCCGCGCGGTCGCGGAACAACGCCTTGAGCGCAGCCTCTTCCGCCGGCCGGTAAGCGCAGGCGAGCAATGTCGTGCCGTCTCGCGCCGACAGCTTGGCCAAGGCCTCCGATTCGACCTCGCTCTCCTCCCAGAGGTACTCCGACAAGTCGGCCTGCAGCACGAGGGGCGCGAAGCGCTCGACATCCTCGGCTGCGGACGGCCCGTGGAGCACCAGGACGCGGCGGCAGGCGGTCAGCACCCGCTCCACCTCCCGGTCGCAGAGGATGGAGTACCCCAAGGCATGCCGCAGCAAGGGCCAGCCAAAGAGGTCCGTCACCTGGGCCAGATGGTTTTCGTGGAGGCCGCTGTCGGCCCAGTCAGCCTGGGCAAGCTGCGCGAAGCCCGGATGCGCCTTGATCAGGCTCACCAGCACGCCAGAGAGGGCCTGGGTATCCACGTCGTCGGCTTGCAGCAGCCGAACCAGCGCCTCCTCGACCGCCGGCGCCGCCTGCTCGAGTCTCAGCGGAATGACCGCCGCGGCCAAGGCTTGCCGGTAGCGCCGTTCGCCCGGCGCTGCGCGAAAGGCCGCGAATCGGTGCTGCAGCGCCGCCATGGAGTCGCCCCGACGGGCCAGCTCCGCCGCCTGGGCGTGATGCGCCGCGGCCTCTGCCGCTGTCTTGGACTTCTTGGAGGGCCTTGCGACCACGTCCCCGCTCGCTGTCGTGCCGCGGACCGCCTCGGCGCCCCGCCCCTGGTTTCCCAATGGCGTAAAGGGTATATGCTCGGCAAGACAAGGCCCAGGAAGCACCATGTCGCGTAGCGCCCCCGCCGCCAGCTCTGCTGCCAGCCCCACCGCCGTCCAGGATGATGTGCCGCTCGCTGGCCCAGAGAGCGTGGGTGGCACCGCCATGGAAACGCCGTCCGGCAAGGGCGCGAAGGACGAGAACTTCCCCGTCGGCTCCTTCCTGCTGCCCAAGGCCTTGCGGCCCCACGTGGCGCGCTTCTACGCCTTCGCCCGGGCCATCGACGACATCGCCGACAACCCGGAGCTCGCGCCCGAGGACAAGGTGGCGCGTCTCACCGGCTTCGAGCGGGCGCTGACCACGGAGAAGGCCGAGCCCGGCTACGAAACGGGCGCCCGCCTCCGGGAGAGCCTGATCGAGACCGAGGTGACGCCGCAGCATGGCTGCGACCTGATCTCGGCCTTCAAGCAGGACGCGGTGAAGCACCGCTATGCCGATTGGGACGAGCTGATCGACTACTGCCTGCGCTCGGCCTCGCCGGTGGGGCGCTATCTTCTCGACCTGCACGGGGAGGACCCGAGCGGCTACCCGCAGTCCGATGCGCTTTGCAATGCACTGCAGATCATCAACCACCTGCAGGACTGCCGCGATGACTATGAGGAGATGGACCGGGTCTATATCCCGGAGGACTGGCTCGCCGAAGCCGGCGCGGACGTGACCCATCTCGGCGCGACTCGCTCCAGCGAGGGCCTGCGCCGGGTGCAGCTCCGCTGCGTTGAGGATACCCGGGCGCTGATGGTCGAGGCGCGGCGGCTGCCGGAGAAGCTCAAGAGCTGGCACCTCGCCCTCGAGTCGGCGGTGATCGTCGAGATTGCCGACCAACTGCTGCGCGAGCTTGCGAGGAAAGACCCGGTTGCCGAACGGGTCGAGCTGAGCAAGCCTCAGTTCGCCTGGTGCGCCATCAAAGGCGTGGTGAAGACCACCGCCCGCCGCTGCGTCACGCCGCGGCGGTCCTAGAAGGCCCTCTTCGCCTATGCTGGTCCTCTTGTCCCTGCTCTCCGTCCTCGTGTGGCTGGCGCTGCTCTTCGCGCGCGACGGTTTCTGGCGGGCCGATCAGCAGCTCCCGCCCTCCTCGCCAGAAGAGGCCCAAGGGCCATGGCCCGCGGTGACCGCTATCGTCCCGGCGCGCAACGAGGAAGCGGTGATCGCCGAGAGCCTCGCCTTCCTGCTCGATCAGGACTATCCGGGGCCGCTGCAGGTTCTCGTGGTCGACGACTCCAGCGAGGATGCGACGGCCGAGCGTGCCCGCGCGGTCTTTGCCGTGCGCCAGAACGAGAACAGGACGGGCGGCGTTCTCACGGCGCCACCGCTGCCCTCAGGCTGGGCCGGCAAGCTCTGGGCGCTCAACACGGCGGAACAGCAGCTCCGCGAGAGCGACGCGCCAGCCTATGTCTGGCTGACCGACGCCGACATCCGGCACGGGCCGGATACCCTGCGGCGCCTGGTGACGAAGGCCCGTGCGGGGCACCTCGCCCTGGTCTCCCAAATGGTGCGCCTACGCCTCGACTCCTTCTGGGAACGCCATCTCGTGCCGGCCTTCGTGTTCTTCTTCCAGAAGCTCTATCCCTTTCAGGCGGTCAACGCGCCGGACCGCAACGTTGCCGCGGCGGCCGGTGGCTGCATCCTCTTGGACTGGGACGCGCTGATGCGCATCGGCGGCATCGCCGCGCTGAAAGACGCCCTGATCGACGACTGCACCCTGGCGCGGCTGGTCAAGGAGTCCGGCGGGGCCCTATGGCTCGGGCTGACAAACGACAGCATCAGCCTGCGCCCCTATCCGGATCTCGCGAGCTTCTGGGCCATGGTCGCCCGCTCTGCCTACACCCAGCTCAACCACTCGCCCGCCATGCTGCTCGTCACCCTGTTCTCGATGACGCTGACCTATCTGGTGCCGCCGCTGCTGCTCTTGAGCTGGCCCCTGCATGGCAACACGGGCGCCGGGCTGCTGGCTCTGCTGGCCTGCGTGATGATGGCCGCGGCCTACTGGCCGACCCTGCGCTTCTACGGCTTCTCCCTATGGGAGGCGCTCTGGCTGCCCTTCGCCGCCCTGCTCTACACCGTCATGACCTTGGACTCCGCGCGGCTTCATTGGCTGGGCCGTGGCGGCGCTTGGAAAGGGCGCCACTACGGCGAGAGCGGCCAGACGGCCCTGGAGGCGGACTCATGACCAGCTCGGCACTGGCCGCCGCCGAACCGGGCCCCGAGGCCAGCGCGGCCGACCTGGAAGAAGTCCGCCGTCTGGTCGAAAGCGCCGGCACCTCCTTCTTCTGGGCCATGCGCCTGCTGGAGCGGGACAAGCGCGAGGCCATGTATGCCATCTACGCCTACTGCCGCGAAATCGACGACATCGCCGACGAAGGCGGCACGCGGGAAGAGAAGCGCATCGCTCTCGACGCCTGGCGCGAAGAGATCGCCGCGCTCTATGCCGGCCAGCCGAGCCGGCCCATCAGCCGCGCGCTGCTGCCCCCCCTCGCCCGCTACCGACTGCCGCAAAAGCCCTTCCACGACCTGATCGACGGCATGGAGATGGATGCGGAAGGGCCCATAAGGGCGCCGAGCATGGCGGAGCTGGAGCTCTACTGCAGCCGGGTAGCCGGCGCCGTCGGCCAGCTTTCGGTCTGCGTCTTCGGCGAGCCGGGTCCCGACGGGCAGCAGACGGCGGAGCGCCTCGGCCAGGCCCTGCAGCTCACCAACATTCTGCGCGACCTCCAAGAGGATGCCGAGATCGGGCGTCTCTATCTCCCCAAGGAGCTGCTCCTGGAGGCAGGCATCGAGAGCGACGAGCCGCGCGAGGTGCTGAGCCACCCTGGCCTGCCGAAGGTCTGCAACCAGATCGCCGACAAGGCGCGCCAGGCCTTCGCCGACGCCGAAGCCGCCATGGCGCGCTGCCACAACAAGGCCAACATGCGGCCCGCGCGGGTGATGATGGAGGTCTACCGCGACGCCTTCCGCTCTCTCGAGGGCGGCCCCTGGCCACCGCCGCCCCGCAAATCCAAAGGGAGCGGCCTGAAGCGGCTGCGAAGCAAGCTCCGCAAGCTGACCATCGCCCTGCGCTACGGCCTGTTCAGCCTCTGATGAAATCCGCCCACGTCATCGGGGCCGGCATGTCCGGCCTGTCCTGCGCTCTTCGTCTGGCCGAGGCGGGCCTGGAGGTCACCCTCTACGAGGCCGGGCCGCGGGCCGGCGGACGCTGCCGCTCCTACCATGACGAGAAGCTCGGCTGCGTTATCGATAACGGCAACCACCTGGTCCTGAGCGGCAACCAGGCCGTGGCCCGCTTGCTGGCTGCGACGGGCGCGGACAAGACCGAGGTGACCGTCGGCGAAGCGCGCTTCCCCTTCTTCGATCTCGACAGCGGCGAGCGCTGGGCGCTCCGACTGTCCGACGGCCGAATCCCCTGGTGGGTCTTCCGGCCCAGCCGGCGTCCGCCCGGCACGCAGCTCTCGGACTACCTCTCCATCCTCAAGATCATGCGGGCGGGCCGCGAGGCGACGGTGGCCTCGCTGATTCCCAAGAACCATCCCCTCTACCGCTGCTTCTGGGAGCCCTTCACCCTCGCCGTGCTCAACACCGCGCCGGAGGAAGCGGCGGCCTGTCTGCTGCGCCCGGTCTTCGAAGAGACCTTTGCGCGCGGCGGTGCCGAATGTCGGCCCGTGCTGACCCGCCACGGTCTCTCGGCCGCTTTGGTGGAGCCGACGGTCAAGCGGCTTGAGGACCTGGGCTGCGACATCCGCTTCGGGGCGCGGGCGCGTGCTGTCACGGCGGCCGGCGGAAGAGCCGTCGCTCTCGATATCGGCGGCGAAGAGATCGCCCTCGGCCAAGACGACGCCGTCGTCCTGGCGGTCTCTCCCGACAACGCCACGGCCCTGCTGCCCCAGGTGACGGCGCCGGATCGCTACAGGCCCATCCTGAACGTTCACTTCAAGCTGCCGGACGAACTCGTTGGACGCTCAAAGGAACCCTTCCTGGGCCTGCTCGGCGGCCTGTCCCAATGGGTATTTTTTCGCGATAGCGTGGCCTCGGTCACAGTGAGCGCCGCCTCCGGCGCTATAAACGACCCGCCAGAGACGATTGCCGGGACGAGCTGGCGGGAGGTCGCACGCGCTCTGGTCGCCGAGGGAACGCCGCTGCCGCCCTACCGTATCATCAAGGAGAAACGGGCGACCTTTGCACAGACTCCGGCGCAAATCGCCAAGCGGCCCAAGCAGCGTTCGGTCTATGCCAACCTCTGGCTGGCCGGCGATTGGACCGAGGTGGAGCTGCCGGCGACCATCGAAGGCTCGGTCAGATCAGGAGAAACGGCAGCGCGCGCAGTCCTTGACGTCGGCGCCAAAGAAAATGTAGCAGTGTTATAGACTTAATCAGAAGCGCCGATCCGCTGCGACATCGCTTGTGCTTCATGAGGGGGTAGTAGCTTTCCAATGGACACTTACCATGTTCATCCCGGCTCCAGTCTTGGAGAAGGAGAGGACATCCTCTTCCAAGTCGACGAGCTCGTCGCGCAGGCCAGCGACCGGCTGACGGCCCTTCAGGAGCCGGACGGTCATATCCGTTTCGATCTGGAAGCCGACGCGACCATTCCCTCAGAATACATTTTTCTTAATCACTTCCTGGACGATCTTGAGCCGGAGCTTGAAGAAGAGCTCGCGGGCTATATCCGCACGCTGCAGGGCGATCACGGCGGCTGGCCGCTGTTTTACGAAGGCGACTTCAATATTTCCGCCAGCGTGAAGGCCTACTACGCGCTCAAGCTGGTCGGCGACGATCCCGAGGCGCCGCACATGCAGCGGGCGCGGGAGGCCATTCTGGCCCACGGTGGTGCTGAGACGAGCAACGTCTTCACCCGCTACAGCTTGGCGCTCTTCGGCCAGGTGCCCTGGCGTGCCGTTCCGGTGATGCCGGTCGAGCTGATGCTCATGCCACGCTGGTTCCCGGTGAACGTATGGGATTTTTCCTATTGGTCCCGCACGGTGATCGCGCCTTTGCTGGTCCTCGCCTCTCTCAAGCCGCGGGCGCGCAACCCGCGACAGGTCTCGATCCCCGAGCTCTTCGTCACGCCGCCCGAGAAGGTCGAGCAGTATCTGCACAACCCGACCGGCTCGCGCTGGGGCGACTTCTTCCTCACCGTCGACAAAGTGCTGCGCAGCGTCGAGCCGCACTTCCCCAAGAAGACTCGCAGCAAGGCGATCGAGCGTGCCGTCTCATTCTTCACCGAGCGCCTGAACGGCGAAGATGGCCTGGGTGCGATCTTCCCGGCCATGGCCAATTCGGTGATGGCTATGGACGCCCTGGGCTACGCGCGCGACGACCCGAACTTCGTCACCGCTCTGGCCTCAGTGCGTAAGCTCATCTCGCGCAACCGAGTGGGCGACAACCGTTTCATCCAGCCCTGCGTCTCGCCTGTTTGGGATACGGCGCTGGGCGCTCATGCGCTGTTGGAAGGTGGCCTCGATCGGGCGGACGAACGAATCCGCAAGTGCCTCGATTGGCTTGAGGACCGAGAGGTCACCGACGTCAAGGGTGACTGGTCGGTCAAGGCACCCGACCTGGAACCGGGTGGCTGGGCCTTTCAGTTCAAGAACGACCACTACCCCGACGTCGATGACACGGCGGTTGTCGGCATGTTGTTCCACCGTGCCGACCCGGATCGCCACAAGGCGCTGATCGAGCGCACGGCCCGTTGGATCGAGGGCATGCAGAGCAGCAACGGCGGCTGGGGCTCCTTCGATATCGACAACAACAAGGACTTCCTCAACAGCATTCCCTTCGCCGATCACGGCGCGCTGTTGGATCCGCCGACGGCCGACGTCAGCGCCCGCTGCCTCAGCTTCCTCTGCCAGATCGGCCATCCCGCCGATCATCCCACCGTCGCCCGGGGCCTGGCTTACCTGAAGAGCGAGCAGGAAGAGGACGGCTCCTGGTTCGGACGCTGGGGCACCAACTACATCTACGGTACCTGGTCGGTGCTCTGCGCCCTCAACGCGGCCGGCGAAGACCCGGAGCAGCCCTACATCCAGCGGGCCGTCGACTGGCTGCTGGCGACTCAGCGCGAGGATGGCGGCTGGGGCGAAGACGGCGCCACCTACGACAAGACCCGGCGCGGCGAATGCAAGGAATCGACGCCGTCGCAAACGGCATGGGCGGTGCTTGGCCTGATGGCCGCCGGCAAGGCCGATCATCCCGCCGTCGAGCGCGGCGTGCGCTATCTGATGACCCAGCCCCGCGAAGGCGCCCGCTGGGTCGAGCCCTGGTATACGGCGGTCGGCTTCCCGCGCGTCTTCTACCTGCGCTACCACGGCTACAGCAGCTATTTCCCGATCTGGGCGCTGGCCCGCTACAGCACCCTGAAGCGCAGCAACCACGGGCAGGTGGTGCACGGAATGTGACCCCTCTGGGTCTCGTCACCGGGCTCGCCCTGGAGTCGCGCATCGCCGAACGGGCGGCCCCCGAGCTCTTTCGGAACAAGCAGATCTCAGCCGTTTCTGCAGCCGGTCAAACCCGCGCCGTGCGAGAGGCCGTGGCGCAGCTTGCCGAGGGTGGTGCCGAGGCGATTGTCAGCTTCGGCTTCGCCGGCGGACTCGATCCCGACTTGCCGGCCGGCACGCTTCTGCTGCCGAAGACCCTGCGGTCTGCCGGCCGCGACGACATCTTGGTGGATGAGACGGCTGAGATGGCCGAAGGCGCCGTCGGGCTGCTGATCGGCGCAACGCCCCTATCGCGCGCACCTCTGCTGACCGTCGAGGCCCCTGTGGCGACGCTCGAGGACAAGCGCGCCGCGCACAAGAGCTTCGCGGCCGTTGCGGTCGACATGGAAAGCTACTGGGTTGCGGAGAGCTGCCGTCAGCGCGGCATCGGTTTCCTCGCGCTGCGGGCCGTTTCGGACCCAGCCGGGCGTGCCCTGCCCCCCTCGGCCGTTCTGGCCATGGGGGCCGGCGGAAACCTCCAGGTGGGCAAGCTTCTGGGAGGACTGCTCAGCCGGCCGGGCGATCTGCCCGGGCTCGTACGGCTGGGCCTCGACAGCCGGAAGGCGAGCGCCGCGCTAGGCCGCGCTGCTGCTCTTCTTCTTCCGCTCCTCTGCCGGCGCTGAGTCCATGTAGGTCTGCACCTGCTTCTCGAAGACGAACTCCGCCGGCCGCTGGTTGTCCAAGGAGATCTCTTTCGCCATCGGGCCGTCGACCTTCGGGCCGCGGGCCCAGACCATCAGCGCCTTGAGCGGATTGTCGATCGTATCCGTCACCGCCGTCGGCTCGTAGCCGCAGTGGACCATGCAGTCGGCGCACTTCTCGTAGCGGCCGGTGCCGTAGTTGTCCCACTCGGTGGTCTCCATCAGCTCCTTGAAGCTGGAGGCATAGCCTTCGCCGAGCAGGTAGCAGGGGCGCTGCCAGCCGAAGATGTTGCGGGTCGGATTGCCCCAGGGCGTGCACTCGTACTCCTGGTTGCCGGCCAGGAAATCGAGGTACAGGCTGGACTGATTGAAGATCCACTTGCTGCCGCTCTCCTTGCCGCGGCGGAAGACGTCGCGGAAGAGGTTTTTGGTGTGCTGGCGGGTCAGGAAGTGCTCCTGCGCAGGCGCGCGCTCATAGGCGTAGCCCGGCGAGACGGTGATGCCCTCGACGCCCAAGGTCATCACGTAGTCGAAGAACTCGGCGACCTGCTCCGACTCGGCGTTGTTGAAGAGCGTGCAGTTGACGGTCACCCGGAAGCCGCGCGCGACCACCTCCTTGATCGCCTCGACCGCGCGGTCGAAGACGCCTTCCTGGTCGACGGCCTTGTCGTGCTCCTCACGCAGGCCATCGAGATGGATGGAGAAGGTCAGGTAGGGCGACGGCGTGAAGAGGTCGAGCTTCTTCTTCAGCAGCAGCGCATTGGTGCAGAGATAGACGAACTTCTTCCGCGCCACGATGCCCTTGACGACCTGGTCGATCTCCTTGTGCAGGAGCGGCTCGCCGCCTGGGATGGAGACGATCGGCGCGCCGCACTCGTCGACCGCGGCCAGGCAGTCCTCGACGGACAGCCGGCGCTGCAGGATCTGCTTCGGATAGTCGATCTTGCCGCAGCCGGGGCACGCCAGGTTGCACTGAAACAGAGGCTCAAGCATGAGCACGAGCGGATAGCGCTTATTGCGCTTGAGCTTTTGCTTGAGGATATAGCCCCCGACGCGAAGCTGCTGAATCACTGGAACAGCCACGACTTACTCCCTCTCTGACGAACCTACCGACTAACCCCGGGCCTCTCGCAGGCTCGCACCGCCCTCGCGGTCCCGCACCTGCTTGGGCAGCTTGAACTGCACGTTCTCGACGACGCTGCCCAGGCTCTCGACTTCGGAGGCGCCGAGCTCGCGCAAACGCCCGACGAGCTGCTGCACGAGCTCTTCGGGGGCAGACGCGCCGGCCGTCACGCCAATCACCGACTTGCCGTTCACCCAAGCGGAGTCGAGCTGACTGGCGTCGTCGATGAGGTAGCTGTCGATGCCGGTTTCCTCGCCGATCTCGCGCAAACGGTTCGAGTTCGAGCTGTTCTTCGCGCCGATGACGAGCAGCAGATCGGCAACCTGGGCCAGGTGGCGCACGGCCTCCTGCCGGTTCTGCGTGGCGTAGCAGATATCCTTGACGTCCGGCCCGGCGATTTGGGGGTAACGGGTCTTCAGCGCCTCGATGATGCCGCGCGTGTCGTCGACCGACAGGGTCGTCTGCGTCACGTAGGCCAGGCGCTCGGGGTCCGAGACGGAGAGCTTGGCGACGTCGGCGACGTCCTGCACCAGGTGCACCTTGCCTTCGATCTGGCCGAGGGTGCCCTCCACTTCCGGATGGCCGGCATGGCCGATCAGGACGACCTCTTGCCCGGCCCGGGCATAGCGCTGCCCCTCCTTATGCACTTTGGCGACCAGCGGACAGGTCGCATCGATCACGGTCAGGTCGCGCTGGTCGGCGCCATTCTCGACTTTCTGCGAGACGCCGTGCGCGCTGAAGATGGTGATGGCGCCTTCAGGGATCTCATCGACCTCCTCGACGAAGACGGCACCCTTGCCCTTCAGGTCCTCCACCACGTGGCGGTTGTGGACGATCTCGTGGCGCACATAGACCGGCGGTCCGTAAATTTCCAGCGCCCGTTCGACGATGTCGATCGCGCGCTCGACACCAGCACAAAACCCCCTCGGCTGAGCCAAAATCACCTTCATCGCCTCAAAATCCTTGCACTTTGTTCGCAGACAAGCGCTTCGCGGCGAATCCAGCCGGCATCCCGCTCTCTGCTTGTATCGTTAGTTCCGACGTCCGAGCAAGTCATAGCCGCAAATTACAAGCATTTCAAAGAATTACGCAGTCAGAGCAGCAGAATCCCTCTCTTGCGGCCTAAGGACGGGCGTGCACACCGCTGGCCAGATGGCCATCGGCGGGCGTTCCCGCAATCTCCAACACCAGCTTGCGCACAAGCGCCTCGACGAAATCTTCGCGCGTATCGACGCCGAGCGCGAAGGCGCCCGGGCCGGCGATCACGTCGCGCTTGAAATGGGTGAGAAGCGGCATCCCGCCCGGCCCGCTCAAGCCGCCACCGCGAAAGTTGAGCGCCAGGGCGTTGACGATCAGGCCGTCATCGATGGCCGCCTGCCGTGCCACCGGGAGCGGCACGCCACCCCGCTGGCCGGCATCGCCCGACACGTCGATCACCCGCCGCAGGCCGACCGGCTCGTTGTCGGTCATCCAGGCGTGGCAGAAGACGATGGCATTGCTGATGGAGTTCCAGCCCGTGGCCAGGCGCGGCGCGGCCAGCAGCGCCCGTGCGAAGGCCTCGGCCTGCTCCGCCGTCTCGATCACTTGCCACTCGACGATCTTGTGCATGCTCTCGGCGCCGCCCCACTCCATGTGGGCCAGGGCGATCTTGCCGTAGAGGCCGCGGCGGATGGCGTCGATCACCCGGGGATCGGTGATCGCGGCGGCATAGCCTTGCCGCTGGAAGGTGAATTCTTCTTCGGTGATGGAGCCGGAGCCGTCGGCGGCGAGGCAAAGCTCGACGTCGACATCGGGTTCGAACGCGGCTGTCGGAAGGGCCAAAAGACTCGAGAACGCGATTGTCGCGCCCAGCAGCCACGCCGCAGCCCTCATCCGCAACCTCCCTCTCACCGCACGAACTTGCAGGGGAAATGGTGGCGCGGACGGCCAGAACAACCGCTATTCGGGAAATGAAGGCGAGATGCGGTCAGACGGCGTCCGCAGCGTCGAGGGACTCTTGGTACAGCTCTTCGGCGACACTCAACCAAAAGTCATATTCCTGCCGGTCCCCCATCGAACGGGCAACCAAGGCATAGCTGAGCGCCTCTTCGTGCGCCCGCTGACCGTGAAGATCACTATAGATCTTGGCAAAATCGCCCACTTGCTGTGAGGCTACACCGGTATTCATGGCTGTATCGGTTCCGCTCTTTCGCTCGGCTTGATGCAGCCCACGCCCCAAAAAACGCAGTATCCCTCTGGGGTTCGCAGCATCGATGCTGCTCACCTTATGACCCTGATACGCCGCGATCTGTGAAGCGGATCTCATACGAAAGGAGGATATCGCCGGTTTCACGCCGCCGTGTCTCGCCGTGACGCGCAACTGTGAGGCGGCTCGCGGTTCTCGCCGCGGAACGGGGCTACATCTCGGTTAACGACGCACCGCTCAACCGACCCCCAAGCGAGAAAGAGCCATCATGAACAAGACCCTTCTCTCCCTCGTCCTCGCCGGCACCTTCGCCGCCGGCCTGGCCGTCGCCGGCGCCGCCTCCGCCCACTTCGTCAAGACCGACCTCAGCTACCAGGATACCGCCCAGCCCAGCCTTCTGCTGGCCCGGGGCGGCGGCTTCGACAAGCAGGATCCCTTCAAGGAGCTGCGCGAGGAGCGCCGCCAGCAAGAGCAGCAGAGCCGCACCGGCGGATCCGAGAACACCAAGACCCAAAGCGCCGGCGAGAAGGACAAGCAAGACGAGGACTCGAAGAGCGGCGGCTTCTTCGGGCTCTTCGAGGGCTAAGCCCTCACCGAGCGATCACCTCTTTTCCCTGCCTTCCGTTTCTTCCTCCCTGTACCCCGTAGCCTTGAGCACCGGTCGTCCCTCCTTCGGGCCGACCGGTCCTTTTTTTACGGGCTCTAGACCCACTTCATCACGGTCTTGGGGTGCGGCACGTAGTCGTTGGGCTCCATGCGGATCCAGGCCATGGAGTTCTGCTCCCGCTTCAGGCGCTCGACCATGTGCATCAGGGTAAAGCGCCGCTGCGAGACAAGCTCCACCAGCATGCGCCGGCGGTCCTTGTTCTGGCCGGTGAGAAAGCGGCGCGGCACCTTCGAGTGGTTGAGCTGATCGATCAGCTTCTCGAGGAAGAGATAGGACGCCAGGCTCGAGGAGGCCGAATCGACGAAGATCGAAGCGCTCTCGTTCAGATGCGGCAAGAACATGAAGAGCGTGTCGATGATGGTGTCGGGCGTGCGGTTGATGTCGATGAAGAGCGCATCGATGGGCCGGGCGAGGAAGCCGTACTTCTTGCCGTAGAAGGCCTCTTCCGAGGACAGCTCCAGGCGGTCATGGATGAAGCTCACATGGCTCGCCAGCCCCGTGACCTCGATCATGCGGCCCATGTAGCGGGCGTAGTCGAGCTCCTCCCCGGCCATCTGATTGAAGGGCGGCACCTGAAGAAGCTGGCCGAGGAAGAGCTTGAGCTTGCCCTCTTCCTCCCAATGGCTGCCGTCGTCGATGGTCCAGACCTGTCCGGCGCCAAGCTCCTTCATCGCCTGCCCCATCCAGGCGGTCGAGACGCCGAGACCGGCGCCGAGCTCGACCACGTTCTTCGGCTGCTCCCGCCGGACCAGGGAATAGAGCAGCATGGCCGCGTCCTCGCTGCCGTAGACGTAGCCGATGCGGTTGCGCATCTCCATCAGCGGCACCAGGGCGCGGATGTCGCAGGGCTTGGAATGCTCTTCCGGCGGCGGGCCGGGATTGGTGTCTGCAGGGGGCAATGTGGTGGGTCCAGATCAGGTGACGACCCCGCCTTTTAGCTTGGCGCGACGGCCTCTGGCAAAGGCCTGTGCAGGTCAGGACGGCCACTCTCGGTGCAGGTCGTCGATGATGTAGGCGTGGGCATGACGCCGTCCGCTCGGCTCGCCTCCTTCCTGCCAATGCGGGTCGTCGTCAGACAGATCGCTGTGGTCATGCTCCAGAACGTCGACGTCCCCGCTGGGCCAGACCGTGAGCGCAACCGCGATCGCCACACCGACCAGGGCCGCCAGTGCAAGAAAGGCGGCGGACAGCCCGGCACTGGCGGCGAGCCAACCGGCAAGCGGATAGGTCACCAGCCAGCAGGCATGGGAGAGCGCGAACTGCGCGGCGAAGAGCGCCGGTCGGTCTTCCGGATGCGAGGAGCGCCTCAGCAGCCGGCCTGCCGGGGTCTGCGCCGCCGCGAAGCCAACGCCCAGCAAGAGCCAAAGCGGCAGGAGCAGCGCGTAGCCGGCGATGAGTGATCCAGCCAGAAGTCCCACCGCCAAAAGGGCCGCCCCACTCAGCATGACCGTCCGGTCGGCCAGACGCTCCAGCAGCTTGGGCAACGTCAGGGCGGCAATCATGGAGCCGGCGCCGAAGGCGCTGAACGCCAGCGCGGTCGCCGTATCCGACAAGGCGAACGCCCCTTGCACGATGACCACCGTGTTGACGATGACCATGGCGCCCCCCGCCGCCACCGCCATGTTGATGGCAAGGAGCCCGCGCAATCGGGGTGTCGCGAAGAAGAGTTGCAAGCCCCTCGTCGTGCGCTTGCAGACGCTGTGAGTCTCGCTCGGCTTCGGCGTCGACAGGGTGACCGACAGCACAAACGCGGCAGACGCGAGAAAGCCGAGCACCGTTCCCAAAAAGAGATCGTGGAAGCTCACGACCGTCAGGAGGGCCGCGGCCAGCATCGGGCTGATCAGGCTTTCCAGGTCGTAGGCGAGCCGGGAGAGCGACAGCGCGCGGGTATAGTCCTTCTCGTCGGGCAGCACGTCCGGAATGGTCGCCTGGAAGGTCGGCGTGAAGGCGGCCGAGGCCGACTGCAGCAGGAAGATCAGAACGTAGACCTGCCAGACCTCGGTGACGAAGGGCAGCGCCAGCGC
>JANQIA010000291.1 GCA_028282405.1 Rhodovibrionaceae bacterium
AATATGAGCACGGCTGATCTCAACGCCGGCCCCAGCCCCTTCGCCGCGCACCGCCGCCATGCTCTCTGGTGGGCCTTCTTGCTGCATCGCGTCTCCGGCGTTCTTCTGGTCGTTTAGCCCCTTGTGACATGGCCGAAGTGATGACGCCCGTCCCCGGGTGCTCAAAGCGCATGCGGCTAAATGCGCCCGCAGTTTGATTTGTGTACAGCCGCTTGGGCCCTGTAGTCAGAGTGGAGCAAAGGGCTGACAATCTGAGGGAGAAGCATGAGCGACGCGAGCGAGCAGCATGGAACCGACAGCGGCGCCGATCTTGTTCTTCGGCAGCCGGACGATTGGCACGTGCATCTTCGCGACGACGCCATGCTGGCCTTCGCCGCACGCTATACGGCCCGCCAGTTCGCCCGTGCCATCATAATGCCGAACCTGGTCCCGCCGGTCACGACCGTGGCTGCTGGGGCAGCCTACCGCGAGCGCATCATGGCGGTCCTACCCGAGGACAGCGGCTTCACGCCGCTGATGACGGCTTATCTCACCGACGAGATCGACCCGGGCGAGATCGAGACCGGCTTCAAGAGCGGGGTGTTCACCGCCTGCAAGCTCTACCCGGCTGGCGCCACGACCAATTCCGCGTCCGGCGTAACCGATGTGCGCAAGATCTGGCCTGTGCTGGAGCGCATGGAGACCATCGGCATGCCGCTGCTGGTGCATGGCGAGGTGGTGTCTCCCGACATCGACATTTTCGACCGGGAAGCGGTGTTCTTGGAGCAGGTACTCAGTTTGGTGCTGCGCGACTTTCCGGCGCTCAAGGTGGTGCTGGAGCACATCACGACGGAAGACTCCGTGCAGTTCGTCGAAGCGGCGGGACCGACCTTGGGGGCAACCATCACGGCGCACCATCTGCGCATCGACCGAAACGCCATGTTCCAGGGCGGATTGCGCCCGCATGCCTATTGCCTGCCCGTGGCCAAGCGCCGCCGTCACCGGGAAGCGCTCCGGAAAATCGCCACTTCCGGCCACCCAAGGTTTTTCCTCGGGACGGACTCGGCGCCGCACCCGAAGCACGAGAAGGAAAGCGCCTGTGGCTGTGCCGGCATCTTCAGCGCGCCGGCGGCGCTGGAGAGCTACGCCCAGACCTTCGAGGAGGAGGGCGCGCTCGACCGGCTCGAGGGCTTCGCGTCTGAGTTCGGGCCACGCTTCTACGGCCTGCCGCTCAACGAAGGAACGGTCACGCTCAATCGGCAGCCGCACGCGATACCCGAGCTGATGGGTACGGACGCGATCCACGTCGTGCCCTTTCATGCCGGGGAAACCCTCGCCTGGCGCCTCGCCGGGTGAAGCGGTCCGACCCTGCGAACGGGTGACGCTCAGCTCAGCTTGACCACGCTCTTGCGCTCGACCAGGGCCCCTGCCGGGACGGTGAGCTGGATGGCCTCCCGCTGACCTTCGAGAATCTCGATCAAAGCATCGGTCGCCTGCGCGGCCATCTGCTCGAGCGGCACCTCGAGGGTGGTGAGGGGAGGGTAGAGCATGTCGGCGAGCGAGCCGTTGTGAAACGACAGGAACGAGATGTCCTGCGGGATGGCAAGACCGGCCCGATGAACGCTCGCCATCGCGCCCGCCGCCGCGACCAAGGTGACCACGAAGACGGCCGTCGGCGGCGGTCCGGTCCGGTCCAGAATGCGCTGCATCGCCAGCTCGCCCCCGCGCTGATCGTAGCCGGAGACCTCCACCAGTGACGGGTCGAACGGCAGGCCGGCGTCTTCCAGGGCTTTGCGGTAGCCTTGGAAGCGCATCTTGGCGTTGAAGCGATCCTGCTCTCCCGCCAGGTGGGCGATGCGCCGGTGCCCGCGGTCGATCAGCGAGCGGGTCGCGCGATAGGCGCCCTCGACTTCATCGCACATGACGTAGTTCGCCTCTGCGCCGCCTTGCCGATTGACGAGAATGAAGGGGACGCCGAGCGCTGCGAGTGTCTTCATCTGCGCGGCTTCATCGCGCAGGGTGGCGACCAGCAAGCCGTCGACGCGGTTCTGCTGCACCAGTTGCTCGTAGACGTCGCTGTCGATCTGATCGCCGGTCTGAGAAATCAGCAGCATGTAGCCGCGCTCGCGCGCGCAGTTCGAGGCGCCGACGATGATCTGCGTGTAGACGGGGTTGATGACCTGCGGCACGACGATGCCGAGCGAGCGGGAGCGGGAGGTGCGCAGGCTCTGCGCGATCTTGTTCGGCTGGTAATGGAGCTGTTCGGCGGCCTGGAAGACGCGCAGCCGGGTCTCCTCCCGCACCGACAGCGGCCCCACCCCGCGCAGAACGCGTGAAGCAGTCGATTTGTCGACACCGGCTCGCTCGGCAACGTCCTTGAGCGTCGCGCGCCGGCCTAAGCCGTTATGTGCCTCTGGAGGTCCGCTATCGGCCTTCCGCCCACTCATCCACGGTGTCCATCGCCGAGAGAATCCTCTTGGCATCCAGTGGCCGATCGAAGTTGCCGATGTAGGGTGCGGCGAGAGTCAGTTCCGCCACCATTTCCCGCTCGTTCGCTCCGACGGCCCCATGCGCCAGCTCCGGCAGGCTGACCGGAAGCGACACATCGGACAAGAATCCACCCATCTCTGCAAGCTCGCTTTTGCTTCGCTCCTCGGCGGCGATTTGCACCAGTGTGCCGTAGGCCACCATCTCGCCATGCAGACTGCCGCTGCACTGCGGCAGCGCCGTAAGGCCGCGCAGGAGCGCATGGGCGATGGAGAGGCCGCCGCTTTCGAAGGCCAGCCCGCTGAGCAGCACCGCGGCCTCGACCACCAGTTCCAGCTCCTCGTTGACTGCGCCTTGGTGGGCTGCGGCCATTGCCGCTCGGCCGTGTTCGAGCAGAACGGCGTGCGCCGCTTCCGCCAGAACCAGGGCCGTGCGGAGGCTCGGGGTGCCGAAGAAGTTCTTGCCGCCGGCCGAGATCGCCTGGGCAACCTCGTAGCGCTTGCTGAAGGCATCTCCTATGCCGGCGGCAAGAAAGCGCTTCGGTGCCGCGGCGACGACCGTCGTATCCACCAGCACGGCATCGGGATTGCGGTCCAGCAACTCGACATGGCTCAGTTTGTGAGTGTCGTCGTAGAAGACGATCAGCCGGCTGGTCGGGGAGTCGTTCGAGGCGATGCTGGGTGCGATGATAAGGCGGCAAGCCCGACCAGCCGACACGGCTTTGGAGAGATCGATGGTCTTGCCGCCGCCGAACCCGACGACGAGGTCGGCGCCGTCGGCCTGCGCGCGCAGTGCATCGGCCGCCGCGACGGTGCATTCGGGCGGACTGTCCAGCCGAGACACTTGGAGACCTGCTTCCGAGAGGCTCGCCTCGGCCCGTTGCACCGCCTCCGCCACGATGGGGTCGGCAATGAGGGCCGCGTGCGAGCACCCGAAGTGTGCTGCCGTTTCGCCGAGGACGCCGAGGGCGCCGGCCCCCTGAACGTAGCGGCCGGGGAAGCCGAAGATTCGCACGGTCATGTCGCCAGACCCCAGTAGAAATCGCGTCGGCCGCCGTCCAGGCAAACCAAGGCACCGTTGATGAAGGCCGCCTGTTCCGAACAGAGGAACGCAACCAGTGTGCCGACTTCCTCGGGCTGACAAAATCGGCCGATGGGATTCTGCTCCACGATGATCCGGCGCTTGGCGGCATCCATCGACGCGATCAGGTCGGTTTCCACGTAGCCTGGCGCGATCGCATTCACCGTGATGCCGGCTCGTCCGACCTCCTTGGCCAGGGTGCTGGTGAAGCCTGCGATACCCGCCTTCGCGGCAGCGTAGTGTGCCACGCCCGGACGGCCGCCGCCCGTGAAGTTCATGGATGAGGTGTTGACGATACGTCCGAAGCCCCTGGGCGCCATAACCCGTACTGCGGCTCTGCTGCAGAGGAAGGTGCTGCGCATATGAACGTGGATCATCTCGTCCCAGGCGGCCGTGGGCAGCTCGGTGACCGGCGTGCCCAGATGGCGGCCCGAGATGCCGGCATTGTTCACCAGCACGTCGAGACGTCCGAAGCGCTCCACGACCGTTTTGACCAGGAGCTCCGATGCCGCTTCGTCGGCGACATCGGCAGCCAGCGCATGGCACCGGCCACCGGTTTCCCGCAAGCGACCGGCCGCGTCCTCGGCCCGGTCTCTGTCGATGTCGTTCAGCACGACCGTCGCACCCTCCGCGGCCAGCGCTTCCGCCTCCGCCAGGCCGATGCCCCGCGCCGAGCCGGTGACCAGCGCGACACGTCCTTCGAGACCGAAATCCACGGCTCAGCCCTTCGTCGCGCCGGCCGCCAGGCCCTGGATGAAGTAGCGGCTGAGGAAGACGAACATGACGAAGAGCGGCAGCGCGATCAGCGCGGCGCCCGCCATCACCTCGCCCCAGCGGACGTCGAAGGTTCCGAGGATGGAGGCGAGGCCGACCGGCAGGGTCTTCTGCTCGTCGCTCGACAGCAGGACGAAGGCGAAGATGTAGTCGGTCCACGACAGCAGGAAGGAGAAGATCGCCACCGTCACGATGCCCGGCAACGACAGCGGAAGAACCACGGCGACGAAGGCGCCGATGCGTGTACAGCCGTCGACCATTGCGGCTTCCTCCAGCTCGAAGGGCATGGATTTGAAGAAACCCCAGAAAAGCCAGATGCCGAGCGGCAGGGTCAGGGTGCAATGGGCGATGATCACAGCCAGCAGCGTGTCGGAGAGCCCGACGGACGCGAAGATGGACAGCAGCGGAATCGCCAGCAGCAAGGGCGGAAACATATAGGCGTAGAGCATGCTGCTGATCAGCAAAGACTTCCCGCGCATGCGGTAGCGCGTGATGGTGTAGGCGACGATGATCGAGATGACCAAGGTGATGGCGACGACGCAGAGCGCCACGATCACGCTGTTGGCGAACTGTGTCAGGTAGTCGGTGCTCTCGAGGAGCTGGCGGTAGCTGTCCAAGGACAGGGGCCAGCTCGGCACCAGCGACGGGTCGCGGAAGAGCTCGGAAGGCGCGCGTAGGCTGGACAAGATCATCCAGTAGATCGGCAGGAACGACCAAACCGTAAGCAGCGTCAGGCCGCTCCAAAGGCCGATGCGGGAACCGAGCGAGCGGGACCGGGCCATCATGCCTGCTCCTTTTCGTCGAGCGGGAAGAATTTGAAGTAGAGGAAGATCAGGACCGACAGGATGAGAAAAGAGATCGTCGCGATGGTGGCGCCGCTGCCGATATCGAACTGTGTGAAAGCGCGGCGATAAGCCAGGACCGGCAGATGCTCGGTGGCCGACAGCGGGCCGCCCTGCGTCATCAGCCAGACGATGTCGAACTTGTTGAACATCCAGATCGAGCGCAGCAGGACGATCACGGTCAGCACCGGTGCCAGGGCGGGAATCGTGATGTGCCAGAAGCGGTTCCAGCCATTCGCTCCGTCGACGCGGGCGGCTTCGTAGAGGCTTTGCGGAACGGTCTGAAGTGCCGCCAGAAAAGTGATGGTCACAAACGGCGTCCAGGTCCAAACGCTGACCAGGACCACCATGGACAGAGCCGCCCAAGGGGTCTCGAACCAGGCGGGCCGCGCAAATCCCAGATCCATCGCCCAATTGGTCAAGAGCCCGAACGAACCGTCGAGCATCCAGCGGAACGTCAGCGCGACCACGATGGTCGGCAGCAGGTAGGGCAGCACCGCGATGCCGCGCACCAGGGGACGGCCCCGGAAGGGCATGTTCAGCAGCAGCGCGAAAAGGATGCCCAGGCCCACCTGGAAGAGGATGGCGAAGCCGGCGAAGACCACCCCGACCCGGAGCGAATGCCAGAAGTCGCTGCTGCCCAGCACCTCTCCGTAGTTGTCGAGGCCGGCCCAGGTGGCCTCGCCGACGAAGGACGCGGAGCTATAGAAGCTGAGCTGAATGGCGTGGAAAACCGGCACCAGGATGAACCCGGCGGTGGTGATCACGGCGGCAAGAAACATCGCCAGTATGAGGCGATCGCTGGGGGTGGAGAAGCGACGCATTGTGCTTACCGAATCTGCTCTGCAAAGGCCGGCCAGTCGCCGGCCCTCGGCTTGCAGCCTCGGGCCGGCG
>JANQIA010000297.1 GCA_028282405.1 Rhodovibrionaceae bacterium
GCACAGCGGGTCGAAGAAATAGGCGATGGCCATGCCGGCCACGAAGGGCAGCAGGATGTTGTTGAGCAATACGAGGATGAGAATCAGGAAGGCCAGGCCCGCGAGCCAGAAACCGACCTTGCGTTCGGTGGTCATATCGATCGTTCGTGGCTGGTATGCCTGTCGGCCGAAACCTTAGAGGCGCCCGATTTGCCAGGTCGGCAGAGTGCTGCGCCGCGCGAGCAGGCGGGCGGTCTCGGGATCGCTGACAAAGTCGATGGGCCGGATGGAAAGGCGGCGCTGGCGGAAGAAGGCGGCAAGTTGCTCGCTGGGGCCGTAGTAGGCGAGATCCACGACCGCGGCCTCGCGCGTCATGCTAAGAAGCCGCGTGCTGGCGACCGCGGGAATGGCGCCGAGATCGTTTTGGATCGCGATCCAGTCGTCCAGGCCGCGCAAGGGGACCAGGGCGACGAGCTGCGACTGCTGATCGAAGCGCACGGTGTTGGCCTGGCGCCAGGCCTGCTCCAGCCGGCTTTGGGTTTCGATCACGGCGCGCAGCAACAGCTCTTCCGAGGTTTCGTCCGCTCCCTGGGTCATGGTGAAGCGCCCGGCGCGCTCCGGCGTGCCGACCTCCTGGAAGCTGATCTCTATGCTCTGATCGCCGGCCATGCTGGCGCGCGTGACGATGGCGTTCTCGACGCCGTAATGCTCGGCGAAGGCTTGAATGGCGAAGCGGTCCCCGGCGGCGGCGCGCTCGGCATCGATCAGGGACATGTCGGCGAGGTCGCCCAGCGGCGCGATAATCGGCGAAAGACTGTCTTGGGTGAAGCTGCTGACCCAGGCATCGAGCCAAGGATTGCCGCTTTGCCATAACTGCTCGCCGCCGGCGTCGACATAGATCGGCAGCACGACAGCCGTGGGTGCGGGCTTGTCGACGAAGGGAACCCCGGCGAAACGCAGGTGGTCCCGCACCGGCTGCGCCGCGAACTGCACGGTCATGTCGGCGATGTAGCGGACATCGGAGGTCTTTTCGCCCGAGACCGAGAAGTTTTGAACGAAGCGTTCGATGTCGCCGGCCAGAACCGGCGGGACGGCAGCCCGGTCCTCGGCCCGAACGAGCCGGTCCCAGAGCCGCTCGAGAGCTTCGCCCTGGCCCTGGCGAATGGCGGCGTCCTTGGCCGCGATCACATCCTCGCCCGTAGCATCGACCTCAATGCCCCGGATGGTGAAGACATCGGCGCCGGCGACGCCCGCGCTTGCCAGGAAAAGAAGCAAGGCTGCCGAGCAGCGAAGGGGTGAAAAGAATCGGAGCAGGGCCATAAGAAAGGTTCCCAAGGATGACGCCGGGCGCCGAGGTGCTTTCGCGGCTACCCGACTTAGTCTAGATAGTCGCCACTCGCCAGGAAATCCCGCATCAATCGCTCGCCATGGCCGACACACCCCTCAGCTACCGTGACGCCGGTGTCGATATCGAGGCCGGCACTGCTCTCGTCGAAGCCATCAAGCCGGCCGCGAAGTCGACCGACCGGCCAGGCGTGCTCGGCGGTCTTGGCGGCTTCGGCGGCCTGTTCGACCTCAAGGCCTGCGGCTATCGCGACCCCTTGCTGGTCGCCGCGACCGACGGGGTCGGCACCAAGCTGAAACTGGCGATCGAGAGCGGCCGCCACGATACGGTCGGCATCGACCTGGTCGCCATGTGCGTCAACGACCTGATCGTGCAGGGCGCGGAGCCGCTGTTCTTTCTCGACTACTACGCCACGGGCCAGCTTGAGCCGGCGCAGGGGGCGGCGATCGTGCAAGGCATCGCCGAGGGCTGCCGGCAGGCCGGCTGTGCCCTGATCGGCGGCGAAACGGCGGAAATGCCCGGGCTCTATCGCGACGGTGACTACGACCTTGCCGGCTTCTCCGTCGGTGCGGTGGAGCGCGACAAGCTTCTGGAAGGTCGCGGCGTCGCGCCGGGCGACGTCATCCTCGGGCTGGCCTCAAACGGGCTGCACAGCAACGGCTTCTCTCTAGTGCGCAAGATCGTCGAGCGTAGCGGCCTCGCGCTCGACGCCCCGGCGCCCTTCGCGCCCGAGCAAAGCCTTGGAACGGCGCTGATGGCGCCGACGCGTATCTATGTCCGCGCCTGCCTGGCGGCGCTGCGGGTCGGCGGCCTCAAGGCCTTGGCGCATATCACCGGCGGAGGCCTGCCGGAGAACCTGCCGCGGGTCCTGCCGCCGCAGTGCGCCGCCGAGATCGCGCTTGCAGCCTGGCCGCGTCCGGCCGTGTTCGACTGGTTGGCCGAGGTCGGCCGGCTGTCCGAGGAAGAGCTGTTGAAGACCTTCAACTGCGGCGTCGGCATGGTCGCCGTTGCCGCGGAGGCGGAGGTCGACGCGCTTGCCGAAACCTTCCGGCGCGAGGGCGAGCAGGCCTTCGTGATGGGTCGCATCATCGAGCGGGGCGAGGGGCCGGCCCTGCGACTCGCCTGATGAGCCGCTTGCGCAAACGGGTCGCCGTTCTGATCTCCGGCCGAGGCAGCAATTTGCAGGCCCTGATCGATGCGGCCGTTGGCGAGGGCTTTCCCGCCGAAATCGCGCTGGTGGTCTCCGACCGGCCCGATGCCCAGGGACTGCAGCGGGCCGAGCGGGCCGGGGTTGCCAGCCGCGTTCTAGTGCCGAAGGAGCTGGGAGGCCGCGCCGCATTTGAGCAGGCACTCGAGCAAGCTCTGCGCGAGGCGGACATCGACCTGATCTGCCTGGCAGGCTTTATGCGGATTTTGGGCGCCGATTTCGTGGGGCGCTGGCAGGGACGGCTGATCAACATTCATCCCTCGCTGCTCCCGGCCTTTCCTGGCCTAGATACGCATCAGCGGGCGCTGGAGGCCGGTGTCAAGCTGCATGGCTGCAGCGTGCATTTCGTCGATTCCGGGGTCGACAGAGGGCCGATCATCGGCCAGGCGGCCGTGCCGGTCCTGCCCGACGACGAGCCGGACAGCCTCGCCGCACGCGTCCTGACCGCGGAGCACAGCCTCTACCCAAGATGCCTGGAATTGATCTGCCTGAGCAAAATCCAACTTTTGGAAGGGGGCGTGAAGTCGACATCGTCCGCTCCCGCAGAGAGCGCCATTCTGGCAAATCCCGATAGGCTGTAGCGCCATCTTGTGCGCTGCGCGTGCCTCGCCTAAATAATCGGCCGACAGAGCGGCAGTATCCTAGGGGACAAAGAAGAATGAGCGACACGGAAAGCTACGACGAGCCTGAGATGCTGGCCCGGCGAAAAGAAACCTACGATGCTTTCATCAAGCTCAGCATCTGGAGCACCGTGGCGATCGCGATCGCCCTCGGGTTGATGGCGATTTTCTTGACCTAGCACCTGACAAGCCTGGCTGGCCTTTGCCAACCAGGCTTCTCGAGTTTCCAGAAAACCTAGCTTAACCGACGATTTCTCCGTCGCTGAAGAAGAAGGCGATCTCGGTCTTTGCCGTATCCGGCCCGTCGGAGCCGTGTACGGAATTCGCCTCGATGTTCTCGGCAAAATCGGCGCGGATGGTGCCGGGGGCGGCTTCCTTCGGATTGGTCGCGCCCATCACTTCGCGGTTCTTGGCGATGGCATCGTCGCCTTCCAGCACCTGGACGACCACCGGTCCGGAAATCATGAAGCTGACCAGATCGTTGTAGAACGGCCGCTCCTTGTGGACGGCATAGAAGCCCTCGGCCTGCTCTTTGCTCATGTGAATGCGCTTCTGCGCAATCACCCGCAGGCCGGCGCTCTCAAGGCGGTCGATGATTTTGCCGGTGATGTTGCGGCGGGTCGCATCGGGTTTGATGATCGAGAAAGTGCGTTCGGTGGCCATCGCCGGGCTCCTTTTGCTGCGCGGGCGTGTTTGTTTTGTCGGGGTGACTGGAAAGGCAGGCTTGCGAATTCGCCGCGGCTTATAGCGAGACGCGGCCGGGGCGGCAAGGCGGGGCGGCCAGGCGGGGTGGCAAGGCGAGGCGAGATGGCTGACCGCGGCGAAGGGGGCATCTTGGGCGCTCCGGCTCGGCATGCTAAAGCCGCCATCCGAAACCCGACTTCCAGAGCGACGCGCAGGCCCATGTTTCACATCAACGACCTCGTTTTCCGCTACGGCGGCCGCGTGCTCTTCGATCACGCGACCCTTGCCGTCGACAAGGGCTGGCGGGTCGGGCTGGTCGGTCCGAACGGGACCGGCAAGACGACGCTTCTTCGATTGATTTCAGGGGAGTTGGCTCCGGACGGCGGAGAGGTGCGGCTAGTCGGCCGGGGGCGCCTCGGCCATATCGCTCAGCATGCGCCGAGCGGGGATGCCAGCCTGATCGATACCGTTCTGGCCGCCGACAAGGAGCGCAGCGCGTTGCTGGCCGAGCTGGAGAGCTGCCATGACGCGGCTCGCATGGCCGAGATCCACGAGCGTCTGCGCAGCATCGAGGCGCACAGCGCCACGGCGCGCGCGGCGCGCATCCTCTCCGGCCTGGGCTTCAACGAAGAACGGCAGCAGGAGCCCTGCAGCAGCCTGTCGGGCGGCTGGCGCATGCGCGTGGCTCTAGCGGCTCTGCTGTTCTCCGAGCCCGACGTGCTGCTGCTGGACGAGCCGACCAACCATCTCGATCTCGAAGCCACGTTCTGGCTGGAGAGCTATCTTGGCAGCTTTCCCGGCACGCTGTTCATCGTCAGCCATGAGCGCAGCTTGCTCAACACGGTGGTCAACCGCATCGCCCACCTGGAAGGCGGCAAGCTCACCCTCTACAGCGGCAACTACGACCGCTTCGAGCGCACCCGGCGGGAGCGGCTGGAGCGCGAGGCGGCAACCAACGCGAAGATCACGGCCCAGCGGCGCCACATGCAGGCCTTCGTCGACCGCTTCCGCTACAAGGCCAGCAAGGCGCGGCAGGCCCAATCCCGCCTCAAGGCGCTGGAGAAGCTGCAACCTATTGTCAGTGTGGCCGAGCGTCAGACGATTTCCTTTGATTTCCCGCCGCCGCAAGCGCTCTCGCCGCCGATCCTGACCTTGGAGGAGGGGGCAGTCGGCTATGCTCCGGGCCAAGCGATTTTGAGCAATCTCGATCTGCGCTTCGACATGGATGACCGGGTCGCCCTGCTGGGCGCTAACGGCAATGGTAAGTCGACCTTCGCCAAGCTGCTGTCGGGGCGTCTCGGGCTGCAGGACGGGCGCATGCGGCGCTCGCCCAAGCTCAAGGTGGGCTACTTCGCTCAGGACCAGGCGGAAGAACTCAATCTGTCGATGACAGCCTATGAAGAGCTCTTGCGTCTCATGCCGAAGGAGCCGGAAACGCGGCTGCGGGCGCACCTCGGCCGCTTCGGCTTTTCCGGCGTCAAGGCGGACACGCCGGTCAAGCAGCTCTCGGGTGGCGAGCGCGCGCGGCTGCTCTTCGCGCTGATGACCCGCGAGCAGCCGCAGCTCCTGATTCTCGACGAGCCGACCAACCACCTCGACGTGGACAGCCGCGAGGCGCTTATCCAGGCGCTGTCCGCTTTCGAAGGGGCCGTTCTCTTGATCAGCCACGACCCGCATCTGGTCGAGCTGGTGGCCGACCGCCTGTGGATCGCAAGCGAGGGCACGGTGGCGCCCTTCGACGGGGATCTGGACGACTATCGCCGGCAGTTGCTCGATCAGCGGCGGGCTGAGCGGCAGGAGAGCCGCCGCCAGCGGGGCCAGGAGGAGCCTGGGGCGCCTTCGAAACGGGACAAGCGCAAGGCTGGCGCTGAGGCCCGCGCCGCCGTCGCCCACCTCAAGAAGGCCGCCAAGCAGGCAGAGCGCCGCCTTGAGCGCCTGCATGTCGATAAGGACCGTTTGGAAGCAAAGCTGGCTGACCCCGAGCTCTACAACGGCAAGGCCGACGAGGCGGCAAAGCTCAACCGCGATCTCGCGCGTCTACAGCAGGAGATCGAAGCGGCGGAAGGCCACTGGCTGGAAGCGGCGGAGCAGCTCAGCGCGGCGGGCGGAGCGCTTTAGCGGCCTAAGCGGGCTCGGAGCCTGGGGCGAGGGTGACGAGCAGGCCGTCCAGGTCCTCGCGCGTCAGAATCTGGCAGCTCAGGCGGGAACGCTCGTCGATCTCGAAGGCGCCGTCGAGCATCTCGATCTCTTCTTCGCTGGGGGCCACCAGCTTGTCGCGCCAGGCGTCGTCGACATAGACGTGGCAGGTGGCGCAGGCGCAGGCGCCGCCGCACTCGGCCTTGATCGGTAGGCCGTAGTCGCGGATGACCTCCATCACCCGCCAGCCTTCCGGCGCCTCCAGCTCGTGCACCTGGCCGCTCTGGTCGCGCACCAGCAGGTGCATTACCCGGCAACTCCAAGCTTGTCGTGCAGGCTGGTCGAGGAGGTTGTGTACTGGAAGCGTAGCTTCCTGTCCGGGAAGACGTAGCGGAAAGCCTGCTGCGCCATGAGAGCGCCTTCGTGGAAGCCCGATAGGATGAGCTTCAGCTTGCCCGGGTAGTAGTTGATGTCCCCGATGGCGAAGATGCCCTTCTGGTTGGTCTCGAACTTCTCGGTGTCCACGGGAATGAGGTTCTCGTGGATGTTGAGGCCGAACTCGGCGACGGGCCCGAGCTTCATAGTGAGGCCGTAGAAGGCGAGCAGGGTGTCGCACTCGATGTCGTGCTCGCCCTTTTCTTTGCTGTGCAGGGTGACGGCCTCGAGGTTGCCGTTGTGGCCCTTCAAGCCTTTGATCTGTGCGATGTGGAGGTCCATCTTCCCGTCGGCGACGAGCCTGCGCATGTCGTTGACGCTGGCCGGCGCAGCGCGGAAATCGTCGCGCCGGTGCACCAGCGCCAGGCTGGTCGCCAGGGGGTGGAGGTTGATGGTCCAGTCGAGCGCCGAGTCGCCGCCGCCGGCAATCAGGATACGCTTGCGCCGGAAGTCCTCCATGCGCCGAACGGCATAGAAGACCGACTTGCCTTCGAAGGGCTCGATGTCCTTGATCGGCGGCTTTTTGGGCACGAAGCTGCCGCCACCGGCGGCAATCACCAGGACAGGCGCTTCCAGAACCGTGCCGGTGCTGGTGGTCAGACGCCAGCGCGGCGCTTCTTCGCTGCCGACGTTCTCCAGCTTCTCCGCCATCTGATGCAGATGGAAGGTCGGGTCGAAGGGCCGGATCTGATCCATCAGACGGTCGGTCAGCTCCTGCCCCGTGCAGGCCGGAATGGCCGGAATGTCGTAGATCGGCTTCTCGGGATAAAGCTCGGCGCACTGGCCGCCGGGCTTATCCAAGATGTCCACCAGGTGGCATTTCATGTCGAGCAGGCCCAGCTCGAACACGGCGAAGAGGCCGACGGGGCCGGCACCGACGACAATCACGTCGGTCGAAATCACGTGGTCACTCATGGCAGAAAGCCTTGCAGATCCTCGAAGGTCGATCAGAAGTCAAAGAGGGGCGAGAGCCGCGCTGGCGCGGCGTGCATCCTTCTAGTTTTGGGCTAGCGCAGGCGCCTAGCAAGGTAAAGACTGCACTTTGCCGCGCCCGCCAGCCATGCGCAAGGAGCCGGGGTAAGTGCCCTAGGTCGGCCGCAGCCGGCCGGCCACGCCCTCGAAGAGCTCGCCGGCCGGCCAACCTTGTGCCACCAGGGCCGCGATGGCCTCGATATCCGGCGTGAAGGGGCGATCTTCCTCGACCATCGGCACACGGGCCCGGATGTCCTGCCGCAGGCGGTCGAGCGGCTCGCTGGTCGTCAGCGGCGCCCGGTGGTCGATACCCTGTGCCGCCGCCAGCAGCTCAATGGCGAGCAGCCGCCTGAGGCAGTCGGTAACCGGACCGAGCCGCCGTGCTGCGTGGGTGGCCATGGAGACGTGGTCCTCCTGATTGGCCGAGGTGGGCAGGCTGTCGGTGCCGACCGGGTGAGCGAGCCACTTCAACTCGCTGGCGAGCGCGGCCGCCGTCACATGAACGATCATGAAGCCTGAGTTCAGCCCGGGCTCCTCGATCAGGAAGGCGGGGAGTTGGCTGTGGTGCGCATCGGTGAGCAGCGCGATACGCCGCTCGCTGAGGGCCGCCACCTCGGCCAGCGCCACGGCAATCTGATCGGCGGCCAGGGCAACGGGTTCGGCATGGAAGTTGCCGCCGGACAGCACTTCGCCCGTCTCCGGAAAGACCAGCGGGTTGTCGGAGACTGCATTGGCTTCCCGCAGTAGGGTTTGGCCTGCGGCGCGAATGAGGTCGAGCGCCGCCCCCATGACCTGCGGCTGGCAACGCAGGGAGTAGGGGTCCTGGACCCGGTCGCAGTCGACATGGGAGGCGCGGATTTCGCTGCCCGCCAGCAGCCCGCGCAGGACTTCGGCCGTTTCTGTCTGGCCCGGTTGGCCGCGCAGCTCTTGGATGCGTGGGTCGAAGGGGGTGTCGCTGCCGAGCGAGGCATCGACGCTCATGGCGCCGCTGGCCAATGCCGTGGTGAAGAGCTCGGTGGCTCGGAAGTAGCCTTCCAGCGCCAGCGCTGTCGAAACCTGAGTGCCGTTCAGGAGCGCCAGGCCTTCCTTGGCCTCCAGCTCCAATGGGACGAGGCCAAGGCGCTGCAAGGCTTCGCCGGCGGCAAGGCGTTCTCCTTCGAGGTCGATCTCGCCTTCGCCGATCAAGGCGCCGGAGAGGGCGGCGAGCGGCGCCAGGTCACCAGAGGCACCGACCGAGCCCTGCGCGGGAATGACGGGTAAGGCGTCGGCGTTGAGTAGCGCCAGGAGCCGCTCGATCACCTCGCGCCGGATGCCGGAGTGGCCGAGCGCCAGGGAGCCGATCTTGAGCAGCAGGCAGAGGCGCACGCTGTACTTGGAGAGCGGCTCGCCGACGCCGGCCATGTGGGAGCAGACCAGGCGCCGCTGCAGCTCGTGCACGTCCTCCCGGGCGATGGTCTGGCGCGCCAGAATGCCGAAGCCGGTGTTGACGCCGTAGGTGCGCGTCTCTTCAGCGACGATGCGGGCGATGCAGGCGGCGGCGGCCTCGACCTGGGGCCAGCAGCCCTCGTCCAAGGTGACCTCTGGACGCTCCCAACGCCAGAAGCGATAGAGCATGCCGAGGCTCAGCTGGCCGGGAACGATATGAAAGCGCTGGTCTTCCGCCATGTCGCATGCTCCGCTGTGTCGCGCAGCACGCAAAGCCGCGCTCTTGTTGGGGCAGATTCCCTCTGGCAGGGCTGCCTGCAAGCTCTTTTTTGCTGTTCGAGGCTGTGCTGACGATGTCGCCATCTCCCGCCACCGAGCTTGAGCCGCTTGTCGAGTCCCTCGCCGCCTGGGGGCTCCGCCTGCGGGGTGCCTTCCATCCCACAGCCGAGGACCGCGTTCCGAGCCTTGCCGATGGGCGTGCCGCGGCCACCTTGGTCCTGATCGGTGGGGAGGGCGGCAGCTTCTGGCCATCCTTCGCCCAGTCTCCGGAGTTCGGCGATGGCCAACCTCATCCGCTCGACCGCTGGTCGCAGCGTGTCATCTCCGCCGTGGCTGAAGACTGTGGCGCCCTGGCCTTGTTTCCCTTCGCGACGCCGCCGCTGCCCTTTCTCTCCTGGGCCCGGCGGGCCGAGCCGAGCCTCTCACCGTCGCCGCTCGGTCTGATGATTCACCCCCGGCACGGGCTGTGGCACTCCTATCGCGGCGCCCTTTGCTTTGGCGAACGACTGGCGCTGCCGGAGCCCTTGATCGAAGCCAGCCCCTGCGAAAGCTGCCTGGAACGGCCCTGCTTGAGCGCCTGCCCGGTCTCGGCCTTCGATGGCACGCAGTACGACGTTGCGGGCTGCGCGTCGCACCTCGCCACGGCAGACGGGGCGGACTGCTTTGCCGCCGCCTGCCAAGCGAGACGGGCTTGCCCCGTCGGCGCCGAATCGCGATATGGCCCGGAGCAGGCGCGCTTTCACATGGGCGCCTTTTTTAAAGCCAGGACCGAGGCCGCGGGGAGCGACGTATCGTCATGAGCAAGCGCATTCTGCGCATTACCCATACCAAGAGCGACCGCAAGGACCGGGCCTCGGCACTGCTGCGCGAGCGTGGCTATGAGCTCGATACCATCAGGCCAATCGACGGCGAGCGCCTGCCGGAGGCCGGGACGGCGGGCTATGCCGGCGCAGTGGTCTACGGCGGTCCACAGAGCATCAACGATGCGGACGAACTGGATTACATCGCCGAGGAGATCGCCTGGACGCGCGACTGGGTCGAGGCCGGCGGGCGCTTCCTCGGCCTTTGTCTTGGCGGGCAGATGCTGGCCAAGGCTTTCGGCGCCGAGATCAGCCGCCATCCCGAGGGCCTGCACGAAATCGGCTATGCCGAGGTGACGCCGCTCAACGAGCCCTGCAGCTTCCTGCCGAGCCCCATGCACGTCTACCACTGGCATAACGAGGGCTTCGACGTTCCGCCGGGCGGCGAGCGCTTGGCCACGGGCTCGGTCTTTCCCAACCAGGCCTTCCGCCTGAGCCGCTTAGCCTATGGCCTGCAGTTCCACCCGGAAGTTACGCCGGAGATCTTCGAGAGCTGGTTCCAGGAGGTGGGCGATTTCAGCGACCGTCCGGGCGCCCATGCCCCGGAGCGTCAGCGCCGCGACGCCGAGCGCCATCACGCGCCACTCGGCGACTGGTTCGGCAGCTTTCTCGACGACTGGCTGGACGACGAGCCGTCCCGGTAGGACTGCCCAAAAAACAAAGCGCGCGACCGAAGCCGCGCGCTGGTAAAAGCTTGAGAGGTGCTGGGCCTTAGCCGAAAATGCGGCGTGCCAGCTGCTTGAGGCCGAGGCCACGACCTTCTTGGCGGACGCGGGCCTGGTAGGCGCTAGCGTCATAGGGCCACACGGTCATCGGGCATGCCGGACCACCATGGGGTGCCGACAGAAGGGTCAGGATATTGTTCATGGTAGTTCTCCTTTCTTCGGCCGGGTTCCGGGGCCGATCCGGCGTTGTGTCTGATCCGCCATTTGGGCCAATTTGTGCAGCGCGACAATTGTCCGAATCACGCTAGAGACATGCACTTTACGCATAGGTTGAAAGTCCCTGAAAGGGCATGTTTATCATAGCGTTAACGCGCCACATTCAGGTCGCTTTGCAGCCATTTATTGCCGCATTTTCGGCACTCCTGGCGGCCCGTTCCTGGAGCCGCCGACCGAGCCCGGCAAGGCCGTCGCTTAGGCCGATGACCAGCGTAGCCAATCCTTGAAGCAGTCGGTTCGGCCGCTGCGGCTTCGTCTTGGCTGCCGAGAGGCGCGGCGCCGCCATGGTCTGCCGGCGCTCCCACTCCCCGGTGGCCCGCTCATCGAAGTAGACGCCGCCCGCGCGCAGGATGGAGAGCTGTACGAAGTCCATGGTTTTCCTCATCGTCTTGCCGCGCCGCCTGATCGGCGCGCACTTGAAAAACTTATCTATGACAGATAGCTAAGCCATAGGAATGCTGGCGGCAAACGAGGCTTTTTCAGGCTGACAATGAAGAAATCTCATCATGGCGCGTGCCCGTAGACTGCCGCCCCTGAACGGGCTCCGGGCCTTCGAGGCGACCGGTCGGCACCTCAGCTTCACCAAGGCGGCGGAGGAGCTCAGCGTCACCCAGACGGCGGTAAGTCATCAGATCAAGGGCCTGGAAGAGCAGCTCGGCCTCAAGCTCTTCCACCGCAGCCCCGGCCGGGTCGAGCTGACCCGAGAAGGGCGCCTCCTGCTGCCCGGCCTGACCGAGGCCTTTGACCGCATGACGCAAGCGGTCGAGGACGTGCGGCCGGTCTCGGGCAACCGCCCCTTGATCGTCTCGGTGACGCCGGCCTTTGGCGCGAAATGGCTGGCGGGCCGGCTGGGCCGCTTCTGGTGCCAGTACCCGGAGGTCGAGCTGGTCATCCAGCACACCATGAACTTGGTCGACCTGACCCGCGACGAGGTCGACGTGGCGGTGCGCTTCGGCGATGGCGACTGGCCGGGCTTGGTCGCGGAGAAGCTTGTGGCCAAGGACATGGTGCCGATCTGCAGCCCGGCCCTGCTGGAGGGCGCGCATCCGCTGCGCACGCCCGCCGACCTCAAGTACTACACCCTGTTGCACGAGGACGACCACGAGGACTGGGTCGTGTGGCTGCGCATCGCCGGGGTCACCGACATCGACCCGCGCCGCGGCCCGGTGGTCGATGACCTCTCGACCCTCTCACGTCTGGCCATGGACGGGGCAGGGGTTGCCATCGCGCCAGTCAACATGGTCGAGGAGGAGCTGAAGTCCGGCCGCCTGGTCCAGCCCTTCGATGTCAGCCTGCCGCAGGAGGCCGGCTATCACCTGGTCTACCTGCCGGGCATGGAGAAAGACCCCAAGGTCGCGGCCTTCCGGGAGTTTCTTTTTGCTGAAGCTGCAGAAGCCAGCTGAATCGGCTCGAACCGTTCCGCCACCGCAGACCGTCATCCCGGCCAAGCGCAAAGCCCACTTGCCCCAATTAGAATGTCACCCTAGGGCGCGCCGCCCAGCGGGGCGACCCGAGGGTCCAGCGGTAGGCACGGTCTGGGCTTGCGGCTGGATCCCGGCTGCCAAGGCTCGCACGCCGGGACCGCGAGGCGGTCCCGGGCTCGCCCCGGATGGCACTCCGGGACAAGCCTAAGGGCCGGGGTGGCGAGCGGAGGGACTGCGCGGCCGGAAGCCTCTCTCAGGCTCTCATGCTTGGGCCGGTTGTTGCCTGAGTCTTTCTTGGGCGCCTTCGGCGCTGCTCGGCGCGCCTCGGAACAGAGACGCCAATCCTCAAAGGAGCAGGCGCGCCCTAGATAACCTCCCCTAGCTCCAGGGGAACGGCGAGTTGCTGGTCGGGTGCAGCTTGCCCTCGGCGTAGCGGGAGAGGCGGAAGGGCTTCAGAAGCTCGCTCTCGCCGTTCAGCACCTCGCCGGCGACCAGCTGGCCAACGCCGATCATCTTGTAGCCGTGGTTGGAGTCCGCGATGAAGCGCACGTTCTGCCGGAAGGTGTCGAACACCGGGAAGGAGTCCGGCGTGAAGCAGCCGAGGCCGCCCGAGGGCTCCTTCTTGAACTTGCTGATCTGCCCCTCGAAGCGCTTCTGGCAGAAGGCCAGGGCCGAGCACCACATATGGGCGAAGTCGTCGCCGACGATGAAGTCCGGGCTGTCGACGCCGTAGGGGTCGACGGCGACCTTATCGGTCGGGGTCTCGACCTTGTAGGGCATGGCCCCGCCCTGCACGCCGTTGAAGTGGAAGTCGGGCTTGTAATAGATGCCCCACATCTCCTCGGTGATCAGCGAGCCGTCCACGTCCGAGTGCAGGGGCACGTCGGTGTCCACGTGGATGACCGGCGGCATCTTGCCGTCGTTGGTCTTCTGGAAGTCCGGGTCGACGCCCAGCACGCCCTCTTCCAGGCACCAGTAGCGCCACATGGGGATGTCCTTATGGACGGTGCCGTCCTTGCCCTTGATGTCGACGGTCTTGGGCAGTTCCAGCATGTCCCAGAGCTGCCGCGCCCAGGGGCCGACGCCGACCACCACCTGCTCGCACTCGACCTTGCCCTTGTCGGTCACCACGGCGGTGACGGCATCCGAGTTGTGGCCGTACTCGAAGCCGGTGACCTCGACCCCGGTCATGATGCGGACGCCCAGGTCCTCGGCCTTCTTGGCCAGGCCGTAGATGGCGGCGGTGTTGTTGGCGTAGCCGCCCTTCTTCTCATGCAGGACGGAGGTGATGCCCTTGGCCTGCCAGTCGCTGAACAGGCCCTTCATGTAGTCCATGGAG
>JANQIA010000300.1 GCA_028282405.1 Rhodovibrionaceae bacterium
GCCGGCCTTTTGCATTCGAATTCTGTACTGATGGTCAGTGCATCTTGGCCCAGACCTGCCGCTTGATGGCGTAAAACAGCGCCGTGAGCACCACCAGGAAGATCAGGACCTTGATGCCCATGCGCTTGCGGTCTTCCAGCATGGGCTCGGCGGTCCACATCAGAAAGGCGGATACGTCTTCCGCCATTTGCTCGACCGTGGCCGGGGTGCCGTCCTGATACACGACGCTGTCTTCCCACAGGGGCTGTGCCATGGCGATCAGGCCGCCCGGGACGGACTCCAGAATGGGTTCGCCGGTGTCGTCGTCCCTTATGCCGGTGTCGATCGTCAGGTTGCCGGGGAAATAGCGGTTGTAGTGCAAGGCACCGACGTCGATGCCAGCCGGCGGGTCGGTGTAGCCGACCAACAGGTGATAGATGTAGTCGGGGCCGCTTTTCCGGGCCTTGGCCATCAGGGACAGGTCGGCGGGATAGGCACCGCCGTTGGCGAACTCGGCCGCCTGCCGGTTGGGGAAGGGTGAGGGATAGTGGTCGAACGGCAGACCGGCCCGCTCGAACATCTCGCCTTCGTCGTTCGGCCCGTCGAGGATCATGTATTCGGCGGCGAAGGCCTTGACCTGCTCTTGGGTGTAGCCGAGGCCGCCGCTGTTGTTGCCGCTGTCCGGTCCGTCGCCGAGGTTGCGGAAGCTGATCAGCCGCAGGCCATGGCAGACCGAGCAGACCTCGCGGTAGACCTGGAAGCCGCGCTGCAGCTGCATGCGGTCGAAGGTGCCGAAGATGCCGTCGAACGAGAAGTCGTGGTCCGGGACATCGATGGCGCCGGCGGCCTGCGCCGCTTGGGGCACGCTCAGGCCGAGGCTGAGCACAGCAGCAGCGAGCAGGCGGCCGGAGCCAGATTTAAACAGACGGCGGTTCATCGCATGGTCTCCGGTGACTGCTCAGTTGATACCCCGGACGCTCCCTCAGGTGAGCGGGCCGGGGCCGCGGCCATGCCTGCGCCGCCGAGGACGGGCTCGCTGATCGAGGCCGGCAGCGGCATGGGCCGCTCAAGCCGGCTGAGCAGCGGCAGGATGACCAGGAAATGGAGGAAGTACCAGGCGGTCGCGACCTGGCCGATCTGGGTGTAGGGGCGCTCTGCCGGCATGGCGCCGATGTAGCCGAGCACCAGACAGTCGATCACGAAGATCCAGAAGAACCACTTGAAGTACGGACGGAAGCGACCGCTGCGGATCGGCGAGCTGTCCAGCCAAGGCAGCACGAACAGCACGGCAATCGATGCGAACATGGCGATGACGCCGCCGAGCTTGGCATCGATGATGACGATGCCCGTGAAGGGAATGCCGATATCGAACGTGATCGCGCGCAGGATGGCGTAGAAGGGCAGGAAGTACCATTCCGGCACGATATGCGGCGGGGTCACCAGCGGGTTGGCTTCGATGTAGTTGTCCGGGTGGCCCATGTAGTTCGGGGCGTAGAAGATGAACGCCGCGAAGAAGATGAAGAACACGCCGAAGCCGAAGAGGTCCTTCGTCGTGTAGTAGGGATGGAAAGGGATCTTGTCCTGCGGTCCCTTGGCGTCGATGCCCAGCGGGTTGTTCGAGCCAAAGCGGTGCAGCGCCCACATGTGCAGCACCGCAACGGCGGCGATCACGAAGGGCAGCAGGTAGTGTAGCGCGTAGAAGCGGGTCAGGGTCGGGTTGTCGACCGCGAAGCCGCCCCACAGCCAGGCCACGATGGCATCGCCGACGCCCCAGGGAATGGCCGAGAAGAGGTTGGTGATCACGGTTGCGCCCCAGAAAGACATCTGACCCCAAGGCAGCACGTAGCCCATGAAGGCGGTCGCCATCATCAGCAGCAGGATGATCACGCCCAGCGCCCACAAGATTTCGCGTGGCGCCTTGTAGGAGCCGTAGTAGAGGCCGCGGAAGATGTGGATGTAGACAACGATGAAGAAGAACGATGCGCCGTTCATGTGGATGTAGCGAATCAGCCAACCGTAGTTGACGTCGCGCATGATGCGCTCGACGGAGTCGAAGGCCAGGTCCACATGCGCCGTGTACTGCATGGCCAGCAGGATGCCGGTGACGATCATGATCACCAGGGCGATGCCGGCCAGCGAGCCGAAGTTCCACATGTAGTTCAGGTTGCGCGGCGTCGGATACTCGTTGAGCTCCTTGTTCATCATCGTGAAGATCGGCAGCCGATGGTCGATCCACTTGATGACGCCCGTGCCGATGCCGCTGTTGCTGGTGCTGCTCATCACGCCTGCTCCTAGCCGATCTGCACGACGGTTTCTTCGATGAACTCGTAGGGCGGCACCACCAGATTGGTGGGCGCCGGGCCCTTACGGATACGTCCGGAGGTATCGTAGTGCGAGCCGTGGCAGGGGCAGAACCAGCCGCCGTACTCGCCCTTCTCCTCACCGACCTTCTGGCCCGAGGGGATGCATCCGAGGTGCGTGCAGACGCCGATCATCACCAAATACTCAGCCTTGATGCGCCGCTCTTCGTCGGTCTGCGGGTCGCGCAGTTCGTCCATCGGAACGACCTCGGCTTCGGAGATCTCCTCGACCGTGCGGTGGCGAATGAAAACCGGCTTGCCGCGCCAGGTCACCGTGATGGCCTGGCCGACTTCGATTGGCGAGACGTCGACCTCGATCGACGCCAATGCCAAGACGTCGGCCGAGGGATTGAGGGAATCGAGCAGGGGCCAGGCAACAATGCCCACACCGACCACGCCGGCGGCGCCGCCGAGCAGATAGATGAAATCCCGTTTACCTTGGTCCGTATCGTCCCGCGGTGGGTTCGTCGCCTCTGCCATCGTCTCTGGTATCCTTCTCCGGCCGGGGTGATAGTCTTTTTGGTCTTTGCCGCTGAACAGTCACTCTGCGGCTGATGCGGTACAATCCTGCTATACATCTTGCCGGCTGCCGGGGAAATTCTCCGCGACACGCTGCCGCATTCCGAGACCTCGGCCCAATTGCTGAGCTTCGGCTTCCACTCTGCAGCCAACTGGCCTTTTCGTTACTCGTCGAGGGGTATAGATGACAGCGCCCTGTGGCGTAAAGCCTACCTAAGTCGTGCCAAACAAGCCCACAGCTTCTATGCGCCTTGCTCTCTATCAGCCGGACATTCCCCAGAACACCGGCGCCGTCCTGCGTTTGGCGGCCTGTCTGGGAGTCGGGGTGGATATCATCGAGCCCTGCGGCTTCCTGCTCGACGACCGACGGATGCGGCGCGCGGGGATGGACTATCTGGCGGCCGTCGACTGGCGCCGGCATCCCGGCTGGGATGCCTTTCGTGCAGATCTGGGCGGCGAAGACGCCAAGGAGCGCTTGATCTTGCTGACGACCGGCGCTGAGACTCCCCATCATCTCTTTGCCTTCTCGGCCCATGACGTGCTGCTGTTGGGCCGGGAGACGGCGGGGGTGCCGCCGGAGGTTCATGCCGCGGCGGACGCCCGTATTCGCGTGCCCATGCGCGCCGGCCTTCGTTCGCTCAATCAGGCCATGGCAGCCGCTCTGGTCTTGGGCGAGGCCTTGCGCCAGACTGGGGGATTTCCTGATGACGGTGCCGGAGGAACGACGGAGTGAGCGAGCAGGTTGAAGCGCGCAAGGCGCAGGCAAAGGCTTGGTTTGCAGAGCTGCGCGACGGGATATGCCAGGCCTTCGAGGCGCTGGAGGATGAGCTGCAGGGCGCGGTCGAGGAGCGCATGGCCGGCATCGCGCCCGGGCGTTTCGAGCGCAAGCACTGGCAGCGGACCGATAGCGACGGCTCCCCCGGTGGCGGCGGAACCATGGCCGTGATGCACGGCCGCGTGTTCGAGAAGGTGGGCGTCAACGTTTCTACCGTCCACGGCCGCTTCTCGCCGGAGTTCGCCAAGCAGATCCCCGGCGCCGACGAGGATCCGCGCTTCTGGGCCAGCGGCATCTCGCTGGTGGCGCATATGCACAGCCCCCTGGTGCCGGCCGTTCACATGAACACCCGCCACATCGTCACCACCAAGAGCTGGTTCGGCGGCGGCTCCGACCTCAATCCCATGTTCCCCAACGAGAAGGACACGGCGGATTTTCACGCGGCCTTCAAGACGGTCTGTGATCGCCACGACCCGGAGTACTATCCCCGCTTCAAGGCCTGGTGCGACGAGTACTTCTTCATCAAGCACCGCAACATGGCCCGCGGCGTCGGCGGCATCTTCTACGACTATCTCGAGAACGACTGGGCGGCGGACTTCGCCTTCACCCAGGACGTCGGCCGCGCCTTCCTCGAGATCTATCCCGCCCTGGTGCGCCGCCACATGAACACGACCTGGAGCGAGGCCGAGCGCCAGCACCAGCTGGTTCGCCGTGGCTACTACGCCGAGTTCAACCTGGTCTATGACCGGGGCACCAAGTTCGGCCTGATGACCGGCGGCAACGTGGAGGCCATCCTGATGTCCCTGCCGCCCGTCGCCACCTGGCCGTAGCGGGCAGCGAGGGCAGAGCGTCGCCATGGCTGACTCCCGGCATCACGATCTCCTCTTCCGCAACGCGCTGCTGCTGGACGGAACCGGCGGGCCGCCCATGACCGGCGATCTCGCCGTCTCCGGCGGGCGCATCGCGGCGATGGGCGATCTTTCCGGCGACACGGCGGAGGAGATCGTCGACGCCACCGGTCTGGCGCTCGCGCCCGGCTTCATCGACGTTCATACCCACGATGACCGGGCCGTCCTGGCCGGGCCGGACATGACCAACAAGGTCAGCCAAGGCGTGACCACCGTGGTGGCCGGCAACTGCGGCGTTAGCCTGGCGCCCTACGATTCGCCGAAGGCGCCGCCGCCGCCCATGAACCTGCTCGGCAGCCCGCGCGACTACGCCTTTCCCACGGCAGAGCACTACTTTCAGGCTTTCGAGGCGCGCCCGGCCGCCATCAATGTCGCCTTGCTGGTCGGCCATACCACCCTGCGCGCCTGTGCCATGGATGCCCTCGACCGGGCGGCGACGGCGGACGAGATCGAGGACATGGGAAGCCGATTGGACGCGGCGCTCAAGGCCGGCTGCATCGGGCTGAGCAGCGGCCTCGACTATCCGCCGGCGGTGGCGGCACCGACGGAAGAGGTAATCGCGCTGGCGTCGCGGGCGGCCCCCTATGGCGCCCTCTACACCACCCATATGCGCAACGAGGGCGACGAGGTCCTCGACGCCATCGAAGAGACGGTGCGCACCGGCCGGGCCGCTGGGCTTCGCACGGTGATCTCGCACCACAAGTGCGCCGGAAAACGCAACCACGGCCGCAGCCGGGAGACCTTGGCGCGTATCGCCGATGCCCAGAAGACCATGGCGCTCGATCTCGACGTCTATCCCTACATCGCCAGCTCCACGGTTCTCATTCCGCGCTTTCTCGACCGCGATCCGGACCGCGTGCTGGTCACCTGGTCGGACTCCCATCCGGAGATGTCGGGCCGCGACCTGGCCGAGATTGCCGCCGAGTGGGGCCTGCCCGAGGCGGAGGCGGCCGAGAAGCTGGCCCCCGCCGGTGCCATCTACTTCCAGATGGCCGACGACGACCTGGAGCGCATCATGGCCTTCCCCGGCGCCATGATCGGCTCCGACGGACTGCCGCACGACCGCCATCCGCATCCTCGGCTGTGGGGCACCTTTCCCCGCGTTCTCGGCCGCTATGTGCGGGAGCGCAAGCTGCTCGGCCTGGCCGAGGCGGTACATCGCATGACCGGCAAGTCGGCGGAGGTCTTCGGCTTTGCCGAGCGTGGCCTGCTGCGCCAGGGCTTTGTCGCTGATCTGGTGCTGTTCGACCCTGAGACGGTGATCGATCGGGCCGATTTCGCGACCCCGGCCGAGCCGGCAGACGGCATTCTGCAGGTGCTGGTCGGCGGCACGGCCGTCTGGCAAGACCGGGCCACCACCGGCGCCCGGCCCGGGCGCGTCCTGCGGCGGGGCGCGGCCAACTAGCCCGTTTGCGCGATCATCGTCTTGGCCCGCTCCAGCAGGGCTTCGCGGTCGGGCCGAAAGCTCTCGGCGATCCACCACTCTTCCAGATCGCGCATCAGATGGCCGAGGCTCGGCCCCTTCGCTGCGCCCAGCGGCAGCAGGTCGCGGGCGGCGACCGGAAAGCGCTGCTCCTGCCAGCCGTCGACGAAGGCCAGCGCTGTCGCCAGCCCCTCGCTGTCACCGCTCGTTGCGGCCGAGAGCTGTAGCAGGTCCAGGACGTGCTCCTTGCCATGGCGGTAGCAGGCCCTGGCCAAGACGGCCGGCGAAGAGCCTGCGGCGATGGAGAGCGGCGGCTCGGCGAGAAACACCAGACGTTCCTTTTGCGTGTTCGAGAGCCGCAGGTCTTCAGCCATGTGGCGTGCCTGTTCCGCGGTCTCGCGCAGCATCGCCGCCAGCCGCAGGATGGGATCCGGCTTGCCGCCTTCCAGATGGATGAGGCGGTCGAGCGTTCCCAGAGTCCAGATCGCGCGCAGGTGCCCGGACAGAATGCCGTGACTGTGCATCAGCCGCAGCACGGGAACGGGGTTCGGCGCCTCCAAGAGGCGCAGCAGCTCGTCCCGGACGCGTTCGGCTGAGATACGGATCAGCTTGGGCGCTGCCGCGACCGCGGCGGCCAGGCCTTCCGCGTCGGGTTCGCCGTGGCCGTAGTGCGCCTCGAAGCGAAAGAAGCGCAGCAGGCGCAGGTAGTCCTCGGCGATGCGCTGGGCCGGGTCGCCGACGAAGCGCACGCGGCCGGCACGGGCATCGGCGACGCCGCCGAAGTAGTCGGTCACCTCCCCGTCCGGCGTGGCGAAGAGCGCATTCATGGTGAAGTCGCGGCGCAGTGCGTCTTCCCGCCAGTCGTCGGTGAAAGCGACTACTGCCTGGCGGCCGTCGGTTTCCACGTCGCGCCGGAGGGTGGTGATCTCGAAGGGGCGCTTGCGGGAGATGGCGGTCACCGTGCCGTGCGAAATGCCGGTCGGCACGGCCTTCAGCCCGCTCGCCTCGATGGCCTCGAGCACCGCATTCGGTGGGGCCGGGGTTGCCAGGTCGATATCGCGCACCGGCCGTCCCAGCACGGCGTCGCGCACGCATCCGCCGACGAAGCGCGCCTCGATGCCGCGGGCGAAGAGCGCCTGCAGCACGGCCTCTGTCGCCGGGGCAGTCATCCACGGCTGATCGGTCAGGCGATAGGTCTCGCTCATGCGAAAGGTTACGGTCAGAAACTACCGTCGTAGACGAAACGATGGACGACCAGCGCCGTCGCGCTCAGCACGACGCCGCTGCAGATCAGCAAGGTCCAAGGCGCATTGGCCCAGCTCGGCAAGGTGCCGGCTTCCGCCCGCTTCGCCTTCCAGCGCGCCAAGACGGCGTACAGCCCGAAGACGATCAAGGGGGTCAGCAAGGGCAGCACGACAAAAAGAAACTTCTTCAGCATATCGCTCAGGCTTTGGTCTCGTTGAGCCACTCTGCCAGGTTGTTCAGCATGCCGGCCGTGGCTCCCCAGATATAGTAATCTTGGTAGGGGTATACGAAGAAACGTCGCTCCTCGCCGCGCCATTGGCGACTGTGAATCTCGCGGGAGCCGTCGTTCAGAAAGAAGGCCAGCGGCACCTCGAAGATCTCGGCCACCTCGAAGGGGGCGGCCGTGAGCTCGAACGGCGGACGGACCAGCCCGACCAGCGGCGTCACCTCGAAGCCGGTGCGCGTGACGTAGACATCGAGCTGCCCGATGATCTCGATGCGCTCGGGCGGTAGGCCAATCTCCTCGCGGGTTTCACGCAAGGCCGCTTCGCGCGGGCCGGCATCCTCCGGGTCCACCCGGCCGCCGGGGAAAGCGATCTGGCCGGCGTGATCGTTCAAGTGAGCCGTGCGCCGCGTAAGCAGCACCTGCGGCTCCTCGGCCTGCAGCACGATGGGGACCAGAACCGCGGCCGCGCGGAGTCTTGCGCTGTCGTCGTAGAGCCCCGGGTTGAGCTCGTGATCGCCCCGAAGCTCGCTGCCGGATGAGGCCTTGCTTGATGTGGCCAGGGCGCTGCGCCGGCCGGCCGGGCGGCGCCGGCCCAAACGGCGGAGGATCTCCGTCTCGCTCAGCAAGCCGGTGCCGAGGGGGTAAGAGCGAAGAACTGATTGCTGCTCCATACGCCGAACCGCTCCTCCCCGTCTTGCCGCACCCACTGCCCCTCTTCGACCAGGTGGTAGTAGGCGGAGCGTGCCACCCGCGCCTCCAAACCGTCCCTTACCAAGATATAGGGATGCGGCTCCCCGCTTGCCGGGTCAGTTGCCACCCGTAGCGGATGCTTCTGCCCCATGATCACCCAGTCGTTCAGGTTGGTGCGCAGAGACAGCGTCCGTTCGTGGCCACTGCCTTCGCCCGCCAGTTCTACAGCCACGAAGGGTACATCCTCGACGTCGATTCGTCCGCGCTCGACCGGTGTCACCAGCCAATAGCTGCCGTCATCTTCCCGCCGCAATACGCTCGCAAAGAGTCTGACGAGCGGCAGTCTGTTAATAGCTGTCCCGCGATAGTACCAGGTGCCGTCCCGGGCGATACGCATTTGCAGGTCTTGAGCCGGTAAATTCCCGGTGATTTGCCCAGTGATTTGAGCGAAGCACGACTCGTCGGAATGATCATACTGACCTATTCTCTCAGATTGCTGCCGGACTCGATCGTCGCTCATCTCACCCCCGCACTGTCCTGTCCGCATCAACCATCGAGGAGTGGCCCGTGACCGTTACGACCCTGGCTGACAAGAGCGCTGAGGAGGCTGCAGAGGCCCTTGCCGGTTCGTTCGAATCCCTCGCCAACCGCATGGTGGACGTCCGCCGTAGCATCGGCCAGGTGATATTTGGTCAGGAAACGGTCGTCGATCAAACCCTTATCTCCCTTTTGGCAGGCGGCCACGTGCTGCTGGTCGGCGTGCCCGGCCTGGCCAAGACCCGCCTTGCGGAGACCCTCGGGACGGTGTTCGGTTTGAGCGAGCGGCGCGTGCAGTGCACCCCGGACCTCATGCCGGCGGACATTCTCGGCTCGGAGGTGCTGGAGGAGAACGACAGCGGGAAGCGGCAGTTCCGTTTCATCGAAGGGCCGATCTTCACCCAGCTCTTGATGGCCGACGAGATCAACCGCGCCAGCCCGCGGACCCAGTCGGCGCTGCTGCAGGCGATGCAGGAGCATCGGGTCAGCGTGTCGGGCAAGACTTATGAGCTGCCTTCGCCCTTCCATGTGCTGGCGACCCAGAACCCGCTGGAGCACGAAGGCACCTATCCCCTGCCGGAAGCCCAGCTCGACCGCTTCTTCATGGAAATCCAGGTCGACTATCCGGACCTCGATGCCGAGCGCCAGATGCTGATCACCACGACCGGCCTGGAGCAGGCCACGGCCGACCCGGTGATGACCGGCGAGGAGCTGATCGCCGCGCAGAAGCTGGTGCGTCAGGTGCCGGTCGGCGAAAGCGTGGTCGAGGCCATTCTCGGGCTGGTGCGCCGCGGCCGGCCGGACGAAAGCGATCTGCCGGAAGTGCGGGCGCAGGTATCCTGGGGGCCCGGCCCCCGCGCCAGCCAATGCCTGATGCTGGCGGTGCGCGCCCGCGCCCTGATCGAAGGCCGCCTGGTGCCCTCCGTCGACGACGTGCTCGCCCTGGCGCCCGCCGTGTTGCGCCACCGCATGGGATTGAGCTTTGCCGCGCGGGCCGACGGTGTCACCCTGGAGCAGATGATCGAGCGCCTCGCGGCGCCCTACGCGTGAGGACGGCCCGAGCGACGCGCGTATGAACACGGCGGAACAGCTCCTTCTGCAGCACGACAGTGAGCTGCTTGCGGCGCGCCTGCCGCCGCTTCTGCTGGCCGCCCAGAGGGTGGCCGCCACGGTGGCGCAAGGCGTGCACGGCCGGAGGCGCGTCGGCCAAGGCGAGACCTTCTGGCAATTCCGCCAGTACGAGGTGGGCGACTCTCCGCAGAGCATCGACTGGCGGCGCACCGCCAAGAGCGAAGGGGTCTACGTCCGCCAGATGGAGTGGGAGGCGGCGCAAAGCGTCTGGCTCTGGCGCGATTCGGCGCCCTCCATGTCCTGGCGCTCCGACAAGAGCCTGCCGCTGAAGCGGGAGCGGGCCGAGCTCCTGCTGCTGGCCCTCTCGGTGCTGCTGCTGCGCGCCGGCGAGCGCGTTGCTTTGCTGGGCGGCGAACGCCGGCCCTCGGGCAACAAGGAAGCCGTATCTCGCCTGGCCGCCGAGCTTCTGACCGACGCTCGGCCGGAAACGGATCAGGGTCCGGCCGTTGGTGTTCCGCCGGAAGTGCTCTTGCCGCGTTTCGGCCAGGTCATTCTGATCGGCGACTTCTTGGCGCCGCTCGACGAGATCGAGGCGCGCATCTGCCGCTTTGCCGCGCGCGGGCTCAAGGGTTTGGTCATTCAAGTGCTCGACCCGGCCGAAGAGACGCTGCCGTACGAAGGACGCGTACGTTTCTTCGGCATCGCCGAAGAAAGCGACTGGCTGGTCAGCCGGGTCGATGACGTACGCCATGCCTATCAAGAACGCCTCGCGGCACAGCAGGCCGGCTTGCTGGAAATCCTGCAGCGCGTCGGCTGGCGCACCACCTTCCACCGCACCGATCATCCGGCGCAAACGGCTCTCCTGGCCGCCTACCAGGCCTTGTCCGCAGAGGAGGGCCTGGCCTGATGCTGAGCCTCGGCGCCCTGGCCTTCGCCAGTCCCTGGTTTCTGCTCGGCTTGCCGCTGCTGCCGCTGCTTTATTGGCTGCTGCGCGTGACGCCGCCGGCGCCGGCGCGCGTCAGCTTTCCCGCCGTACGTCTCTTGCTCGGACTGCATCCGCAGGAAGAGACGCCCGCACGTACGCCTCTCTGGCTGGTGCTGCTGCGCATCGCCATCGCCGCGCTGATCATCCTGGCGCTGGCCCGGCCGCTGCTCAATCCGAGCGGCCTGGGCAGCGGCAACGGTCCGTTGCTGCTGGTGATCGACAATGGTTGGACCGCGGCGCGGCAGTGGAACAGCCATGTGGACGAGGCGGAGCGTATCCTGGCCCAGGCGGAACGCTCCGGCCGCCCGGTTTACCTGCTCACCACGGCGGCGGCCGACCCGGGCAGCGGCGATGAGCTGCTCGAGCCGCTTCCGGCTGGCCAGGTCCGCTCCCGCGTCAGCGGCCTGCAGCCGCGGCCCTGGGCCGTGGACCATGTCGCCGCTGTGGCACGCCTAGCGTCGCTCGACCGCGGCACGCAGTCGATCTGGCTGTCGGACGGACTGGAGCACGAGGGAACCGATGCGCTTGTCGACCGCCTGATGGACATCGGTGGGGTGACCATCTTCCGCGAGGAGGGCACCGATCTGCCGCGGCTGGTGGTGGCGCCGGAGAGCGAAGGTCTGGTGCTGCGCCCCACGGTCACCCGCGCCGAGGGCGGCCCGCAGGAAGCCGCGACGCTGCTGATCAGCGGTGCCGGCGGAGAGCCGATCGGCGCGCTCGAGGTGGTGTTCCCGGCCGGTGAGACGGAGGCGGCCGGCGAGCTTCGGCTGCCCGCCGACCTGCGCAACCGCATCAGCAGCATCGCCCTGGAGGGCGAGAGCGGCGCCGCCGCGCGCTACCTGCTCGACGAAGCCTGGCGCCGCCGGTCGGTGGGCATCGTGGCGCCGGGCGGCAGCGAGGCGCCGCAACCGCTGTTGAGCGAGGTCTACTATCTGCAGCGCGCCTTGGAGCCCTTCAACGACATGCTCCGCGGCGATGTCGATGAGCTGCTGGAGCAGGAGATTTCCGTCGTGCTGCTGCCGGACGGCAGTCAGCTCGATGCCGCACGGCTCTCGACCTTGGAGGATTGGGCGGAGGCCGGCGGCATGCTGGTGCGCTTCGCCGGCCCGGCGCTGGCCGAGGAGGCCGACGATCTGGTCCCGGTGCAGCTTCGCGGCGGCGGCCGCACCTTGGGCGGTGCCCTGACCTGGGATACGCCGGCGCAGCTCTCGCCTTTCGAAGACGGCAGCCCCTTTGGCGGTCTCGCCGTTACGGATGAGATCGCCGTGACCCGTCAGGTCCTGGCCGAGCCGACCTTGGATCTGCCGGAACGGACCTGGGCGAAGCTGACCGACGGCACGCCGATCGTCACCGCGGAGCCGCGCGGCGAGGGTTGGCTGGTGCTGTTCCACACCTCCGCCAACACCGAGTGGTCGAACCTGCCGCTCTCCGGTCTCTTCGTCGAGATGCTCCGCCGCCTGGTCGATCTCAGCCAAGGCGTGGCGAGCATCGAAGAAGGCGGCCCGCCGCTGGTGCCGCTGCAGGTGATGGACGGCTTTGGGCGCTTGTCGCCGGCCTTGCCCTCCGTGCTGCCGATCGCGCCGGAGGACCTGGTGGCCGGCCGCTTCTCGCCGGAGCATCCGCCGGGGCTTTACGGCGAGGAGGGCGCCAGCCGCGCCCTCAACATCGGCGATGCGGAGAACGAGATGCTGCCGCTCGGTCCCTTGCCGGCACGTATCCAGGAAGAGAACTATCGCCAAACGGCGGAGACGGACCTCTTCGCTTGGCTGCTGCTGGCGGCGCTGCTGATCGGACTTGCGGATTTCGTCCTCGGCTTGCGCTTGCGCGGCCTCGGCTGGCGTCCCGAACCCGCGTCAGGCTCCGGCTCTGGGGCCGCGGCGACCACAGCGCTTTGCCTGCTGGCCCTGCCGTTGGTCGCTCTGGCGCTTTGGCCGACGGCGACCAAGGCGGCCGACGAAGACATCGTCGAGGCCTTGCGGGAAACGCGCTTCGCCTACGTCATCACCGGCGTTCCGGCCGTGGACCGCATGAGCGAAGCCGGGCTCACCGGCCTGTCGCGCCTGCTGCGCCAGCGCACAGCCATCGAGCCGGGCGACCCGCAGGGCGTCCGCCTCGGCCGCGACGAGCTAGCCTTCTACCCGCTGCTCTATTGGCCGATCTCGCCTGAGCAGCGCAGTCTCGACACGGCCGCCCGCGACGCCTTGAACGACTACCTGCTCTATGGCGGCACCATCCTGATCGATTTACGCGAGCAGAGCGCCGCCGGCCGCGGTCTGCTCGGCGACCGCAGCCAGAACGGCCAGGCGCTGCGGCGTTTGACGGCGGGTATCGATGTCCCGCCGCTGTCGCCGGTGCCCCCCGATCACGTGATGACCAAGGCCTTCTATCTGCTGCAGGACTTCCCCGGTCGCTTCGATGGCGGCTCGCTCTGGGTGGAGAGTCCGGACCGGGCGGACAACGACGGCGTCGCCTCCGTCATCATCGGCAGCAACGACTGGGCCAGCGCCTGGGCGGTCGACGAGTACGGCATCCCCCTGGCCGCGGTGGTTCCCGGCGGCGAGCGCCAGCGCGAGATGGCCTTCCGCTTCGGGGTCAATCTGGCGATGTATGCGCTGACCGGGAACTACAAGGCCGATCAGGTGCACGTGCCCTTCATTCTCGAACGACTCGGGCAATAGGGGGCGGCCGTGCTGGACAGCGTCAGCATCACCTTCGCCCCGCTGATTCCGGTTTGGCTGCTGTGGCTGTCCGCTCTCCTGGGCGCTGCCGTCGTGCTCTGGGCCGTTTGGCTGAAGGCCCGCGGCTGGCCCTGGCGGGCGATCTTCATTGCCGCCGCGGTCCTTGTGCTGGCCAACCCGGCCTTCATCGCCGAAGAGCGGGAAGCCATTCCCGACCTGGTCTTCGTGCTGATGGACGAAAGCCAGAGCCAGAACGTAGAGCCGCGCCCCGAGCAGAGCGAAGAAGCGCTGAGCGAGCTGCTGGAAGAGCTCGATGGCTTGCCGGACACGGAGGTTCGCGTCTTGCGTACCGGCGCCACCGGACCTGAGGGAACAGCCGCGGGCACCCAGCTTTTCTCGGCACTGCGCCAGGACATGGCCGAGGTCTCGCGCCAGCGTATCTCCGGCATCTTCACGATCAGCGACGGCCAGGTGCATGACGTCCCGGCGGACTTCGAGAGCCTTGGGATAGACGCGCCGGTCCACCTGCTGCGCAGCGGCAGCGGCCAGGAGCGCGACCGCCGCGTCACGGTCACGCAGGCGCCGAACTTCTCGATCATCGGCCAGCCGGCCTCTCTCCGCCTCAGGGTCGACGACCTGCCCGAAGCGGCCGTGGGCAGCACGGTGGCGCTGCGCGTGCGCGTCGACGGCCGGGCGCCGGAGTTCGTCGACGTGACCGTTGGCGAGGAAGCGGAGATCCCCATCGTGCTGGAGCGCCGCGGGCCCAGCGTGGTGCAGGTGCAGGTCGATGCTCTGCCGGATGAGCTGAGCCTGGCCAACAACGCCGTCGCCGTGGTGGTCAATGGCGTGCGCGAGCGCCTGCGGGTGCTGCTGGTCTCCGGCGAGCCCCATTCCGGCGAGCGGGCCTGGCGCAATATCCTGAAGTCCGACCCCTCGGTCGATCTGGTGCACTTCACCATTCTGCGGCCGCCGGAGAAGCAGGACGGCACGCCGATCCGCGAGCTCTCGCTGATTGCCTTTCCCACCCGCGAGCTCTTCGAGGTCAAGCTCGACGAGTTCGATCTCATCATCTTCGACCGTTACCGCCGGCGCGGCGTGCTGCCCGGCCTCTACCTCGAGAACATCGCCCGCTACGTCGAAGAGGGCGGCGCGGTGATGCAGGCGGCGGGCCCGAGCTTCGCCAGCCCCCTGTCGCTCAGCCGTACGCCGCTCGGCCGCTTGCTGCCGGCCCAGCCGACCGGCGACGTGATCGAGGAGGGCTTCAAGCCCAACCTGACCGACACCGGCTGGCGCCATCCGGTCACCACCGGGCTGCGCGGCGCGCCGCCCGAAGGCACCGACATTCAGCCGGCCTGGGGCCGCTGGTTCCGCCAGATCGAGACCCAGTCCCAGAGCGGCGACGTGCTGCTGTCCGGCGTTGCCGAACGGCCTTTGCTTATCCTGCAGCGGGTCGGCGAGGGGCGCGTGGCGCAGCTCTTGAGCGATCAGATCTGGCTTTGGTCCCGGCACTTCGAGGGCGGCGGCCCGCAGTCGGAGCTGGTGCGTCGCATCTCGCACTGGCTGATGAAGGAGCCGGACCTGGAAGAGGAAAGCCTGCGCGCCGAGGTGCGTCAGGACAGCCTGCATATCGAAAGGCGCTCGCTCTCCGAAGCGCCCGTCAATGTGACGGTGACCGGACCGGACGGAGAGACGCAGGACCTCGAGCTGGTGCCGCGCAGCGGCGGGCGCGCCACCGCCGATCTGCCGATCGAGGACTTCGGCCTCTACGAGGTGAGCGACGGCACACGGACCACCCTGGCCGCGGCCGGTCCGCTCAACCCCATCGAGTTCCGCGACCTGCGCGCCACCGATGAGCTGATGCAGCCCGTGGTGGCCGGCAGCGGCGGGGCCTTCTGGCACTTGGCCGAGGGCCGCGACATCGCCGTGCGCAAGGTCGGCATCGGCCGCGACCGCCATGGCCGCGACTGGCTCGGCATCGTCGGGCAGGACGCCTACCGGGTGGTTGGCCTGAGGCAGTTCCCGGTGATGCCGGCGCTGCTGGTCGCGCTGCTGACGCTCGGCGGGCTGCTCATCGCCTGGCGCCGCGAAAGCTCCTAGCCGGCGCGCTCGAACATGCCGCCGTTGGTGCTGGGCATGGCCTTGCCGGGACCGATCAGCCCGCTGACGCCTTCGAGCGCGCCCGGGGTCATCTCCAAGACCTGAAAGCGGCGCGGGTCGACCGGGCCTGGCAGCACCAGACCGTGGGGCGTGGCCTCGACGAAGCCGAAGGGTTGGTAGTACTCCGGCTCGCCCACCACGACGCAGAGGTCATAGCCGAGGGCCTTGCCCCGGTTCAGGCCGCGGCGCACCAGGGCCCGCCCGACCCCGCGCCCCTGAAGGCTCGGCTCGACCGCCAAGGGCCCGAGGAGAATGGCCGGGGTGCCTTCGATATCGATGGGCCAGAAGCGCAAGGAGGCCAGAAGCTCGCCCCTGTCTCCCAGAGCGACCTTGGACAGAGCTGGAACCGCCTCGGCCTGCTCCCGCAGGCGATAGACCGTCTTGCCAAAGCGATCGGGCCCGAAGGTCCGGTCCAAGAGATTATCGATGAGAGGCAGGTGGTGAGGTGCTTGGACGACGATTTCGAAGTTCATGACAATGACCCATGACCGGCGGATGACGAAGGCGGTTGCCGCCATCCCACCCGTGGGCGGATGCGGCTAACGGCGGAAGATCCTCGGTCGTCGTCGCAGGGTCATGACAGGCTTTCGTCGCCAAGTTCGTTTGATGTCGGCAGCATATCCGTTCTTCGCCGCGCGGCGTCAAGAGAAAACGCGGCTTTCCTGCACTTGGCCCCGGCTTTCCAGCAGACCGGCCAGCAGAACCAGCAGGCAGCCTGCGGCTTCGCGCCAACCGAAGGGCTCTCCGGCGATCAGGGTGGCGGAGATCGCAGCCACCGGAATCTCCAGGAGCAGGATGATGGAGACACGCCCGGCATCGATGCGGCCGGCACCCCAGAGCATCAGCCAGGTGGCCGGCAGGATCCACAGCGCGCCGACCAAGGTGGCGGCAAGCAGCAGGAGCGGCGACATGGCGACCAGGGTCCCGGCTTCACCCCTAACAAGCACCATGACGGCGCTGCCCAGTGCGACGACGGCGAAGCAAGACAGGGTCAAGGGCAGGCCCGAGATGACCGGCCAGCGCCGGGTCATCACCAGGCTGCCGGCGAAGAGCATGCCCGAGGCGAGCGCCAGCCAGTCCGCCGTCTCCCGCGGCAGCGGCCAGCCGCCACCCTTGCCGCTCAGGACGATCATGGCGCCGGCCAGCCCGCAGAGCACCGTCGCTGCGCGACCCAAGCCGAAGCGGACGTGCAGGAACATCACCGACAGAATGCTGGCCCAGATCGGCGTCAGGTAGAACAGCAGCGAAACCCGCACCACCTCGCCCCAGAGCAGAGCCAGGTTCCAGCCCAGCAAGGCCAGGCCCATCAGCAGGGTGGCGACGAAGAAGGGGACGGCGTGCGCCCTGAGCGGTCCCTGCCAGCAATGCCTCAGATAGGGCAGGGCCGCCAGCGCCAGCACGAGATAGATCGAAAGGTTGACCTGGAAGCCGCTCATGCCGGCCTCTTCCAGGCGCCGCAGCGGCAGCCACCAGACGCCCCAGAGCAGGGCCGAGCCGGCCACGGCCACGGCGGCCATTCCGGCCCAACGCGTCTCCTGATCGCTCATACGAAAGCGCAGCCGGTCTGCGATGTCTCTGAGGGCATAGGCAGCGCCGCTGCTCCGATCATAATTGTTTCTTTTCAAGAAACAGAAAGTTCATATGAAACCTTATTTTCCTCTGATGGGCATCACTTACATCAAGGACAACGACTGAGACAACGCGCCAGCAGAGGAGGCGGCACGATGACCAAGGTTCTGGTTCTTTACTACAGTATGTACGGCCACATCGAGACACTGGCCGAAGCGGTCGCCGAGGGCGCCCGCGAGGTCGAAGGCGTCGAGGTCACCATCAAACGGGTGCCCGAGACCATGCCGCGCGAGGTGGCAGAGAAGGCTGGCGCCAAGCTGGACCAGGCCGCCCCGATCGCCGAGCCCGGCGAGCTCGACCAATACGACGCCATCATCCTCGGTACGCCCACCCGCTTCGGCAACATGGCGGGGCAGATGCGGACCTTCCTCGATCAGACCGGTGGCCTCTGGGTCAACGGCAAGCTGGTCGGCAAGGTCGGCAGCGTCTTCACCTCCACCGGCACAGGCGGTGGGCAGGAAACCACGATCACCTCCACCTGGAACACCATGGTGCACCACGGGATGGTCATCGTCGGCTTGCCCTATGCGGGGCCGGAGCTTGCCGATATCAGCGAGCTGAAGGGCAGCAGCCCCTACGGTGCCGCCACCATCGCCGGCGCCGATGGCAGCCGCCAGCCGATCGCAAAGGAGATCTCTCTGGCGCGCTTCCAGGGCAAGCACGTGGCCGGCATCGCCGCCAAGCTCGCCGCCTGAGCCCGGCACGCTAGATAGCAGGACAGAGCAAGGAGAAGACCATGGGCCTCTTGATCGACGGCGTCTGGCACGACCGCTGGTACGACACCAAAGCCTCCGGCGGCCGCTTCCAGCGGCAGGACAGCAGCTTCCGCAACTGGGTGACGCCGGACGGCGCGCCCGGCTCAACGGGCGAGGGCGGCTTCAAGGCCGAGCCGGGCCGCTACCACCTCTACGTCTCCTACGCCTGTCCCTGGGCGCACCGCACCCTGATCTTCCGGGCGCTCAAGGGCCTGGAGGACGCCATCAGCGTCGATGCGGTGCACTGGCATATGGCAGAGCAGGGCTGGCCCTTCCGCCCCGAGGAGGAGCTTGCAGACAGTCTGTATGCCAGCGAGGTGCTGCATCAGATCTACACCCGCGCCAAGTCGGACTATACGGGGCGCGTGACTGTGCCGGTGCTCTGGGACAAAGAGCGCGAGACCGTCGTCAGCAACGAGTCCTCCGAGATCATCCGCATGCTGAACAGCGCCTTCGTCGGGGTCGCCGGCAACGACCGGGAGTTCTACCCCGAGGCGCTCCGGCCTGAGATCGAGGAGATCAACGACCTCGTCTACGGGACGGTGAACAACGGCGTCTATCGGGCCGGCTTCGCCACCACGCAGGCCGCCTACGAAGAGGGCGTGACGGCGCTGTTCGCCACCTTGGACAAGCTGGAGGAACGCCTAGCCGGTCAGCGCTACCTGGTCGGCGATCAGATTACGGAGGCCGACTGGCGGCTCTTCACCACGCTGGTGCGCTTCGACCCGGTCTACGTCGGGCACTTCAAGTGCAACCTGAAACGCATTGTCGACTATCCCAACCTCTGGGCCTACACGCGGGAGCTCTACCAGGTGCCGGGTGTCGCCGAGACGGTGAACATGGAGCACATCAAGAGCCACTATTACGGCAGCCACGGCACCATCAATCCGACCGGCGTGGTTCCGTTCGGCCCCAAAATTGACTTCACGGCACCCCACGGACGGGACAAAGCGCTTGCGGCCTAGTTGCCGTGCAGGGAGGGCGCCAATTCGCTTTCGAAAAGCATCAGGCGCGCCTGAACATCCGGGTCCTCGCAGCCGCGGCGGAAGATCAGGTCGTTCATGCTCTTCTTCGCTTCCTCGATGATGGTCAGCCGCTTGCCGGCCCCGATGGTGCCGTCGATCTCGAAGTTGATCTCCTCGCCCAGGGCGTTCTGCTCGGCCGGTGTGAACTCGCGCTTATCGCAGCGCTGCGTCGCCTGGATGGCCTCCTGATAGGCGCGGTACTTGGCTTCCATCTCGGTGTCGTCCGCCGCAGCACCTCCGGTCCAGAGCATCGTAGCGGCGGCGATTACGCAGAGTCTCTTGATCATGCTCTCTCTCCAAAAGGGGTTGGCGGGGCCGGTCAAAAGCCGGCACCGGGCTGCGCAAGGTAGATGTCTTCCTCCGGCGTGCTCTGCCGGCCGAGTATGGCATTACGGTGGGGGAAACGCCCGAAGCGGACGATCAGCTCCCGGTGCTTCTCGGCGAAGTCGAGCCAGTCGGGATTCTCGTCCAGTTGGCCCATCAGCGCGCAGCCGAGCTCCTGATCGGCCAGGTCTTCGCTGTGCTCGAATGGCAGGTAGAGGAAGACGCGCTCGATCTGGCTGAGCCCGCCGTCCAGTCCGGCCTCCACGGTCTCCCGCGCGACGCGCCGCGCCTGCGGGTCGGTGGCGTAGGCCTGCGGCGTTTGGCGAACCAGAAGTTCAGCACGTCCTCGGCGCTCTCGGCTAGGCTGTTCGTCGGCGACTCCATGCTTTCCCGTCGGTCGTTGGCCTGTGCAGTCTCGCGACAGCTATACCCCTTTCAAGGCGAGGGGCAAGGCGCCTTGCCAGGCCTGCAGTTTCCGCAATGTCCGGGCCGTTGCTTTTGCCAGGAGCATGGGATAGTCCGGCGCTATCGGAGTCTGAGCGGGTAGGGGCCGGAGCGACCATGAAAGCCAAAGTTCACGTCACGCTCAAACCAGGCGTCCTCGACCCTCAAGGCAAGGCCGTGGAAGGCGCGCTCGCCGCGCTGG
>JANQIA010000340.1 GCA_028282405.1 Rhodovibrionaceae bacterium
CAGCTCTCTTTCCAGGGCATCGGCCACCTCCTGGCCGACTTCTAGAGCTGTCACCCATGTATCCGGTCTACAGTGTCACCTATCTATCCGGTCTGAACCTCCCGCTCCCCCACCCGGCCACCCCACTGTCCACAATTCCGTGGGTGGCCGGGTGGGGGAGCGGGACGGAACAGCTCGGGCGCGCCTCCGCAAAGAGACACCGAGCTAACCGGGCGCCGGCGCGCCCCAGAAGAAACCGCCATACAGCCGCATTTTTTTGCTGCACTGCGCAAAGCGTGAATTGGCTTTGAAAGCAGAAGGGTATAAGCTGCTCTTGACGACGTTTGGATTGCCGCTTGCTCCAGGTCGTCCCGGGGGCAGCTCGTCCACTTCATCGCAGTGTTCGAAGACGCCTTCGCGCGCGCCCGCCTTCACGACAAGGCCATGGCGACCGGGTGGAGGGTGAGCCGCCAACCTGGTTTTGATGCAGATCTACCTTCCGATCGCCGAGCTCTCCGTCAACGTGTTCCTGTTGCTCGGCTTGGGAGGATTGATCGGCTTTCTCTCCGGCCTGTTCGGCGTCGGCGGCGGCTTCCTCATGACGCCGATGCTGATCTTCATCGGCATCCCCCCGGCCATCGCCGTGGCGACGCAGGCGAACCAGGTGATCGCCTCCTCCATTTCCGGCGTGCTGGCGCACTTCCGCCGCGGCAACGTCGACATCAAGATGGGCCTAGTGCTGCTGGCCGGCGGCTTCGTCGGCTCGACGGTGGGCGTCGCGCTCTTCACCCTCTTGCGCGGGCTCGGCCAGATCGACCTGGTCATCAGCCTGTCCTATGTGATTCTGCTCAGCACCATCGGCGTCATGCTGCTGTTCGAGGGCACCCGCGCCCTGGTGCGCCGCCGCCGCAACGTGCAGCGGCGTAAGCTGCATCAGCATCACTGGGCGCACGGCCTGCCGCTCAAGATGCGCTTCCGCAAGTCGCGGCTCTATATCTCGGCGCTGCTGCCGCTCGGCTGCGGCTTCGTCGTCGGCGTCTTGAGCGCCATCATGGGCGTGGGCGGCGGCTTCATCATCGTGCCGCTGATGATCTACCTGCTGGGCATGCCGACCACGGTGGTCATCGGCACCTCGCTGTTCCAAATCATCTTCGTCTCCGCCAACGTCACCTTCCTGCAGGCGACCCAGAATCAGACGGTGGACATCGCGTTGGCGCTGATGCTGATCGCCGGCGGCGTGGTGGGCGCCCAGTACGGCGGCCGCTATGCCTCCCGCATCCCCGGCGACTCCCTGCGCATCCTGCTCGGCGCCCTGATCATGGGCCTCGGCATCAAGCTGCTCTATGACCTGGTGAGCACGCCGGACGACCTCTACTCCCTGGGGGCGACGCTGTGAGCCGGTCACGCGCCCTCCTCCGCCTGACGCTGTGCGCGCTGCTGCTTTGGGCAGCCCTGCCGCTCGGCACGGCCCGGGCGCAGCTCACCACCGATCTTTCCGAGCACGTGGTCGCCATCACCACGGGCTTTGCCGGCTCCAGCGTGCTGATCTTCGGCACCGGCGCCGGGCCGGAAGACGACATCGTCATCGTCGTGCGCGGGCCGGAGAAGGACCAGGTGGTCCTGCGCAAGAGCAACGTGGCCGGTATCTGGATGAACACGGCCCGCATCACCATCGAGAACGTGCCGAGCTTCTATGCCCTGGCCAGCACCCGGCCGCTGCATGAGATCGCCGGCGAGGCGGTGCTGCAGCGGCACCGGATCGGCGTGGACCAAATCCGCGACCCCAAGCTGCGCCAGAAGGCCTCTGAGAACCTGGCGCGCGAGTGGGAAGACGCCTTCGTGCGCCGCAAGCAGGCGCAAGGCACCTACAGCGAGTCGTATTATCTCATCCAGCGGCGCAGCGCCGCACTGTTCCGCGCCGAGATCCCCATCCCGCCCAACGTGCCCGTCGGGCCCTACCACGTGGAGACCTACATCTTCCGCGACGGGCGGATCGTCGAGGCACAGTCGCAGCCGCTGTTCATCCAGAAGGTCGATCTGGAGGCCGAGGTCTACGACTTCGCCCATACCCAGGCCGGCATCTACGGCCTGCTGGCCGTGGTCATGGCGGCCCTGGCCGGCTGGCTGGGACATGTCATTTTCAAGCGTGACTAGTCGGCCGCATTGCGCCAACAATGCACGTCATGAATGAGGGAAATAGCGAAGCGCCCACGGACGAGGCTGCGCCGGCGGAGGCCCACCGCCAGCGTATCTTCCTGGTCGTCGTCGACGACAGTCCGGAGATGGACGTGGCCCTGCGCTTTGCCTGCCTGCGCGCGCGCCACACCGGCGGCCGGGTGGCGCTGCTCTACGTGCTCGAGCCCTCGGAGTACCAGAACTGGCTGAGGGTCGGGGACCTGATGCGGGACGAGGCGCGGACCGCCGCCGAGCAACTCCTGCAGAAGCTGGCCCGCCAGGTGAACGAGATCGCCGGCTCCATGCCGGTGCTCTATCTGCGCGAGGGCCCGCAGCGCGACGAGCTTTTCGACCTGATCGAGGAGGAGCCCTCGATCTCCATCCTGGTGCTCGGCGCCAGCGCGGAGAAGGGCGGCCCCGGCCCGCTGGTCCAGGCCCTGACCGGCAAGTTCATCGGCCGGCTGAGCATCCCCATCACCATCGT